>NZ_BAABJI010000001.1:1058121-1410828 GCF_039543225.1 Mucilaginibacter defluvii
AAACCGGTGAATCACTCGCCGGCAAACTCCTGGTATTTGATGCCCAAACGCTGCAAAGCCGGGTTGTAAAAATAGGTACGCTTACCAAAACCAACATCACCACGTTACTGGTCGCGGCAGAGGAGGTGCCGGATATCGATCAAACCGAACTTAAAAAGCGCATTCAGGGTGATGATGTACAACTGATTGACGTACGTACGGAGGAAGAACGCCTTGCGCATCATATCGGCGGCAAACATGTTCCGCTTAGTGAGCTTGAAAATAATCTGCACGAGGTTGATCCCAATAAAACCAATGTGTTTTATTGTGCATCCGGCAAGCGCAGCGCCGAAGCGGTCAAGATAGCCAGCCGCGCATTGCCCGATAGTAAAGCGGTATCCTTAAAAGGCGGCCTGAACGAGTGGCTCGACGAAAACGGATAAGTAATGCTTTATGGATGCGCGGCTACCCAAACTTCGCCATCCTCAAAAAATTCCTTTTTCCAGATGGGTACGGTTTGTTTAAGGGTATCGATGATATAACGGCAGGCGGTAAAGGCAGCATCACGGTGCGCGGCAGATACGGCGATGGTAACCGGTATTTCGCCAACCTGTAATACGCCAGTACGATGATGGATCAATACTTTTTGAAGTGGCCATTGCTCAAAGGCCGCGGCAGCGATCTTTTCTATCTCGCGTATGGCCATGGTTTGGTAAGCCTCAAACTCCAGGCGTAAAACAGTTTTGCCTTTGGTTGCATTGCGTACGGTGCCAATAAAAACGTCAATCCCGCCGCTTTCAGGCGTCATTACCCATTGGCTGCAATTGGTAACATCAAGCGGCTCATCGGTAATCAATATGTTAATAGGGGAGCTGCTCATCATTATCCGCCGCTTACAGGTGGAATAATGGCCACTTCATCACGCTGATGAATATAATCCTCGGGCAGGGCGTATTCGTTATTTACGGCAATGAGGTATGATGAAAGTTGCTTTAACCGGGGGTATTGTTGTTCCAAAGTATATTTCAGGCTCATAACGGTGGCATCGTTCACCAATTCCAGTTGTATGGATGGCGCGTTAAAAATATCCTTAGCAACACCAAATGCCAAAACAGTGATCGTCATAAAAAACTTTAAATAGTGGCTTAACAAATATAGAAACATAAATTAAGAATAGCCTCCAACTAATAATTGCCGTTACCGTTTACATAATCATTATACTTTTGCTTAAATCCTGTTTATCTATGAAATACCTTTTTCTCGGCCTGGCTATCGTTTTTGAAGTTATCGGTTCAAGCCTGCTTCAGGCATCGCACCAGTTTACCAGGCTTTTGCCCGGCATTATGGCGGTGGTGTGCTACCTGTGCTGCTTATATTTTTTTTCTAGCTCGCTTAAAAGTATTCCGTTGGGTGTAGCTTATGCCATTTGGGGAGGCTTGGGCATTGTACTCACCGCGCTGGTATCGGTTTTTGTGTTCAGGCAATCGCTGGATATACCCGCCATCATTGGCATAACGATGATTGTTGGGGGAGTTATCGTGATGAACGTTTTTTCAAAATCTGTATCTATATAAATTAAATATTTGATTATTAAATATTTAATACAATTTATTAATTGATTTTGAAAGTAGTATATAAAGTATATAGATTTTATATACATTTGTGTCATCATATCATGAAAACACAGCAATTAACATCTGTTAAAAAAATCACGCTCCATTGCCAACCAAGTGCCGGTATGTGTTGTTGTTGCTATTGATCGAACGGAAAATAAACTCAATTGATCGTACTTTTTGCAACAACTAAATTAAATGAACACGTATACATATTACGATGAAGTGGCTGTAAATGAGGCCCTCTTATCCCCCAATACTCAAAATTTCAACAACAACGAGCTTTCCGGTAATTATACCGATCTGAATCTTTCAGCCGATAGTAACCGCTGGTACGAATATGATAATGGCGCTGTAACGCATGGTTATATTGATCTTAGAAAGTTTAATAACAAGCCGCTGGTAGTCGCTTTTTATTCGGGCAGTTTGGGTAACGCGGGTTTAAACCTGTTACGTTCGCTTAACGCTATCCAAACCGAGGTAAGGGCCAATGGCGGTAATTTATTAGTAGTGATACCTAAGGCGGAGCAGCATTTAGCGCAGATAGCCTGGCTTAACAGCCTGACCCTGAGTTTCTACGTTGATGAGCAGAATGCTTTAGCCCGTCAGCTTGGTATATATCAGGAGCTTTTAGCCGGATGGAATGATGGGGCGGCTAAAAATGTAATGCTACCCGGCGTTTATGTTTGCGATGCGGATCGTACGGTAGCCTACAGCTACGTTTATCGTAGTGAAATAGGTGGTTTTTCGGCCGGAGACGTTATATCCGCAGTGTATAATTCAGCGCGTTTTATAAACAAAAAAGAATTTATATAATTAGTTTCAAGTAGGTTAAAGTGCCAGGGGGATGAACCATGTGTTTATCCCCCTTTATTTTGCATATTTATACAAATTATCAGGCTGATGAATACCGATAAAAAAGATTATGACGCGGTAGTGGTAGGTTCGGGCCCCAACGGGCTTGCCGCTGCCATACTATTACAGCAGCAGGGGCTGCAAGTGTTGGTGGTTGAAGGTAAAGGCACCATCGGTGGGGGACTCCGCAGTGCAGAATTAACCTTGCCTGGTTTTAAACACGACATTTGCTCGGCTATTCACCCGCTGGCTGCCGGTTCGCCGTTCTTTGCCAGGTTACCGCTTCATCAGCATGGGTTGGAATACATAGCGCCCGAGGTAGACGCTGCGCACCCTTTTGATGATGGTACGGCGGCTGTACTAAAACGTTCGGTTGATGAAACCGCTTCATTGTTGGGTGCGGATGCCGATACCTACCATAAACTTATAGGGCCCGTTGTAAAGAACTGGCCGGGTATGGCTGCTGATATTTTGGGTCCGCTGCATATTCCGTCCAAACCATTTGCTATGGCGCATTTTGGTTTATCGGCGTTGCAACCGGCTACTATGCTGGCCAAACAGTTTAAAACCGTGCAAGCCAAGGGCCTTTTTGCAGGCATGGCGGCTCACTCCATACAGCCACTTAGTAACCTGGCAACATCGGCTATAGGCATGGTGCTGCTGGCTAACGGGCATATCGGCGGCTGGGTAATACCCAAAGGCGGCTCTCAGAGCATTGCCGACGCGCTGGCCGGCTACTTTATATCGCTGGGCGGAAAAATTGAAGTTAACACCTACATCACCTCACTCGCACAATTGCCATCTGCGCGTGCTATATTTTTTGATGTTACGCCTAAACAACTGCTGCAAATTGCGGGGCATAAATTTTCATCGATTTATAAATGGCAATTGGAACGTTATCGTTACGGCGATGGGGTATTTAAGGTTGACTGGGCGCTTGACGGCCCCGTTCCTTTTACCGCCGAAGAATGCCGTAAGGCAGGTACGGTACATATTGGGGGTACGTTGGAAGAGATCGAAATTTCCGAAAAAGCATCCGCCGCAGGCATACATTGCGAAAAACCATATGTGTTGCTGGCGCAGCAAAGCCTTTATGATACTACCCGCGCGCCCGAAGGTAAGCATACGGTTTGGGCCTACTGCCATGTTCCCAACGGATCAACCCGCGACATGACAGAAATCATTGAGAACCAGATAGAACGTTTCGCGCCAGGCTTTAAGGAAAGGATACTGGCAAAGCATACATTTAATACCGCCCAAATGCAGGAGCATAATCCCAATTACATTGGCGGCGATATAAACGGCGGTATAATCGATATCGGGCAATTGTATACCCGTCCGGCACTGCGCTGGTCTCCATACAAAACATCAGCAAAGGGGATGTATATCTGTTCTTCGTCAACCCCTCCGGGTGGTGGCGTGCATGGCATGTGCGGGTACAATGCCGCCAAGCGCGCCTTGAAGGATATTTTTAATATTAAGATAGGCAAACTTTAAAAAGCCTCGTTCAAGCCCAAAAACAGACCTTTAGCGCCGTATTTACCAAAGGCGTAATCAATACAAAGGTTGGTGCGCGTAGCTTTGTTAAACAGTACACGCAAACCCGCGCCGCCACCGGGTTGCCATACCTGCCCGATCTTGGTTCCCAGATCATCATTAGCGGTTTGCATGTTAAAAAAGGTAACTCCGCTGATGAACTTGTTCCGGGTGATCGGGAAACGGTATTCCACCTCCGAATAAGCGTATTGTGTGCCCTTAAAATAAGTAACGGTATACCCGCGCCCGCTGCGGAAGCTTGGGTCGCGGCCTGTGCCCGGCAATTCCAGGTAGGGCAGGGCACCGCCGATAACAAACGATGTCCAGTTCCAAAAAGCGATAACATGCTCGGGGTTGCGTTTTGAGAGGCTCCAGTATTTCCTGAAATCAGTAGTTAACTGTGTAGCGTTTTTAGTGCTCCCAATCCAGGTTTGGTTTACCCGTATACCGGCATCAGCATAAATGCCTTTATAAGCGCGGTTTTGGTTATCGCGGGTGGTGAATTGCGCGTTAAACAGCAAGCCGTTCGAACTGTAACTGCTGTTATTGAATCCGTTACGCTCATTGTAAATGTAATAAGGCGTTTGTGTTTCGCCAACGGGGTTATTTCGGTCTTCAATACTCCGCCTGATATCAAACGAGACCCCGGCACCTAAAAAAAGATTATCAGTTACCTGTTTGTAAACCTTTTCGCGGAAATTATAAAACAGCGAATGTAGTACATATCCTTTACGGCCAGGATTGCTTAATACCCTGTCTGCTTCGCTGCCGTTAGCGGCCTCGCCAATGCCTATACCAAAGTCAGGTGTTAGCGTTTTAGCGGCCACTAAACTGCCTTGTAAATTCCAGTGATTGCCCGGTGTAAATACGTTATGGCTCAAATAAAAATAAATAATACCTTTAGTAGTAATAGACGCGGATGTTGCCGCTACCGACATTAGCGTACCCGGCTCTTTACCTAATACGCGGCCTGCAACTGCTTTAATCCCGATCTGGAAACCAATACTCGGGTTTGAGGCCACGTTAGGCATCAGTGTAATTCCCGATTTCTTTTTAAGCGAATCGGGCTTTTTGTTTGGATGGATTACATCCTGAATGAGGTCACTAATGTCATACTGCCCTGCGTACTCGAGTTTTGGCTTTTTAATAGTATCGGCTTGCAACGAGTCGGTTTTAAGTGAATCGGTAGTAGCATGTACCTGCGCATAACCCTGCTTGCCAAACAATACCGACAGGGTGAGCAATACAATGCCTTTAAGTATAGTAGTGTATCTTAATTGTTTTTGCACAGTTTTCAGTTTAATTTTTATGCAGATGATGATCAAATAAAACTTAACCTTTAACCTATTTATTATCAAAAGGTTTTTTTGCCGCTTAACACCGGGGTACTAATTCGCCCGGTGGTTGTAAAAATGTTTAAAACATTACCGTTGTTATATTTGGATTTAATCTAAATAGTATTACTTTTGTTTCACACACTTCTACAAAAAAGGGAATGCAGGTTAAAGAGGTAGTTGATCACGTAACATTTATAGAGGTTTTTACCACAGCGCATGGTGCCATTTATCAATCAGACAGTGAGAGCTGCTGGTATATTGATTTTGCCGGTAAACTTGCCCGTTTTGATTACCGTTGCCTGCTTAAATTGAACAAAGCCATCAACAGCATCGATATTGAGCAAAAACTGATGGATGCCCAGTCGCCGGATATGGAAATCATCTTTATTTGTGCTTGTGATGATACCTATGTGTTAACCCTTACCCAGATCATTCATTTTAAAGAGCTTTTACA
This sequence comes from Mucilaginibacter defluvii, assembly GCF_039543225.1. Taxonomy (NCBI): domain Bacteria; kingdom Pseudomonadati; phylum Bacteroidota; class Sphingobacteriia; order Sphingobacteriales; family Sphingobacteriaceae; genus Mucilaginibacter; species Mucilaginibacter defluvii. The sequence continues at coordinate 1,063,896 of NZ_BAABJI010000001.1, forward strand.
AGGTACTTTTGTAATGCTCGATCTTAACCAGATCATCTACAATCGTATTTACCGCACCGCGGTTTAATTGTACTTAGATTGCTTCTATATTGTTAATATTTAATTGTTTGGCTTGCTATAGCACTATCTTTGCAGTGTTATAAATGATTAAAACAGTTAGATCATGAAAGATATCATCCGTATAAAATCACTTTTATCAACAGAGATAGAAGAGGTTTTAAATCAGCAAATTAAAAAAGAAGCGCAATCAGCGTCGATATATTTAGCCATGGCTTCATGGTGCGACCGTAATGGTTTTGATAACTCAGCCGACTATTTTTATAAACAATCTGAAGAGGAAAGAGAACATCAGCTTAAATTCTTCAAATATGTTTTAGATATGGGTGGCACCGCGATATCTCCGGAGGTTACGAATATCAAAATTGAGTACAACTCGTTCCGCGAGGTATTTGAGGATGCATTGGAGCAGGAAGTAAGCGTTACCGAATCAATCAAAGCCATTGCCAGCCGTTGCTATAAAGAGCAGGATTTTGTAACCCTGGAGTTCCTGAACTGGTTCTTTAAAGAGCAACGCGAAGAGGAATACAAAGCCCGCCGCGCGCTGGAACTATTCGAAGTTATTGGCGAAGAAGGTACCGGCCGTTGGGAAATTGACCGCCATATCCCTAAAATCAGCTACAGCAGCGAGGCTTAATCCTGCTGCTGCATGAGGTTAGCTAACATGCGTAGCACCTCTTTTTCTGAATATTCTTTAAGCCATATATTTTCAGGCTGCATGTTACAGACCGGTGCAAACTTGCACCGGTCTGTGCATTCTATACGTATCACTTCAATATCCACGTTGCTCTTGTTATGTTTAACAAAGCTCGATGCCATTTTATAAGTGTCCTTTCCGCCTCGTTTTCCGCATTTGCTGCCGGTGCATACATACAGCACTTTATCGGGCACCTCAAATTTTCCCATGTAACAAATTTATGTATTCATACTCAAACGGCTGTTATAATATTTTCGGTATAACGCTTTAAATTAAGCTTAAAACAATTCCGACATTATGTTTATTAGCTTTGTAGTAAACCGCTGCGAGTCCTTTCGGGCACAAATTTTGTGTTTGTTTACCAATTAAGATTATATTTGAGTGTTTTTTCGTTTTAATGAATATTAAAACAGAACAATAAAAACGAGTCATGAAATACAACATCCTCGCTTTTGCTGTACCGCTCTTTGTAGTATTTATGCTGCTGGAGTATTTCGTCGCAAAACAAAAAAAACTAAAGCTGTTTGATCTTCACCGTTCAATAGCTAACGTAAGCATCGGTATATTAGAACGTTTAACTGATGTGCTTGCTGCTGCGGTATTTTATGGCGTTTACGATTATCTGCAAAAAACATACGGCATATTCGAAATAAAGCCTACCATAGCCATGTGGATCCTGCTTTTTTTGGGTACCGATTTTATATGGTACTGGTACCACCGCCTGGCGCACGAAATGAATGTACTGTGGGCGGTGCACGTAGTACACCACCAAAGCGAAGATTTTAATTATACTGTATCTGCGCGTATTACCTTGCTGCAGGCTATGGTGCGTACAGGTTTTTGGAGCGTACTGCCCATATTAGGCTTCCCGGCCGAAATGATTGTGGTGATGCTGTTGATCCATGGCCTGTACCCGTTTTTTGTGCATACGCAGGTAATAGGCAAACTGGGTTTTTTAGAATACTTTTTAGTTACGCCATCTCACCACCGTGTTCACCATGCCTGTAATGATGAGTACCTGGACAAGAACTATGGCGATGTACTGATCATTTGGGATAAGCTATTCGGTACATTTAAAAAAGAGGATGAAAAGCCTGTTTATGGCCTTACCCACCAACTGAATACTTACAGTTTTATGTGGCAGCATTTCCATTTCTTTATAGAGCTATGGATAATGGTTAAGCGCGAAAAAACGCTGAAGGGCAAAATCAAAATGATATTCGGCAGTCCCAACCTGATCGATCCGGCTGCACGTGAAAAAGCGGAAAGCGTATTCGGTATAAAGCATCATGAAGAACCGTTGCAGCAACGACTGAACAATTACGTAGTGTGGCAGGTGATTTTTATGCTGATAACCTTGTTCTTTTTCATACTGTTTGAGTTTGAGCTGGGTGCGATGGAGAAATTCTTATTCACCACGTTTACCGTGCTTACGCTCATTAATTGCGGTGCAATTATGGAGCAAAAAAAGTGGGTTTTCGCGGTGGAATTTTTACGCATGCTGGTAATAGGCAGCGCATTGTATATCTATAATGCCGATTACCATATCGTAACTTTCTTTATTTGCGCGGTTTTAGCTTTACTGGCCCTGTTTTACCGCACGGTTGAAGAACGTTATCTGTCTGTTGTTTACCAGGAGCAATAAAAAAGATGAAATACAAAATAAAGGGCCGATAGTTAAAACTACCGGCCCTTCGCATTTATATATTAAAGTGTCAGCTTTAGCAATTGCCGTCAGGTCCGCATGAGTCGCCGTCAGCATTCAATAGCTGCGGTTTTTCTTCGCTTTTAACCTTGTCTAATACTTGTTTAAATACCTCGGTAGGCTGCGCCCCTGATACAGCGTATTTATTGTTGAATACAAAGAAAGGTACACCCTGTACGCCTATCTGGCGCGCATGGTAAATATCTTCTTCCACCTCCTGTTTGTAAGCATCGCTTTTTAATGCGGTTGCTATTTCAGCCGCATCCAGCCCATTGGCTGTGCCTATCTGTATCAGCGTTTCTGTATCACTGATGTTTTTGCCCTGGGTAAAATAAGCGTCCAGTAAAGCTTCTTTTACCTCGTTCTGCTTATTATGTTTAGCCGCTAAGTGCAGCAGGCGGTGCGCATCAAGTGTGTTGGCTATTTTGGCTATATCAAAATCATATTTTAAGCCAAGCTCGGCAGCTTGTGCGGTAACGTAGGCATTCATCTCCTTAGCTTTTTCAAGCGGAAAGCCTTTGCGGTTAGCCAGGTACTGATCAACCGTTTGCCCTTCTACATATTGCGCGTCAGGGTCGAGCTGGAAGCTGTGCCAAATAATCTCCACGTCATCTTTAAAACCATCGAGGGCGTTTTCAAAGCGGCGCTTGCCTATATAACAAAACGGACAAACAATGTCCGACCAGATATCTACTCTCATGTTACAAAGGTAAGCGCATACGGTATGAAAAATAGTTACCCAATTGTAAGGTTTTACAAGCCCCAGGCAGTAACAACTATATTGCGATTGCCGCCGCGATAACGATGTTCGCACAAATAAATGCCCTGCCAGGTACCCAGCGCAGGCCTGCCGTTTGTTATAGGTATAGTTACCGAACTGCCCAGCATGGCAGCTTTCAGGTGGGCCGGCATATCGTCTGATCCCTCGTAATCGTGCTCATAGTCGGGGTCATTCTCCGGTACCGCTTTATTAAAATACATCTCAAAATCCATACGTACGGTTGGGTCGGCATTCTCGTTAATGGTGAGTGAGGCTGACGTATGCTGAATAAAAACCTGCAGCATGCCTGTTTTAATTTCGCTGAGCTGAGGCAGGGCCTGCAAAACATCATCGGTAATGAGGTGAAAGCCCCTGCGACGAGCGGCCAGGCGTATGTATTGCTGATATATTTTCATGTTGTTGTTGGTAATGTGCGCTAATATACTGAACTTGAAATCGGCATAAATGGTTTAAAGATGGCTGAAATAACTATTATTGGCAGTGGCGACGCCTTTGGCAGCGGCGGCCGCATGAGCACCTGTTTCTATGTAAAGGCTGATGCCGGAAACTTTTTGATTGACTGCGGTGCGAGCGCCATACCCGGTATCAAGAAGCACGGTATCGCCCCGGATGATATTGACGCTGTGCTAATAACACACTTCCACGGCGACCATTATGGTGGTTTGCCATTTTTATTGCTGGAAATGGCGGTTTACGGGCGTTTAAAGCCGCTCGTGGTTATTAGTCCGCCCGGATGCAGGGAACGGTTGGAAAAATTGCTTGAGTTGCTATATCCCGGTACTGAGGTTTGGGGCAAGCTGAATATCAGCTTTCATGAATATGAAGTACACAAACCACTCGATATAAGTTTGCTTAAGGTGACTGCGTTCCCTGTGATTCACACCCCCGAGGCACTGCCGCATGGTTTGCGTATTCAGGTTGATGGAAAGGTAATTGCCTATTCAGGAGATACTTCATGGACGGATGAACTCGTACCTTTAAGCGCTGATGCTGATCTGTTTATCTGCGAATGCAATTTTTTTGGGTTAGAAGTAAAGAATCACCTCAACTATCAAACACTTAAAGAAAAACTGGCTCTTTTATCTTATAAAAAGATATTGCTTACGCACTTTGATAACGAGATGATGCGGAATTTTGACGCTGTAGAACTACCCTGCGCCTCGGATGGTATGCGTTTTGCCGTTTAGCTGGCCAGGCGGCTTTTGTCAAACCATTTATTAACCACCTGCTCCAGGTCGGTAATATCAAATGGTTTAACCAATATATCGTTGGCATTGCAGGCGCGGGCAATATCGTCAAGCCCTACAACGGCTGATACGATGATCACCGGAATATGAGTTGTTTCATTATTTGCCTTTAACCGCGCACAGATCATATCACCGGTTATATTGCCGCTCAGCGAGTAATCAAGCAATACCACGTCGGGGTTTATAGATTTAACCGCCTCTAAATAATGTGCCGGCGGAGTTTGCGATACCTGGTAACCGGCATCCGTGAGAATGTAATCAACTATTTCAGCAATAGCTTCATCGTTTTCAATAAGAAGAACACTTTTAGTCATATCTGCATGCTTTATGTAAAACAGGCAATAAGATAGGCGATTGTCTGAATTATATTATGAATATAAATACTTAAGATAAAGGTAAGGCTTATTTCGAGATAAACAAGAGGTTTGACGAAATAACAGAAGTTAAATTTCAGTTAATACAGCTTAGCGATCGGTGAAAAATGACTGTAAATCAGTTTATTCCTATAGGTTGTTGGATTTTTATGTTTTAATTATAAATTAAAATCAGACAGGCATTAGAGTATCGATTAAAACGTATCATATCTTTGAAAAAAATACCTCACCTTAATAAATAAATGCATTTAATTAAAGATATACAATATAAGCTGGAAGCGATATTGCCCGTAAAACGCATTAAAACGCGGTTAATTGACTTGGTGTCGTACGCTTCGGATGCGGGTTTTTACACACTTATACCACAGGCGGTAGTACAGCCGGTTAATGAGGAAGAGGTGATCGCGTTATTTGAATTCTCACAAGCTCACAATATACCGCTGGTGTTTCGTACCGGGGGGACGAGCCTTTCAGGGCAATCTATCACGGATGGTATCCTGGTTGATCTGAGTCAGCACTGGGATAAGATCAGTATTGAAAAAGGCGGCAGCGAGGTGCGTGTGCAGCCCGGCATAACCGGCGGTATGGTGAACAGCTATCTGCGCAAGCATAAAAAAAAGATAGGCCCCGACCCGGCAAGCATCAACTCGGCCATGATGGGGGGCATACTTTCCAACAATTCAAGCGGCATGTGTTGTGGCGTAAAGCAAAATTCTTATCACACGGTAAAGCATATCCGCTTTATTCTGCCTGATGGTAAGGTATTCAATACCGAAAATAAGGCCGATTATCTTCGTTTTGAGCGGGATTGTATCGCGTTATATCAGCTGCTTAAAAATACCCGTGAAAAACTGCTGGCCGATACCGAGCTATATGATAAGATCCGTAATAAATACCAGATAAAAAACACCGTTGGCTACGCCGTTAACGCGCTGATAGACCATGAACACCCGCTGGATATTTTGGCGCACCTGCTGATAGGTGCCGAAGGTACGCTGGCCTTTATTGCCGAAACGGTGATGAATACAGTGCCCGAATATCCTTTTAAATCAGCGGCACTGCTGTACTTTCCGGATATTTATACCGCTTGCCAGGCTATCGCGCCTTTAAATGATTCAGGAGCGAAAGCTATTGAACTGATGGACAGGGCATCGTTACATGCTATTGAGCACATGCCCAATTTGCCTGCGGTAATAAAAGGCCTGCCCGAACAGGCATCGTGCCTGCTGGTGGAGTTTCAGGAAGATACCTATGCCGAGATCGAACAAAAAGTGAATAGCTTCTTGCAACAGGCAGAAACGTTAGCCTTATTGCATGCCCCTGTTTTTACCTCAAACCCGCAGGAACTGGAGTATTACTGGAAGATACGCAAGGGGTTGTTCCCCTCGGTAGGGGCGGTGCGGGCGAGTGGCTCAACCGTTATTCTGGAGGATGTGGCTTTCCCGGTTCCAAAGTTGGGCGATGCGATCCTCGATCTGCAAGCACTATTTAAAAAATATAAGTATAACAATGCCATCATTTTCGGCCACGCGCGGGATGGTAATATCCACTTTTTGATCACCCCGGAGTTTAACTCGCCTGATGAGGTTACCCGTTACGATAGGTTTATGCAGGAAGTGGTAACCATGGTGGTTGATAAATATGATGGTGCCTTGAAGGCCGAACACGGTACTGGCCGCAACATGGCACCCTTTGTTCAAACCGAATGGGGCGATGAGATTTACGCCATTATGAAGCAGATAAAAGAGGCGGTTGATCCGGCTAACCTGCTTAATCCGGGGGTTATTATTAATGCCGATAAAAATGTCCACATTAAAAATATTAAGCCCCTGCCAACGGTTGAGCACGAGGTGGACAAATGCATAGAATGTGGTTACTGCGAGCATAAATGCCCCAGCCGTAATATCACCACAACACCACGCCGCCGTATAGTTATCCGCCGCGAACTGAAAAAGATGGAACTAAGCGGTGACGCGGCCAATCATAAAATATTGCTTGATCAGTACCAATACGATGGTATGGACACCTGTGCGGTTGACGGCCTTTGCGCCACCGCCTGCCCGGTTGATATCAATACCGGCGAACTGATAAAGCGCCTGCGCCGCGAAAACCATTCGCCGCTGGCTAACAAGGTTGCGCTTAACGTTGCCCGTAATTTTGGTGTTGCTATGGGCGTTGCCCGCTTCGCCTTAGCCGCAGGCAGCATGGTGAACAGAGTATTTGGTGCTAAGGCGATGACCAACATAACCACAGCGTTTAAACGCGTTATCCCCGCCATGCCTTTATGGACGGAGCAATTAACCACCCCACCCAATTTAAGCCTGATAAAACAAAGCCGGGGCAAACAGCCGCAGGATGCAGAGGTGATCTATTACCCAAGCTGCATATCGCGTATGCTGGGCAGCGGTGTTAAGGGAAAGAAAAGCGTGATGGATGCCTTTATGAGCGTATCACAAAAAGCGGGCATAAAAGTAAGCATACCCGGCAACGTGTTGGGCAGTTGCTGCAGCCAAATATTTTCATCAAAAGGTTATGCCGATGCCAATAAGTATATGGCCAACGTTTTTATTGAACGTATGTGGGAGGCCAGCAATCAAGGTAATATAAAAGTAGTGATCGATGTAAGCTCATGCGCCTACGCCATTAAAAATATGCGCCATTATTTAAGCGCGGACAATCAGGAGAAGTTCGGCCGCATGACTATTTTAGACTGCGTGGATTACCTGCACGATATGGTAATGCCCCGGCAGCAAAACATCAGCAAAAAAGGCACGGTGGTGTTGCACCCGGTTTGCTCGTTGCAAAAAATGAATACACAGGGTAAATTCATAGCGCTGGCACAGCATTACGCAGCACGTGTTGATATACCGGTACATGGCGGTTGCTGTGGTATGGCCGGCGACCGTGGTTTCCTGGTTCCCGAGTTAACCGCCTCAGCCACGTTGCCCGAAGCATTAGAGGTGCAGCAGAAGCCGTATGACGGTTATTATTCATCCACCAAAACCTGCGAAATGGCCATGTCTCACGCCGTAGGGCAGGATTATGAGTCGATACTTTACCTGCTTGATGAAGCGATGGAATAGAAGCATATAGATCATAATCCTCATTCTCATAAATTATTTTAAAATAAATTTGCGCAACTGAAAAGTTGCATTTAAATTAGCAACTGAAAGGTTGCAGATTATAGAAATGAAACAGGATATATTTCAAGCCATAGCTGATCCGACCCGTAGGGCTATTTTAACCCTGCTCGCGGTGCAGGCGTTGACTCCAAATGTAATGGCAGAAAAGTTTGATATGAGCAGGCAGGCGGTATCAAAGCATATTAAAGTGTTACAGGAATGCGATTTGGTTAAGCCCGAACACCAGGGTAGAGAGATCTATTATCACTTCAACGCTAAAAAGATGCAGGAATTTGACCATTGGTTAGCGCAATTCAGGCAAAATTGGCAAGCGCAGTTTAATCAACTCGACAAACTATTATCAACCATTAAAGAAGAAAAATAATGAACAACAACGACTTGCTGTTTGATTTCAAAGTTGACAAAGTAGCTAAAACGGTATACATCACCCGCGAATTTAACGCCGGCCTTGATCTGGTATGGGATGCTTTTAGCAGGCCCGAACTGCTGGATCAATGGGGTGCACCTGCACCAATGCGCGCCAAAACTAAGTATATGGATTTCAAAGTAGGAGGGCGCAGGTTTTACGCCATGGTAAGTCCGGATGGGCAGGAGCGCTGGTCTGTTCAGGAATTCACTTCCATCACCCCGAAAACCAATTTTAAGATGTACAACACTTTTGCGGATAAGGATGAAAACAGGGAGCTGCCGGGGTCAGACTGGGATTATAACTTCAGCGAGCAAGATGGAATAACTAAGGTCTATATCGTTATCTATAACGAATCGTTTGAGCGTTTGGAGAAATTACTGGAAGGTTTCAAGATCGGTTTCACCATGACATTGAAAAACCTGGAAGAGCTACTGGTTAAGTTATCATAAATCATTTCTAAACATATTAATCAATAAAATAAACACCATGAGAGCAATTAATCCCTGGATCAACTTTAACGGTAATGCCGAAGAAGCGTTCGATTTTTACCAATCAGTTTTTGGCGGCGAGTTTACAAAGATCGTCCGTTTTAAAGATTTATCAAGCCCTGAGTTTCAGGTGCCCGAAGATGAGGCGAACAAGATCATGTACATCGGCTTGCCGCTTGGCAAAAACAATGTATTGATCGCTAATGATGTTCCCGCATTTATGGGGCAGGTAAATGAAAATGAAAACCGGTCGAAAATATATGTGAGTGCCGAAAGCCGTGACGAAGCCGAGAAAATATTTAACGGCTTATCAGCAGGCGGAGATATTGAGGGGCCGATTGGCGACAGCCCGTGGGGCACCTATGCCGGCATGTTCCGGGATAAATATGGCATTGAATGGATAGTTGAATTTGATCCTGGTTATATAGGCTAAATACAAACTAAATAAAAAGGCTGCCCTAAATTAAGGCAGCCTTTTTATTGAATATTATTGTCGGCAATCAAGCTGCCGGGGCAAGCATTTTGATGAATGATGCCAGTTTCTCCTTCATTTCGCGGCGGTCAACAATAAAGTCGAGGAAGCCGTGTTCCTGAACAAACTCCGCGGTTTGAAAGCCTTTCGGCAAATCCTTCTTGATAGTTTCCTTGATAACCCTTGGACCCGCAAAACCTATCAGTGAGCCTGGCTCGGCAATGTTGATATCGCCCAGCATAGCGTATGAGGCGGTCACACCACCCGTTGTAGGGTCAGTAAGCAGGGAGATGAACGGCAATTTAGCCTGGCTTAGTAACGCCAGCTTGGCCGATGTTTTGGCCATTTGCATTAGCGAAAAGGCTGCTTCCATCATACGCGCACCGCCTGATTTCGAGATCAGAAGGAATGGGAACTTATGCTGTATGCAATAGTCAATGGAACGGGCAATTTTTTCGCCTACAACTGAACCCATTGAGCCGCCGATAAAGTTGAAGTCCATACATGCAATTACAATATCCTGCCCGTCAATTTTACCATTTGCCGAACGCAATGCATCCGTCAATCCGGTTTTTTTTGTGGTTTCCTTTATACGGTCGGTATATTTTTTGGTATCCTCAAAATGCAGCGGATCGCCCGAACGCAGGTTGCCAAATAATTCAGTAAATTCGTTGTTATCAAATAAAATTGAAAAATATTCTTTTGAGCCGATACGCAGATGATAGCCGCAATAGTGGCAAACATACTGGTTCTCAACCTGCTCCGAATAATGAAGGGGTTTTTTACATTCAGGGCATTTATTCCAGATACCATCCGGTGCTTCTTTCTTTTCCTGAGTAGTCGTAATTATCCCCTTAACTTCTCGTTTAAACCACGCCATATCGTTTTCTGTGTCTGTCAAAATGTGATGCAAAGAAACAAAAAAAATAGTTCACTTAATTGTTTCTAATAAATTGAGTTTTTAAGCGTTAATATTACATGTGTGTAGTTATTACACTATGTTTATAAAAAAACAGCATATAATTAGCCGTTTACATCATATAACAAGTTTAATTTTATATCTTCGGAGCCCAAACCAAACGTTAAATAATTAATGAGTTTAAAAGATTATAAAGGCGTTCTGCACGGCGATCAGGTGCAGGAGCTATTTGAGGCAGCTAAAAAGCATCAGTTTGCTTTACCTGCGGTAAACGTTATAGGTACAAACACTGTAAACGCTGTTATGGAAACGGCTAAAGCGGTAAATTCACCTGTTATTATTCAGCTTTCAAACGGCGGAGCACAGTTCTACGCCGGTAAATCATTAGATAATTCAAAACTTCAGGCTTGTATATTAGGCGCTGTATCAGCAGCTAAGCACGTGCACCTGCTTGCTGAGCACTATGGTGTTGCGGTTATTTTACATACCGACCACGCCGCAAAAAAACTGTTACCATGGATTGACGGTTTGCTGGAGCACGGCGAAAAATTCTTTGCCGAAACAGGCAAGCCATTGTTCTCATCGCACATGCTCGATCTTTCTGAAGAGCCGATCGAGGAGAATATCGAAATATCAGCTAAATACCTGGAGCGCATGGCCAAAATGGGCATGACCGTAGAGATTGAGCTTGGTGTAACCGGTGGTGAGGAAGATGGTGTTGACAACAGCGATGTTGATAGCGCCCGTTTATACACCCAGCCCGAAGAGGTTGCCTACGCTTACGAAGAACTATCAAAAGTAAGCCACCGCTTTACCGTTGCGGCCGCCTTTGGTAACGTACACGGTGTTTACAAACCGGGTAACGTAAAATTACAGCCGGTTATTCTGCACAACTCTCAGGAGTTTTTGAAACAAAAACACAATATTACTGCTGAAAAACCGATCAACTTTGTATTCCACGGTGGATCAGGTTCAAGCCAGGAGGAGATCCGTGAGGCTATCTCTTACGGTGCTATCAAAATGAATATCGATACCGATATGCAATGGGCTTTCTGGGAAGGTATTAAAGATTTCTACCAATCAAAAGAAGCTTACCTGCAAGATCAGATTGGTAACCCGGAAGGTGAAGACTCTCCAAACAAAAAATACTACGATCCGCGCGTTTGGTTACGTAAGGCTGAGGAGAACTTTGTAAAAAGGTTAACCGTTGCCTTCGGCGATCTTAACTGTATCGACGCCAACAGCAAACTGTAATTATTCATAATAGTGATAAAAAGGAGCGTGGGTTTAAACCTTGACGCTCCTTTTTGGTTTATAAGCATAACATCCACACTATATTATAATATGCCAAAGACCAGGAAAAACTTATTTGAACGTTTTGCCAACTGGGCTACAAACGCCACAGGCAGTTCTACTGCGTTTATAGTAGCGTTTGCTATCATTATTATTTGGGGTGTTACAGGGCCAATCTTTGGTTACTCAGATACCTGGCAGCTGGTTATCAATACCGGTACTACCATCGTCACGTTTTTGATGGTATTCCTGATCCAGAAAACGCAGAATAAAGACTCAAAAGCTATCCACCTGAAATTAAACGAACTGATAGCATCGCACCAGGGAGCCAGCAACCGCATGGTTGATATTGAGGACCTGAACGAAGAAGAGTTGGATAAACTGCACAAATTTTACGAACAACTGTCTGATCTGGCCGAAAAAGAGGACGATATTTTGTGTACTCACTCCATTGATGCGGCCAATGACAACCATAACACTAAGCTGGAGTTAAATAAACACTCGCGCAAACACAAAAATTAAAAGCTCAGCGCTTTTTGGAATAAACTTTGATAATGCTTCTTATGTTAAATAAGATGCCGTGAATACTGAACTGTTTCAAGAAACGCTGACTCGCCTCAGATTACAAGCCGATGCCTACCGTTATAACTTGTCTCGCTACAAAAAGGGGTTGAACGTGCTGAATGCCAACATTAATAAATTTAATGTAGAGTTGTTGAACACCCGCCTGAAATTTGAAAAACTGGTTGGCGAACCTTCAGATGAGGTGCCGGTAATGAAACTTTATTCATACAACGAAAGGGTAGCCTAACCTTTAAATTCCCTACTTTCTTCTGAAATAAGTGTTTGGATGGTATCTTTGCCGATACCTCTTTCAAATATTTTTTACCATTTTAAATTTGAAACTAAAGCGAAAGTATTAACTTCATACTTTCTAAATCATGTTTCATAAACACTAAAAATGGGAAAAATCACGTTTTTTTTTAAAATTGTAATTTTAACACTTATTTTGGTTCCGGCGGTTTTGATGCCGGGAACAGCGCAGTCAAAAAAAACTGATTTTAAATATTCAGCTTACCTGTTTGCTTATTTTACCGGTAACCAAAAAAACGACGAAGCTATACATTTTGCGTTAAGTAATGACGGTTATACCTATCGTGCGTTGAACCATGACCAGCCGGTAATCAACTCCGCCAAAATAAGCGAAACCGGCGGCGTGCGCGATCCGCATATTATGCGCGGCGCCGATGGCAAAACATTTTACATGGTGGCTACCGATATGGTATCTGACAAGGGATGGGACTCAAACCGAGCTATGGTGCTGCTTAAATCAACTGATTTGATTAACTGGTCGTCGGCCGTAGTTAATATACAAAAACGGTTTAAGGGTAATGACAGTTTGATGCGTGTATGGGCACCGCAAACCATTTATGATGCTGCGAAAGAAAAGTACATGATCTACTGGTCAATGAAACATGGCCGCCGCGGGCGCGATATTATTTATTACGCTTATGCTAACGCCGCTTTTACTGATCTGGAAACAGAACCTAAGCAGCTTTATTTTAGTCCGGATAACGGCTCATGCATTGATGGCGAGATTGTAAATAAAAGCGGTATATTCTACCTTTTTTACAAGACGGAAGGCGCCAATCTCGGCATTAACATAGCTACATCAACCAAGCTTACCGAGGGTTATACAATGCAAAGCAGGGACGTGCAGCAGACCAAAGAGCCGGTAGAAGGCTCGGGCGTATTTAAGTTGAATGATGGCAGCGGGTACATATTGATGTATGATGTTTATGCCAGCGGCCGCTACGAGTTTACCAAGAGTACCGACTTTAAAATATTTACGGTAGTTAACAGCGATGTGAAAATGAACTTTCACCCGCGCCACGGTACGGTAATGCCGATCACCGCCGCCGAGGCGGCGAGGCTTTCAGCCAAATGGCTTAGTGCTGATGAAGTGTTAACCTCTGCAGCTAACCCGGCTTTGAAAACAATCAACACAAAGTTAGATACCAACGCCAAAACGCTTGAACTTGCCGTAAAGCCAGGTACAGCGTTAACCGCCTTTAACCCCGGGTTTATTACCTTTCCGGGTGTTACGGTAACGCCAAAGGCAGCTAACCTTTCAACCGGCCCTAAAATTTTTACGGTAAGCATAGCAGGTAAGGCGCCGGTAAAATACAAAGTAAGCGCGGTTGAAAACCACAACCCGGTTTTGGCGGGCTTGTATGCCGATCCTGATATTTTGTATGCCGAAAAAACAGGCAAGTTCTATTTGTACCCAACCAGTGATGGTTTCGACGGTTGGTCAGGCAAATATTTCAAAGCCTTTTCATCACCGGATATGGTGAATTGGAAAGATGAGGGCGTGATACTCGATTTGCCAAAGGATGTAAAATGGGGTAAGCGCAACGCCTGGGCTCCGTGTATTATTGAAAAAAAGATAAACGGCGTATATAAATATTTCTACTACTTCTGCGCTGCACAAAAAATAGGGGTGGCGGTTGCCGATAATCCGGCCGGACCGTTTGTTGATTCGGGTAAGCCACTGATAGATGCTTTTCCCGAAGGTGTTACCAACGGGCAGCAAATAGATGCAGATGTATTTACCGATCCTAAAACAGGTAAAACCTATCTGTACTGGGGTAACGGCTACATGGCCGGCGCTGAGTTGAATGAGGACATGGTTTCGCTAAAACCGGGCACCACCAAGGTTTTAAAACCGGGTAACGATTACCGCGAAGGCACCTACGTGTTTTACCGCAACGGTAAGTATTATTTTATGTGGTCTGAAGATGATACCCGCAGTCCGGACTACCGTGTGGCATACGGCGTATCTGACTCGCCGCTGGGCGAGATTTCTATACCTCAAAATAGCATCATTCTGAAAAAGGACGCTGCACAGGGCATTTACGGTACGGGCCATAGTTCGGTTATACAAATTCCGGGTACTGATGAATGGTATATTGTATATCACCGGTTCAACTATCCGAAAGGGATAACCATGGGTGGAGCCGCCGGCTTTAACCGTGAGGTTTGTATTGACAGGATGTATTTCAATGCCGATGGCACTATCAAACAGGTGGTGCCTACACACAAAGGTATAGCGCCCGTAAAAGTAAAAAAGTAGTATATTATTTATTCTTAACCTATGAAGATCAATTATATAACCCTGGCAACGCTGTTTGCATTTGGTACGGCATCTAACGTGCGTGCGCAAACCGCTACAAAGCAACTTACCGTTACTATTGATGGTAGCAAAACGGCGCAAACGGTACATAACATTGGCGCTTCGGGTTGCTGGTTCTCTGAGGGAATTGGTAAATACTGGCCATCAGCCAAGCGCGAAAAAATAGCCGAACTGCTTTTTAGCAAACAAAGTGATGCGCAGGGAAATCCTAAAGGTATTGGCCTATCTGCCTGGCGTTTCAATATTGGCGGTGGTACTGCCGAACAGGGTGACAGTAGCGGTATAGTTGATTTCAGGAGGAGAGCCGAGAGTTTTCTGGCTCCGGATGGTACGTATGATTGGAATAAACAGGCCGGTTACCAATGGTTTGTGCGTAAGGCTAAAAGTTATGGAGTTGAAAACCTGATTGCTTTTTCAAATACCCCACCGGTGCAGTTCACTAAAAACGGCCGTGGCTTTAAAACGGAGAAGGATTATATATCAAACCTGAAAGAAGATAAATACGACGCCTACACAGCCTTTTTAACCGAGGTGATTAAGCATTTTGATAAGGAAGGGTTGCACTTCAGCTACATCAGTCCGGTTAATGAGCCACAGTGGGATTGGTCGAATCCGCCTGGGAAGGCCAGCCAGGAGGGCAGCCCCTGGACGAATGCCGAGATACACCGGGTTATTAAATCGCTTAACGCCGAACTTGAAAAAAATAAGCTGTCGACCAGAATATTAACTACCGAGGCAGCCATGCTTACCTATTTGTATAGCGGTAAAACAGCATCGTCCAAACAAATACAGCAGTTATATGCCGATACCGCCAAGTTGAATTTCAGTAAGCTCAAATTTGTGCCGCCGGTAGTGGCCGGCCACAGTTATTTTACTGATAAAGGCGATAGCACCATTATAAACGTGCGCAAAAATGTTGCGGATACAGCTAAGAAATACGGACTTGAATACTGGCAGTCGGAATATTCGATGCTTGACGATGGTTTCAGGGAAGGCGAAAAAGGCAGGCGCAGCGCTATTGATTGCGCGTTGTTTCTGGCTAAAATGATACACCATGACCTTACCGTGGGCAACGCATCAGCATGGCACCTCTGGAACTCGTATGAACCGGGCGGCGCCGAGTTTGATACGCGTTATTACCTCATCGCCCTCAACCCAAATAAAGAATACACCGACGGTGAATTTACCGTCACCAAAAATTTATGGGCCATGGGTAACTACAGTTTATTTGTACGCCCCGAGATGAAACGCATTGCGGTTAAGCGTAATGATAACCTTAATTTATACAAGCAAGCGCAGGATGTAATGGTTTCGGCTTATACCAATGGTAAAGGTAAGCTGGTGGTGGTTGCGATTAACTATACCAGGGATATCACCGCCTTAAAGCTTAATTTGAGTAATCTTAAAAAAGGATCAACCTATCGTACCTATGTTACCTCGGCAGCGGCGGACGATAACCTGAAGGCTTCGCTGGTGCAAAAAGCAGGCGGGCCGGTAATGCTGAAGCCGAGATCGGTTACTACTATTGTGTTTAATTAGACGAGGCGCAATGATTTAATCAGTACATATCATTAATATTATTTATATTTTTACCGTAACAATTATAAGCACCGGGCATTACTCGCATGCCTGTATTTAACGCTTTTCTGATATAATTTACGGTAATAGCGCGCGTAGATGAGGGGGTTTTTTAAAATTTTGATATGCTTGCTGCTGCTTTTTGGGGTTAAAGCATCAAACGCGCAGGTGTGGCGTACAGCCTCCGGTGGGCTAAAAGCGCCCGGCAGTTTCGCGCAAAAAGTTTATACTACTAATGATGGTTTACCATCGCGAAGCACCACCTGCGCCATACGTGACAAGCGTGGATTTATGTGGGTAGGCACAGAGAATGGCCTGTGTAAGTTTGATGGCTACACGTTTAAGACTTATGTAACTGTACCGGGCAACAGCAACACCATCACCAGCAACTACATTAACGCGATAGTTGAGGACAGAAAGGGCCGGTTATGGGTAGGCACCATGGATGGGTTAAATCTGTTCGATCCGCTTACTGAGCAGTTCACGCGGTTTTATCATAACGACAAGGATGGGCATTCGCTCAGCAATAATAAAGTATTCAGTTTATTGGTTGATAGCCGGGGCACTGTGTGGGTTGGTACCGATGATGGCTTTAACCAGTATAATACTACTGAAAATAAATTCATCGTTTACCAGCCCGATGCCGGTTCGGCTACGGCGATGAAAGGCAAATCTGTTAACGCTATAATTGAGGATGGGCAAGGCAACCTCTGGCTGGGTAACTGGAGCAGCGGCCTTAATAAGTTTGAAATAAAAACGAGGCGTTTTACCAATTACAAACAGGCTTATAAGCCTGGCGCTAAAAACCCTAATGATGTTTGGGCGATATGTGCCGACGATAAGGGTAAAATATGGATAGGTACCTATTGGAACGGGCTTTTCCGTTTCGACCCGGAAACATCGCAATTTAAGGCTTACCCTTGCACGGCGGGAAGAAACTCAGCGGTGTTTAGCATCATGAATACGGGGCAAAACACCCTGATGATTGGCGGAACTGAGCGCTATTACTGGTTTAATACCGAGGACGGGGGTTGGCAGATGTTACCCGGTACATCCAATTTTTCAAACGGAAGCACGTATGCTGATCAGGATGGAATTTTGTGGATATGCTCAAACGGCGGCTTAACCAAAATTGACTACGGACAGTACAAATTCAACCTGTTTAAGCTCAATATTGATAATCGTGTAGTAAAAAGCATTTTAGTTGCCGGTACCGATATGTGGGTGGGCACAAACAACGGTTTGTTTAAATATGGTTACCAAAACGGAAACTCCCGGTCAACTGTTTATACCAAGGCCAACGGCGCGCTGCATAGTGATGATATTACCAAGCTTTACCAGGACAGCAAAGGGAGTGTCTGGGTGCTTACGGAAAATGGTTTTGATAGGTACGATGGGCAAACTAACCGCTTTACGCATTTTGAACATCATTCCGCTATAGGTAGTTTATTTAATGAGGATGTTTTCCGGGACATTATTGAGGTTGATCCCGGTCAGTACTGGTTAGCTACCGACGCAGGCCTTAAGATATTTGACAGTAATGCAGGTAAGTTTAAGCATTACTATAATCAAAAAAACTATAAATATTCTATTGATAATAATCACCTGTACAGCCTGCTAAAAGATGGCGACCATACCGTGTGGATAGGTACCTATGGCGGGGGGCTTAGTCGTTTCGACCGCCGTACCGGCAGGTTTTATTCCTATACGGCTGACAATAACACACCGGGCAACATCAGCAACAACATCGTTAAAACTATTTTGCCCGACGGGCACGGCAATCTCTGGGTTTGTACGCCTGATGGCTTGAACAAGTTTAATAAGCAAAAAGGAACATTTGAGGTTTACTCGCGCCGTAACGGTTTTGCAAGCAATGTTTTTAATGATATAACCCTTGATGCGGGCGGCAATTTATGGGCACTTACTGAAAATGGCGTGTCGGTGCTAAATCCGTCAAAAAAAACGGTAAGGAATTTTGACGAGGCTGATGGGTTATTTGTAAACAATGTAATGTACAATGCCGGCGGAAAAGGTATATACATCGCGGGTAGCGAGGGGATAATATATTTCGACCCAATGCGCGTACCATATAACAATCGCGTACCCCCGGTTTATTTTTCGGATTTTCAGGTATTCAATAAATCAATAGTACCGGGCGACAAGTCGCCACTGCGTGAAAACCTTAACCTGGCAAAAGAGGTTAAACTCAACTATCAGCAAAGTGTATTCTCGGTAGAGTTTGTTGCGCTGAGCTTTACCCATCCTGAAAAAAATGAATATGCGTATAAGCTTTCAGGGTTTGATAAAAAATGGAATTTTGTAGGTAAACAGCGTAAGGCAACTTATACTAACCTAAACCCAGGTACTTACACATTGTGGGTTAAGGGCTCTAATAACGATGGCGTTTGGAATAATGCAGGCCGCAAGCTTACCATTATCATTATGCCGCCATGGTACCTTACCTGGTGGGCGTATGCCTTGTACGCGCTTGCGGCTGTCGGCGTGGTGTATGGCTACATCAGGTATAGGGAGCGGCAGGCGCATTTAGAGTATGAAATACGCATATCACATATAGAAAACGAAAAAGAGAAGGAGCTGAGCGAAAAGAAACTTTCATTTTTCACCAACATCTCGCATGAGTTTCGTACGCCGCTTACACTCATCATAAACCCCGTAAAGGAGTTGTTGTACCGTGATGATAAAAATGTTGATACCACCAATTTAAATGTGGTATACCGCAACGCGCGCCGTTTGCTTAGTTTGGTTGATCAGCTATTGCTTTTCCGTAAGGCCGATTTAAAAGGGGATAACCTAAAAATAGCGCAGCTGAACGTGGTGAGCCTGAGCAAAGAGGTGTTTTTATGCTTCAGCCACCAGGCACGTTCAAAAAATATCCGGTTTGATTTTGATACGGATATTGAGAGCGCTGAATTATTTGCCGACCGGGAAAAGCTGGAGATCGTTTTATTTAATCTGCTCTCGAACGCTATAAAATTTACACCTGAGAATGGTAGGGTTACTCTTTCGATAAAAAACAGCGCTGATAATGTAGTGATTGAGATAGGGGATACGGGCTGCGGCATTCCTGATTCGACGGGTGAAAAGCTGTACGACCGCTTTTACCAGGAGCCGGGTGTAAACAACGCGCTTAAAGGCGGCTTTGGAATCGGCTTGTACATTGTACGTACGTTCATCGAAAAACATAAAGGAAGCATTACATATCAAAGCAAAGTAAACCAAGGTACTACGTTTACCATATCCTTATTAAAGGGCCGCACTCATTTGAATGATTGTGAGATTATTGAAGATACCGATACGCGTTCAGAATTCCTGAAGGAACTCATTGAGGATGAAGTTACCGCTAACGCAAGGGTAGAGGCTGCCGAGGAAATGTTGTATGATGAGCAGTTGGCTACCGATGCTAAAACCCTGCTTATAATTGATGATAATGATGATGTGCGCGAGTACTTGAAACAAATATTCAGGTTAGAATACCGCATTTACGAAGCCAACAACGGCGAAACCGGCTTACAAAAGGTTAAAGAGTATCTGCCCGATCTGGTTATCAGTGATGTGATGATGCAGGGAATGAGCGGCATTGAGCTTTGTAACGTAATTAAAGAAGATGTAGCCGTATCACATATACCGATCATATTGCTTACGGCCAGTTCATCGCCTGAAATTAAGCTAAAGGGTATTGAGGGAGGCGCCGATGATTACATCAGCAAGCCTTTTGATAAGGAGATATTGAAGGCGCGCGTCGCCGGCATACTCAAAAGCAAAAATAACCTGCAAAAGTATTTTTATAACGAGGTAACGCTTAACTCGGCCAATCTGCGTATATCTGCCGAGTATAAGGAATTTTTGGACAATTGTATCAGCGTGGTGAACAAGCACATCACTGATCCTGATTTTAACATCCAGGTACTCGCTGACGAGATAGGCATGTCGCGCTCAAACCTCTTTAAAAAAATCAAATCGATATCCGGCCAATCGGCCAATAGTTTTATCCGGTTCATCCGTTTGCGCAAGGCGGCTGAATTGTTTATCAATACCGATAACACCATATTGGAGACCTCTTATCTCGTTGGTATTAATGATCCGAAGTACTTCCGCGAGCAGTTCAACAAGCTGTTTAACATGAACCCGTCGCAGTACATTAAAAAGTACCGCAAAAATCTATCGGCGAGGCTTTCTGTTAACCCCGATCTGGTAAAATATAGGTAATGGGGTTAATATCAGTATCTTAATCATTTTTTAATAAGTTAAGTATAGGAGGTAAATTATCAGTTTACCCCCTTTTTTTTATGCATTCCCCCCTTTTTGGCGATGCTTTTAAACGCCAACTTAGCCACATAAACCTAAAATAACCGCTTGGCTTATTTAAATATGTAATGCTTGGGCTGTAGCCCTGCTATTGCAGCAACGCGGACTATTTTACCAATTACTAATTTTTATTTAACCATTTATGAGCATGAGAAAAACTCTACGAAATGAAGTATCGCCTCCATGTTTATCGTCAAAAGCGGCTTTGGCAATTGCCCTGCTTGCTTTGTCGGTAACTGCGGTAAGGCCGGTACATGCCGCGGTAATTAATCCGTTGCACCGGGTTAGCGCTAATGTTAACAAGTTTCCGGTAAGCGGTGTGGTGACTGACGAAAAAGGCGCGCCACTGCCGGGTGTAAGTGTTACCGTTAAAGGAACCACTACCGGTGTTGTTACCGATGTTGACGGTAAATACGCCTTGCAGGCAAACAGCGAAAGCGATGTGTTGGTATTCTCATTTATTGGTTACCAAACCGTTGAAAAACCTATCGGCGGCAGTTCAAAAGTGAACATTCAGTTAGCGCCCGACAACAAATCATTAAGCGAAGTTGTGGTAGTGGGTTACGGCACACAGAAAAAGGAAACTTTAACCGGATCCATATCCCAGGTTAAAGGTGCTGACCTAGTTAAAAGTCCGCAGCCCAACCTGTCAAACTCCCTTGCCGGCCGTTTTTCGGGCGTGGTAATCAATAACCGCAGCGGTGAGCCGGGTTATGATGGTTCAAACATCACTATCCGTGGTTTGGCAACAACGCGTAATAACAGTGTTTTAGTGGTTGTGGATGGAGTACCGGGCCAAATCGGCGGTTTAGAGCGTTTAGACCCGAATGATATCGAGAGCGTATCGGTGTTAAAGGATGCATCTGCTGCAATTTACGGTAACCGTGCTGCAAATGGTGTTATACTGGTAACTACTAAACGAGGTAAAACCGGTAAACCATCTATTAATTATACTTTCAACCAAGGCTTCAGTTCTCCAACCCGTTTGCCTAAAATGGCCGATGCGGCTACATATGCGCAGATCATGAATGAGATCGTGTATGATTCAAGCCCGTCCGGCGGTTTAAACCAGGCTTACACCGAGGAGCAGATACAAAAATTCAGGGATGGTTCTGATCCGTTACTATATCCAAATACGGATTGGATTGACCAGTCGCTAAAAAAGGTAGCGCTGCAAAACCAGCAAAACCTGTCGGTAAGCGGCGGTAACGAAAATGTGAAGTATTATACCTCATTAGGTACCATTTACCAGGATGGTATTTACAAAAACGGTGTAACCAAATACAAGCAATACAACTTCCGCTCAAATATCGATGCAAATATTTCAAGCCGCTTAAAAGTAGGCCTGTCATTATCGGGCAGGCAGGAAAACAGGCAATTCCCGCAAATTGGCGCGGGCGATGTTTTTCGTTCTATTTATCGTGCTAAGCCTATTATCTCTGCTTATTATCCTAACGGGTTGCCAACAACCGGTATCGAAAACAATAACCCGGCTGTTCAGGTAACAGACGCGGGCGGTGCTGTTGATAACCCTACACAAGTATTTAATGGCATTTTGCGTGGTAGCTATCAATTACCGGGTATTGAAGGGCTATCATTAGACGGTTTCTTTTCGGTTGATAAATCACATGCGTTTAACAAAAGCTTCAGCAAGCCTTATGTATTGTACCGTTACGATCAGGCAACAGATACTTATTTGCCGGTTATAACAGGTGGTAACAACCAAAAGGCTACTTTGAGCGAGAGCTATAACAGCAACTCACTGGTTACGTCAAATATCAAGTTAAATTTTGCGCGCAAATTCGGCTTGCACGATTTCAGCGCCTTTGTAGGTTACGAGCAAAGCAAAACGCATGGCGAATATTTTGATGCGCAGCGCTTTAACTTCCTGTCTACACAACTGCCTGAGCTTTCGCAAGGTGGTACCGCTGCCACCGATTATTTAAACTCCGGTTACAGCACAAACTATACCCGCCGCAGTATCATCAGCCGTTTAACGTACAATTACGACGAGAAATACCTTTTCGAGGCGCAATTCCGTGCGGATGGTTCATCAATATTTCCGGGCGGCAAAAACTGGGGATATTTCCCATCATTCTCCGGTGCATGGCGCGTTTCAAAAGAGGATTGGTTCAAGGATAATGTTAAAGCCGTTAACGATTTAAAGTTCAGGGTTTCATATGGTACCTTGGGTAATGATGCAGTTGATCCTTTCCAGTACTTTGATAACTTTACGTTATATACTAATGGTTTTGTTTCCGGTAGCGACCCGCGCATTTTACCGGGTATCAACCTCACCAAGTTAGCCAATCCCAACATCACTTGGGAAACATCCCGCAAGCTCGACCTGGGTATCAACGCAGTAATATTTAATAACTTTACTATTGAGGCTATATACTTCAGCCAAAAAAGGTCAAGTATTCTTACTGCGCGAAATGCGTCTATACCGGGTTCTTCGGGTATAGTAAACCCTTACGGCGGTCCTAACCTTACGCCTGATGAAAATATAGGTAAGGTGAACAGTTCAGGTTTTGAGGGTACATTGGGTTATAATTCAAACAACCAGGGTTTCAACTGGGGTATCTCAGGTAACTTTACATTTGCTAAAAGCAAAATAGTATTTATTGACGAGGCCGCAGGCGTACTTGATTATCAGCGCCAAACCGGTTTGCCAATAGGTACGTCATTACTTTACAACTCAATCGGCTTATTCCGTACCCAGGCAGAACTGGATGCATACCCGCACGTTCCGGGCGCGAAAGTGGGCGACTTGAAATACCTTGATTATAATAATGACGGTAAGATCACCGCGGATGACCAAACCCGTACCAAGTATGGCAACATACCTCAAATTACTTACGGCTTCACCGCAAATGCATCGTACAAAAACTTTGATGTATCCCTGTTATTTGCCGGACAGGCACAGGTTAGCCAGTATGTATTGCCTGAAGCAGGTAGCGTAGGTAACTTTTACAGCAGCTGGGCTGATAACCGGTTTAGTCCTTCAAATCCTAACGGTACTTATCCTCGCGTAACCGAACGGGCATCAAACGCTATCAGTGGTGGCCAGTACAATAATACCTTCTGGTTAAATGATGCGTCGTTCCTGCGTTTGAAAAACGTTGAACTTGGTTATAACGTACAGGCATCCTTCCTGCAAAAAATCAAGATATCAGGTTTAAGGGTTTATGCCAGCGCGTTCAACTTGTTTACTATAAGCAAGGTTAAGGATTATGATCCGGAAGGCACGAGCGGCAGCGGCCAGTTCTATCCGCAACAACGTATTATCAACTTAGGTGCAAGTGTTAAATTTTAATTGAAGTAAAGATGAAATTGATGTATAGAAAGCCGCTTTATATGGTACTTGGTGCCATGAGCCTGGCGGCTTGTAAAAAGGATTTTTTAAACGTTACGCCTACGTCAATCGTAGCTTCGTCGGCAATATCATCAGATACGTCTGTTTTTGAGGCCTTTGTTACCGCGCGTTACATCGGCACACGTTTACAGGATAAAGAGGCTGATGGTTCAAACCCCGGTTTTGGCCGTGGTTTTGAGTATAGCATGATGAGCTCATTTACCGATGAGTCTATTTACAATAATGATGACGCTACGTGGTTAATTCAACGCGGGCAGTTAGCGCCCGAAAACCTCGGCAGCGCCGGTGTAATATGGGGCAGAAGCTACCGCAGCATACGCGAGTGTAACTATGCCCTGAGCATTTTACCGGGCCTAACCATGAGCCAGGGACATAAAACCAGGTTAGAAGGCGAATTGAAATTTATACGTGCATACCGCTATCACGACCTGATACGCAACTATGGTAAAGTAGTACTAATGGGCGACAGGGTGGTGGGCCTGACAGATAATTTGCAGGACCCGGCACTGTTTACCCGTGCCTCTATTAAAGATGGTTTAGATTACACCGTAGCGCAACTTGACGATGCGGCTGCCAAATTACCATTGAACAATGATGGCACCTGGGAATTAGGCAGGGCTACCCGTGGCGCCGCTTTAGCGTTAAAAGCACGGTTGTTGTTGTATGCTGCAAGTCCGCTTTACAATAGCGGTACCTGGGCAGCCGCGGCTACTGCTGCACAAGCCGTTATCGCGCTTAATAAATATGGTATTTATGCAGGCGGTTACCGTAACATGTTCTTGGTAAACGAAACTAACGAAGTAATATTTGAACGCCTGTTTACCAAAAACGCCAATCACGTACACCTGGAAATTGCCAACGGGCCAAACGGCTATGGTGGTTGGGCAGGTAATTCGCCATTGCAAAATTTGGTTGATGATTATGAAATGACAAGTGGTAAGCCGATAACCGATCCTACTTCAGGCTATGACCAGAATGAGCCGTACGCAAACCGTGATCCACGTTTTTATGCAACTATTTTATTTAATGGCGCCCCTTACCGCGAGCGTAATATTGAAACCTTTGTGCCCGATGGTAAAGATAGTCGTGATGGTATTGACAACTGGAACACTACCAAAACAGGTTACTACCTTAAAAAGTATATGAACGATGCTTATCCGTTACAAAACCCTTGGGGTAATGCAGGCTTTCAGCCTTGGATATACATTCGTTATGCAGAGGTGTTACTGAACTTTGCTGAAGCGGCTAATGAATCTGTAGGCCCTGATGCGGTGCCTACGGGCGCAACAATGTCAGCAAGGCAGGCGGTAAATATGGTCAGGAAACGCGTAGGTGTAAACATGCCTGATGTTATCGCGTCAAACCAATCGGCCATGCGTGAGGCCATCCGCCGCGAACGCCGTATTGAGCTTGCCTTTGAAGAACACCGTTTTTACGATGTTAGGCGTTGGAAGATAGCTGACGTTACAGAAAATAAACCAGCGGCCGGTGTAACCATCACCAAAACCGCTACAGGATTTACTTACACACCCAAGGTTGCGCTTGACGGCCGCCGCTTTGAAACCAAACACTATTGGTTGCCAATACCAAGAAGTGAAATTCAGGCTTCAGGCGGACAACTACAGCAAAACGAAGGTTACTAGTAAGTTGGTTGGTTGGAAAGAGGGCGGGGGCGTTTGCCCCAGCCCTTTATTTTGCTAAGCCAAACATGATTGTTTAAAAGCCAATAAATTATACATTACTTAACCCCGTATTATGAAGCAATTTTCCTGCTCAGTTATTACATGCCTGCTTGCCGCCCTGCTGCTTGGCGGTTGCTCGGCATCAAAAAAGCAGCAGCACTCTTTCGGCTTGGCCGACAGCACTTTTTTGCTGGATGGTAAGCCATTTCAAATCATATCCGGCGAAATGCATTATCCGCGGGTACCGCGCGAGGCATGGCGCTCGCGTATGAAGATGGCCAAAGCCATGGGCTTAAACACAATTGGCACCTACGTTTTCTGGAACGTGCATGAGCCGCAAAAAAACAAGTACGATTTTACCGGTAATAATGATGTTGCCGAGTTTGTACGCATTGCCAAAGAAGAAGGCCTTTGGGTGGTATTACGCCCAAGCCCGTACGTATGCGCCGAATGGGAGTTTGGCGGCTATCCATACTGGTTACAAAACGAAAAGGGCCTCGAAGTGCGCAGTAAAGAAAAACAATACCTGAATGAATACCGCGAATACATAAACGAGGTAGGCAAACAGCTTGCCCCGTTGCAGATAAACCATGGTGGCAACATCCTGATGGTACAGGTTGAAAACGAGTATGGCTCATACGGCAGTGACAAAGAGTACCTGAAGATTAACGAAAAGATGTTTAGGGATGCCGGTTTTGATGGTATACTTTCAACTTGTGATCCGGTTCCGGCGCTTGAGGGAGGGCATTTGCCTGGTTTGCTACCCGGCGTTAACGGTATTGACAACCCGAAACAGGTAAAAGAACTAGTTAACAAATACAATAGCGGCAAAGGGCCTTATTTTGTTGCCGAATGGTACCCGGCCTGGTTTGACTGGTGGGGAACACCGCACCACACCGTACCTGCCAAAGATTACGTAAACCGCCTTGATTCAGCTTTACGTGGTGGTATATCAATCAATATGTACATGTTTCATGGTGGTACCACCCGCGGTTTTATGAATGGCGCTAACTTTAAAGATAGCACACCGTACGAACCGCAAATAAGCAGTTATGATTATGATGCCCCGCTTGATGAGGCCGGTAACGCTACCGACAAGTTCATGCAGTTTAGGGAAGTGATCAAAAAGAATTTGCCGGCCGGTACAAAAATTCCGGATGTGCCTGCTGCCAAGCCATCAGTGGCAATGCCTGCCATCAAAATGCAAAAGCAGGTGAGCGTGTTTAACATAGTTGGTACGCCAAAGCAAAATAAAACGCCGCTTACTTTTGAGGATATGAACCAGGCCTATGGCTATGTGCTTTACCGTACAACAATTAAAGGCGGCAGTAAAGCCAAGCTTAAAATAAAGGATCTGCGCGATTACGGTATAGTATTCGTTAACTCTAAAAGAGTGGGTATGCTCGACCGCCGTTTAGGGCAGGACAGCATGATAGTTGATTTACCGGCAGGCGATGTAACCCTTGATATACTGGTTGAAAACATGGGCCGTATCAACTTTGGTCCGTATTTGCTCAAAAATAAAAAGGGCATAACCGAAGCCGTATTGCTTAACGGCGCGCCGGTATATGATTGGAAGATGTTTCAATTGCCATTTGATGAGCCGGAGATAGCCAAAATTACCGGAAACCAGCCCGTGACTGATCAGCCGGTATTAAAATATGGCGAGTTTTCACTTACCGATACCAAAGATACCTACCTGGATATGCGCAGATGGGGTAAGGGTGTGGTTTGGGTAAACGGGCATAACCTGGGCCGTTACTGGAGCATTGGTCCGCAGCAAACCGTTTATGTACCTGCCGAGTGGCTTAATAAAGGTAAAAATGAGGTTGTGGTTTTTGAACTGATAAAACCTGACCAAACCGAATTAAGCAGTTTGGCTAAGCCGATACTGAACGATTTAAAGTAAATTGTAAATACCCCTTTAATAAAAACGCAGCCTGAAAGCTGCGTTTTTGTTTTAACCTATTTTGGCTTTCATATCTACCGGTTGGCTTTTATTAATGATGTTGTGTATAATTTCATCCAGTTCTTTAGCCGAAATATTCAAATATTCAAGCATCAGTTTACTATCATGATCGCATGGGGAATTATTTAACAGATCAAGCAAGCCCAATATACGGGCCAGCGGCGCGCGTACGATGTGCGATTGTGTCCAGGCGATCTCCTGCAATTTGGCATTTCTGTTTTCAATAGCGTGTATATAGTTCATGCGTTCGGTAATGTCCTGCATGGCGCCTATGATGCGCTGAGCCCGGCCTTCATCATCAAATATTAAAAAGCAGCGGTCCAAAACTGTTTTATAACTGCCATCGGCACACCTGAACCTGTACTCATTTGTAAATCTTGATAATCTGCTCGACATGGCATACTCGGCCGTGGCAATTACCTCTTCTATATCATCAGGATGAACATGCCCGTACCACCATTGATAGGTATTATGCAGGTCTTTGTGCCCGAATATACCTGCAATGCCATGGTTCCATTTTATTTGGCCGGTAATGATATTTAAATCCCAGATGGCATCACTGGTTGCTTTTGATACAATATTATACCTTTCAAGATGCTCTTTAATTACATTATCCTGCTGCACACGCTGGGTAACATCTCGCGAGTTAAGTACAATACCTTCAACCGCGGGGTCGTCGCGCAAATCGGTAATAACGGTTTGCAGCCATCGGCCGTTATCTTTACTACCCGTAAAAAGTAACGGTTGCAATTCAAAACGCTGATGTTCGCTGATGTTAGCTAACACGTTACCCATCATTCCGGCATCGGCGGCGGTAAGGTATTGGCTGATATTGCTGCACAAGAGTTCTTCGGCCGTAATGCCAATAATATTAATTGCATTAGGGCTCACGTATTTGTAATTGCCCTGGCTGTCAATAATACATACCAGGTCAGAGCCTTCCTGTATTAACGCCCTGAAGCGGCGCTCACTTGTTTTTAAAGCATCTTCAGCTTTCAGCTTATCGGTGTAATCAATAGCAATTACAATACGTGCTGAACGGCCGTCATAGTTGATGGCATTGCCGCGTGTGAGTACGCTTATTATTTCGCCGTTCCGTTTAATGTGTCTCGAAATCCCCGTATGCTGAACTCCTTGCCTGATCTCGTTAAGTATAATCTGCTTAAACATAGGCATATCTTCAGCTGGCCTGATGTTGAGCAGGTTCATAGCTTTAAACTCATCCCGGCTGTAACCGTAAATTTCAATAGCGGCATCATTAACATCGAGGTATTCCAAGGTATCAACATCATAAACAAACATGGGGTGCGGACTAAGCTGAAACAGATCGCTATAGCGATTTTTTAACATTTCCAGGTCTTGTTCTATCAGCTTGTTTTCGGTTATATCAAGGCAGGCGCCAACCATTTTTATGGGCATGCCATTGCTATCGCTTTTTAACGTTCCCCATGATCGTAGGTAACGTACCTCGCCGTTCGGCCTGATGATCCGCTCCTCAAAGCTAACGTCCTGTTTGTTTACTAAAACGCCAGATATAATATTATATACCCGCTGTCGGTCTTCATTATGCAATAGTTCCTGATAACCTTCAAAAGTTGCCTCAAATTCGCCTTTGTTAAGGCCGTAAATATTGTACAGCGTGTCTGACCAGGTTACTTTATTATGAACCACATCCCAGGCCCAGTTTCCAAAATGTGCTAACTCCTGGCCTTGCGTCATCAGTCGCATAGTTTCTTCAAGAGTGGCGGCATATTGCCTGTTTTCAATAATAACTTTTAGCAGCGCCGCGGCACGCTCAATAATTTTTATTTCGTGCTGCTCAGGCGCTCGTACTTGTTTATAGTATAAACCAAACGTTGCAACAACCTCATTTACGCTGTTCATTATAGGGTACGACCAGCAGGCCCGCAAGCCGTTATTCAAGGCCGCCTCACGATAATTTTCCCAGAGTTCGTCAGTAGTTATATCCGCGCTGATTACAGGTCTCTTTAAATACGCGCAAGTACCGCATGAGCCAACTTTAGGTCCGATTTTTACCCCCTCAATGGTTGATGCATATGCTTTGGGTAGGGATGATGATGCCCAGTTATGTAGCCGGTTATTCTCTACCCGCATTATTGAGCATACCATCTCCGGAAATATCCATTCAATACCTTCAATATAATTGTTGAGTACATCTATAAGCGGAGTTCCGGCGCGGGAGTTAAGTTCTAAAATGCGCTTTTCCAGCCGCTCCAGGTTATTGGCGAGTTCGGCGTCTTTGGCGGATTTTAGTTGTACGGTAATGTCATGCGCCATCACAATCCGCACGTTCGGCCCCCAAGTTGGCAAAACCCTTGAATTAACAATTGTGTCAATCACCTCGCCGCTTTTAGTGACGAGGCGTATCTGTTGGTCGTTAGGCAGGCCTCTATTCACTTTCTCATCCACCGCCTGCTTTAGGGCCTGGGCATCGGCGGGGTGCCAAAGCGCTTGCACGGTGATGTTTAGGTACTCTTCGAGCGTATAGCCATAAATCTGCTGGGCGGCCTGGTTAGCAGCCAAAAACTTCAGCGTCATGGCGTCATACGCCCAGGTAGGTACGGGGCTGTAGTTAAAAAGGTCGAAACTTTTATGGCGATAATCTTCTGTGCCGCTGGTAGCAGAGCTATTGAAATTCTGAACGATGCAGATCAGTTGATTTTCGCCATCCAGCACGGGGTAAGTATCAATGCTCCACATCGTATCATTAATAATCGCGAAAAGTTTTTCGGGATAAGCAAGCTTGTTGTTTTGTACATCTGCAACGGATTGCTTGAGCAAATGCCGGGTTTCCGTCTTAAAATACTTTTCCAGAAAATCGTCATAGTTTAAATTTACAAAACTATCCCGGTCGGCATTCAGGGCATCAGCTAAGGCCCGGTTAACAAAGGCGATTGACCCTTCATGCTGTGCAGACAGCAGCAGGCAAGGCACAGGCTGAGCATCAAAAACCACTTCAATTTCCCTGAACGTCATATATATGCGGAAGGTTAAGTGAATTTACATTTTATCCCACAAAAAGTGAATATAACTTACTAACAGTCAATTACGAAATCTACTTTAACGCAGTTTTTATTGCCTCATCAGTAACCCCTGCCATAACTTCGTAACCTTTACGGTTAGGGTGCACGCCATCTGTTGTTAACTCGGCCTTTTGTCCGTTCTTTTCATCTTTTAACGGCGTAAAATAATCAAGTAGCACCAGTTTTTTTTTCGCGGCGTACGCCTTTATAACCTTGTTGAGTGCCATGATGTTTTCGGCGGCAGGGTAGCCCTTACGCCATGGGTATTCATAAACCGGCAGATAGGCGCACAAAATAGGCTTTATATTATTGCTTTGTGCCAATTCTACCATCGAGCGGATGTTGTTCATGATGCTCTCAATGGTTACATGGCCGGTTGAGCCTGCCAGGTCATTACTACCGGCAAGTATGATCACGGCTTTGGGTTTAAGGTTGATCACATCCTGCCTGAAACGAATAAGCAGCTGCGGCGACAGCTGTCCGCTTATGCCGCGGTCAATATAATTTTTATGGTTTTCAAAATATTCGGGCATGCGGGTTTTCCAGAATTCAAATATCGAGCTGCCTAAAAAAACTACCCGCTTTTCGCCGAGTTTAGCTGCTGGTAAACTTTCATTCTCTTTAGCGTAATGGCGCAGGTCAGCCCAGTCATCACGGAAATCTTCCTGCGCAGGTTTTTCCTGCGCAAAAAGTGTTGAACAGCAGATAAATAAAGAAATAATAGTAAAGCTGATTTTCATATACAGAACAGGTTAATTTTATGGTCGGCAAAAGTTAACAATTATTTACTTCATGGTAAAAGTATTTTGCTGGCAACTTTGTAACTTAGGCATAGCCAATATAAACTCGCCGCTCAGTATTTATTCGTTGTTGTAACCATCCTGTAGTTTATACGTACACCCACTTTAGGAGTATTGTTTTTATGAGATATGGCGCTTTACGCATAGCCCTTATTTATGTGATTGTGAGTTTCGTTTGGATCATGTTTAGTGATCAGGCGCTTAAATATCTTTTTAATGATACCAACAGGAATTTAATTCTAACGTTCGGCACTTTTAAGGGCTGTTTTTTTATTATTTGTACAGGCGTGTTTCTGTATCTGCTAATCCGGTCAGACGACCGGAAGTTAAAACAAAGTGAAAGCCAGTACCGCGAGATTTATGAAGGCAATTATACGCCGAAATATATATATGATGCAGGCACACGGCGTATTGTGTCGGTAAACGCTGCCGCCGTAGCCCTGTATGGGTATCCGGCCGAAGAATTCCTGAAAAAAAGTGTTGACGAAATAACCGCGAAACCCCAACAGGTGTGCATGGCATTAGCATGCGACGATGTGATGAGTGAATCTGGCAAAAATTCATGCCAGATAAAGGCGGATGGTTCTACGTTCTACGTTAATCTGTCATTACGCGATATTCAGTTTAACGGCAAACCACATGTTTTGGCTATGGTGCGCGATATGACGGAGCAGGTTTTATACCAGCAATCGTTAGACAAGATTAACCGGGATTTACAGGCAGAAAAGAAAAAACTCAGTGAAACCCAACTGATATCAAAAGTAGCCGGTTGGGAGTTTTACCCGACATCCAATAACCTTATCTGGTCTGACGAGTTTTACGAGATATTTGGCGTAAGTAAGGAAGACAAGCGACCTGCTTTTGAGATATACGTTAGCCACATCTTTCCGGAAGATCGAGACCTGATGCTGAAAGGCTTGCATGAACTGGTTTCCGAAGGCAAGCAAATGGATGTTACCCACCGCATCACCGCTATTGATGGCAGCATTCGTTATGTAAGGCAGCTTGCGCGGCTCGAAAGCGCGTCCCCCGACGTTAAGGTAGTCGGTTCGGCGCAGGATATTACCGAACTGAAAACGCTGGAGATTGAGCGGAACAAGTATCTGTATAACTTTGAGGATACGCTTAACAGTATATCCGATGCTTTTTTCGCGCTCGATCATGATATGCGCATTATCCGCATAAACGAAGCCTTCAGGCAAATGACGGGACAACCAACATCAGCGGTTTTAGGAGAGAGCATATTTAAGGTGTTCCCGAAAGAGCGTAACCGTTTTTACCCTTATTATCAGAGAGCCTTAAAAGAGCGCGTAATAACCAAGCGCGAAGATTACTCGGAAGTGCTTGACAAATGGATACGTATGTCAGCCTTCCCCACAAATGACGGCGTTTCGGTTTATTTTTCGGATATAACGGAAGACAGGCTAAAAGATATCAAGCTTAAACAAGCTGTTGAACGTTACGAACTGGTTGCACAGGCAACACATGATGTAATTTATGATATGGATATGGTGAATG
The DNA here is from genome assembly GCF_039543225.1 of Mucilaginibacter defluvii. NCBI lineage: Bacteria > Pseudomonadati > Bacteroidota > Sphingobacteriia > Sphingobacteriales > Sphingobacteriaceae > Mucilaginibacter > Mucilaginibacter defluvii. The sequence continues at coordinate 1,096,970 of NZ_BAABJI010000001.1, forward strand.
ACAGCATTATGTACAACACCAGCTTAACACACCTTATTAATGTACCCTTTGATCAGGTTCAGTATAACCTGGCCTGGTGGCGCTCGCTGATACATCCCGCTGACGCTGCCGAGGTAGTAGCCAGCCAGGAGCGTGTTAAACGCCTGCGCAAAACCAACTGGGAGTGTGAGTACCGTATTTATTGCGGCAACGGTGAGTATAAATACGTGATGGATCAGGGCTATTTCGTGTTTAATGAAAATCATGAGCCGGTACGCTTAATCGGCGCTATAAAGGATATCGACGCACTTAAAAGATCGATCCAGGAAAATAAGCGCCTGGCCGATATTATTAAGCGGGTAAATAACATGATTATTGTAACCGATCGTGATGAAAAAATCACCTGGGTAAACAATGCTTTTGAACACATTACCGGTTATAACCTGAGTGATATTAAAGGACGGTTGCCATACCAGGTTTTAGGCAGACCAGATGCAGGTGAGCCCATGGGTGCAGAATTTGCCGAAAAGTTAAATCAGCACAAGCCATTTAATATTGATATGGTTATATATACAGCTGAAAATCAGGAATTATGGGTTTCGGCCGAGTTTACGCCGTTTAACGACGGCAATAACAGGTACAACGGTTACATCGCTGTATATCAGAATATCACCTATCGCAAAGAAAAAGAGATGGAAATTCAGCGCCAGAATGATTTTTTGCGCGAATTGGCCTGGATGAGTTCACATCAAATGCGGCGGCCCGTAGCAACCATGTTGGGGCTAATGAATTTGATTGATATAGCTGACAAGGAAGAGGATAAGAACGAGATATTACCTATGCTGGGCTCAAGCATAAGAGAGATGGATGAAATAGTGCATGACATACACGTAAAAATAAACGATGCCCTGCACAATGAACCCGTTAATCGTGAATCGGGCGAGGGTTGACAAACCTGAGCGGCGGCTGTGGCAATTGGTGGCGATAAAGTAACCACCAGATTTTCTTTTATAAGTTCTGATCATACCTGATTGTTAATTTTTCTTCAGAATGCCTTTGCGAAAACATGGGCATTTTTGTTGGCGCCATATTCTAACTTCGTGGTGTAACAAAATCTTTAGGTTAAATAATGCCAGGGCTGTTGGTATCTAAAAAAGGCATGCCTATTATTGCTGATTGATTAAAAGGTTTTAGCAAATGATGATAAAAAGATACTCAGGTTTTGTTGCTATGGCTGCTTATGCCATTGCATTGCTGCAACCTCAGGTAGCCTCCGCACAATCCGGTGTGAGTGCAACCGATCCGGCAAGCGCGGTGAATGTATTTCTCGGTACTTCCGGAGATCATGGGCAGCTATCGCCCGCGGCATCATACCCGTTCGGGATGCTGAGCATAGCGCCGCAAACGTATCCAAACCTGCATGCCGGGTATGAGCATAATGCAAAAAAAGTACTTGGCTTTACGCATAACCGTTTTGAAGGTGTGGGCTGCATGGGCAGCGGCGGTAATATACTAATCAAACCGTTTTTGGGAGATGATCCGGATGAGACGGAATTGCTTAAATCAACCGAAGCTGCCGGCCCCGGTTTTTACCGCATTGGCTTTGAAAACGGCATCAGCTCAAATATAGCCGTTCATAAAAATTCAGGTATTGAGGCATATTCTTTTCCAACTGGTAGTAAGCATGGCTTTTACATCAACCTGAGCCATACGCTGGCAAACGGCTTTGTAGCCGAGGAGCATACCGCAAATGCTAACAGCCTGAGGGGTTGGGTTGACGCACGTACAACCTGCGGTGCCGGTGTTTACCGTACATATTATTACATTGGTTTTAGTGCCCCGGTTAAATTTGAGGCAGACGCCGATCATAAACTGACGCTTAGGGTTGAGGGTACAAATAATAATGTAACGCTAAGCTTAGGCATTTCATCTGTTGATGTGGCACATGCGCAGGCATCGGCCAAAAACAATGGTACAGAAGCCTTACAGACTGCCAGCCATACCGATTGGAACAAAACCCTGGGTGCCGTTAAGGTAAGCGGCGATGCAGAAACACAGAAGCTGTTTTATTCTTTACTCTACCGTACGGTGCAGTCGCCGTACCTAATTTCGGAGGCTGACGGTACTTACCGCGGTACGGATGGATCGTTGCAAAAAACAAATAAAACGGCGTATAACGGCTGGTCTATCTGGGATAATTACCGCACCCAATTACCGCTGATGTCGTTATTATATCCTGACCGGTATGCAGATATGGTTACATCCATAGCATCTATGTATAAGTATGGCAAAAAAGATTACGCTACGCAGCATGAGCCTTCCAACACGGTGCGTACAGAACATGCCATGGTAGTTTTGCTGGATGCCTGGCGTAAAGGTTTTAAGTTTGACATTAAGGGCATAGCCGATTCCCTGATTGCTGAAGGCAACCGGCTCGATTTTGCCAAACCCGATAAAGCGCTGGAGTCAAGCTATGATGCCTGGGCACTGTCGCACCTGATGGATATTGCAGGGCGAAAAGCAGAAAGCGCTAAGTTCAGGGCAATCGCTTTAAAGTATAAAGATTACTGGGAAAAGGATTTTAAGGACGTTACCAAACGTGATGTTGACCGTATGCAGGCACGTGGGCTATACCAGGGCACGATATGGCAATACCGATGGTTTGTTCCATTTGATGTTAAGGGTTTAATTAATCTGGTTGGGGGAGAGCAGAAGTATATAGAGCAGTTGGATTACTTTTTTGCTAATGACCTGTACAATCATGCTAACGAGCCGGATATCCAGGCCCCTTTCATGTATAACATGACTTCGCAGCCATGGAAATCCCAGGCGCTGGCCCACAAATATGCGGCTGATACCGTGGTGCAATATTATTTTAACGACAATAGCAGGGGTATTGACCCATTTGTAAACCGGATATACCGTAATCAGCCTGATACTTACGTGCGTACGATGGACGATGACGGCGGCGCCATGTCGGGCTGGTACGTTTTTACGGCCTGCGGTATTATGCCTGCCTGCGTAGGCGAACCGGCATTTTACCTGAATGCACCATTGTTTTCGGGCGTGAAGTTCAACTTTCCTGATGGTAAGCAATTCAACATCACCACCACAAATTTCGCAGCGAAAAATATTTACATCACTTCGGCCACGTTAAATGGCAAGCTGCTTAACCGTAACTGGTTAACCTATGCCGAACTCCGTAAAGGCGGAACGCTAAACCTTGCCTTAAGCGATAAACCCGACAAAAACTGGGGTACCAAAGATCAGTACATAACAGATATAAATGCTAAATAACAAAACGGTGGCTGTTTTATTTAAACAGCCACCGTTTTGTTATAAAGTGTAATTTCTAAATCCTAAACTCTAATAGAGCGTTACTCACCACTCACCACTCACCACTCACCGCCTTACTGCACTACTTTCACCGTGCGGCCGCCGCGGCCTTCGTTATTAAATACCCGTAAATTAAGTTGTGGCGAGTAGGGGATGCTGTCAGTAAACAGGCGACTGTTAGCATCAGGCTCGGTGCCATCAGTTGTGTAGCGGATGGTGAAACCCGGTAATTGCACGTTGGCACGCACAAGGCCATTCTCAATTACAATACCCGGTGTAGGAATGCGGTACTGAAAACCACCTGCATAATGATCGAGCTTTGGCAATTCATTTTTGCCTACTTTGTTGGCGAATGCACCCCAGGCCTGGTTGTACATGGCTTCGCTTTTCGCTATCTCCGGCTCGGTAGCCCATTGTGGGTCAGGTGCCCAGGCGCGCTCGGCTACTGCCAGCAACTTGGGCAGCAACAGGTATTCCTGCTTTTCGGGCGAAGTAATCACCTCGGCCCAAAGCGGCGATTGTATGCCTACAATATTGCGTTTGCCAGCTTCCGTTAATTGTTCTTTGCCATCAAAATACCCTGCCTTAAGCGGCTGGCCCTGCTCATTCTCCTTTTGGTTTTTATAGTAGTTGTAGGGGATAAACGAAAATGGTTTATTCAGGTCGACATAACCACCCCAATATTGCCCGCGCTCGTAAAAGCTGGTGTTATAAGCCAGGTCAAGGTACAGGTTAGTAACGTTGGTTAATACTACTTTATAACCGGCATTGGCCAGCTTATAGGCCAGGTCTTCATTTCCGGCCAGGTTGTTCCAAACATCGGTGTGGAAGTTTTCGTTGGCGAAACGCGGGTCAACAACCAAGCGTTTACGTCCGTTAACCATGCCGCTTGTCAAACCAATCTCTTCCCAGCCGGATAGGTACAGGCTTTTTGATTTGAGCATGTTATTTACCTTACCGAAGTAATAAAACCATAGGTCGGATGTGTTCTTAATGCTTGAGTCTCTTCTCATCAGATCGGCGATAACCGGCGATTTTTCCCATACGCCGGCAGGTACTTCGTCTCCGCCAAAATGTATGGTTTGTAAAGGCGCGCCGGCCTCTTTGTACATCGCGATCAACTCGTCAGATACCTTCTCCAGGAAAGTGTAAACAGACGGTAAGCCCACATTTATTACGTTATCGCTAAAACCCTGTACCGAGCGGTAGCTTGATTTATCATTGATATCGCGCAGCAAATATTGTTCCGCCTCGGCCTTTTTGCCCAGTTTCATCAGGCGTTCGTAACGTGCGTTCATTGCTTTAATAGCAGCGCGCGCATGTCCGGGTGTCTCTATTTCGGGTATTACTTTGATGTGTCTTTCGTTGGCGTAACGCAAAATCTCTACAAATTCCTGCTTGCTGTAATAGCCGCTGCCCGCCTGGTTGGTGGTATCAGGGCCTGAGCCGTAAGCGGGGTTGATGGCGTTAAGTTCATTGGTGCTATGCCCCCGTGTTGAGCCGGTTTGGGTAAGTTCAGGCAAGCCGGGTATCTCTATGCGCCAGCCCTCATCATCAACAAAGTGCATGTGCAGCACATTGAATTTGTAAAAGGATAACAGGTCGATCACCTTAATTACCTGCGATTTTGGCTGGAAATTTCGCGCAACATCCATCATAAACGCGCGGTGCTCAAAACGTGGCGCGTCTGTAATGGTAACGGCAGGAATATCAAAGTTTTTTTGCGTACCCGCCCATGCGCTTGCCGGCAAAAGGTTTTTTAACGATTGCAGGCCATAAAATATACCGGCACCGTTAGTAGCGCTGATGGTTATACGGCCTGGGGTTACTTGTAGCTGGTATCCTTCCGCGCCGTTATTGCCACCTTTTTGCAGTACAATAACATTATATTTTTCGGTAAAACCGGTTTGTGGTTTACTGCCTAAAACTTTGGCCAGTTCCTCTTTAAAATAAGTAGCCTCCTTAATAAAAGCCGGGTCATTAATAATTTTAACCTGCGGATTAAGTTTAAAGGTACCGGCGGTACGTTTGTAGCTTACCGGGGTAGGCAATACCGGCGATAAGTTAGCCGCAGGCACATCAGTTATCAACTGGTTTTGGCGGTATACTTTTTCGGCAAGCGCTTTCTCGCTTTGGTCAGTATTTACTTGGTTTGAGATATCTATAAGCAGCGGATAGCCTTTTTCAGGTTCGTTATTAAAAACGATATAAAATCCTTTCGGGAAGTCGGTAATATCCTTAACATGCCCTTGCAATACGCTTGATGATATAGAGTCTCCGGGCGCTACACTTTTAAAGCCACTACCTGGATATAGTGCGAAAAGGTCGCCGTTGACACGGTCTACCAACAATATTTTATCCGGGCCGGTGCGAGTAGTTGTGGCATTAAAATATATTTTCCACCCTTTTGCGGGTATGGGTTTACTGCCTTTGTTAACTAAGGTTATCAGCGCGCGCGCCTGTGTGGTATTGGCGTATGGGTTTTCAACAATCTGCCAGCTCAGCCTCACATCAGCGGCATTAAACGGATTTTTGCTTTGTGCCAGTGCCAAGGCACTCATCATCACAGAAAATATTATTAAAACCGATTTTCTCATAAATATATATTTGAGGCGAGCCCCTTAGTTTAACACGTAAATATATTGCGTAGTTGCAAAAAACCTGCCGATAATTATTTTAAGCTATTCAGCGGCTTATAGTGATGCTTCATTGGCATCCGGCTGAACAGTAGTATTTGTGTGATAACTTATTAACCCCTCAATTGGCGCTTTTATAATGTTACCGGTACGCATACCATAGGTTTTAGCAACATCGCTAAGTATTGCCGAAAACATATAGCCTATTGATCCGACGCAATTAAGCGAATAAAGTTTAAAATCAGGGTAAAGGGAGATCATGTTCTCAAAGCAATCAGTAAAAGCTTTGCGGATAATACCATTAATGTAAGGGTGCTCCATGCGTGGCGCAATAAAGCGTACAAAGCCGGCACAAAAACGGTTAGGTAAGGGTTTAGAATGCGCGTGCTCCACAATATCATCAGGCGTGAGGCCGTATTCGTTCCAAAACTCAACACGTAAATCCTCCGGCAACTGGCCCCGGCCATAACTTACCAGTAACTGCTTGCCGATGTAAGCGCCGCTGCCTTCATCGCCCAGCATAAAGCCCAGCGAATCAATTTGATGTATTATTACTTTACCGTCGTACAGGCAACTGTTTGCACCGGTACCTAAAATAGCCACAAAACCGGTATCGTTGCCCAAAACGGCGCGGGCCGCGGCCAGCAAATCGTGTTCAACTTCAATATGCGCATGTTTAAAAACGCGTGCCAGCGCCGTTTCAACTATTTGATTTTTATCACCGCTGCAACCGGCACCATAAAAGTATATTTCTTTAACATTCTCTGCATCAAGGTTAGCAGGCAGCCTGTCTATTATGGCGTAATAAATGTAATCCGCATCAACATAGTATGGGTTGAATCCTTCAGTATCAAAATATGTTATGGAGTTGTTGTCGCCCAACAGGCACCAATCCGTTTTAGTAGAGCCGCTGTCTGCAATAAGTTTCATTATAATATTTTTAAAGTGTGATATGCCCTCCCGGTAATACCACCGGCCGACAGTTAATTTTGCTACGATACTTTTAGATGTGGACAGCTAAGTTTATAGTAGTCAGTTAAACCAAAACTAATAAAAAGGTGCATAAACTTTAAAATATATTTAAAAAGATTTTTTGTGTTTTATAAATTTCGATTAAGTATTTCGATAAATTGTAACGCTGCTGCGTATATTAGCGTCTTACATTTAACTATACGTTGCAGAACTTAAATTTGAGTGTTGTGTTTGTCAAAGACCGGATCATCAACAAAAATTTTTGCTATTTGAGTATTATAAACCTGTATGTTTAACGCCAACAAAAAAACAGCTAAGCTTTATGCGGAAATAATACAACATTTGTATTATGGCGAACAACTATCGAGCGCGGAGCTCAGCGCACGCATTGATAAAAGCATACCGCTGGTTACGAAGGCGGTGAACCATCTGATTGAGGCGGGTTTTGTTATTGAGCAAGGTTATGCCCCTTCAAGCGGCGGCCGCAGGCCGTTGATGTATTCCGTTCGGCACGATAGGTTACATATTGTTACCGTAGCGATGGATCAGCTTTCAACACGTATCGGTATTGTTGACCTTCTGAATAATTTTGTTTCACCGGTAGAAATCATCAGCTTAAACTTACAGGACAATCCGCAAGCGCTCAATTCACTGGTATCAATAATCAACACGCACATTGAGCAATCAAAAGTTGATAAGGAAAAGATAATAGGGGTGGGCATTGGCATGCCCGGCTTTGTTAACGTAAACGAAGGTATTAACTATACTTACCTTGACGCAGGCAACAAAAGCCTTACGCAGTATTTGGCCGACGCGGTAGAGCTGCCGGTTTACATTGATAATGATTCGAGTTTGATCGCTTTATCTGAATTAAAGTTCGGCATCGCTAAATCAATAAAGGATGTAATGGTGATCAACATCGGCTGGGGTATAGGTTTGGGTATGATCATCAACGGGCAGATTTTTCGCGGTGAGAATGGCTTTGCGGGAGAGTTTAGCCACATACCTATTGCAGAGGAAGGTGCGCTTTGTGCCTGCGGTAAGCAGGGATGCCTGGAAGCCGAAGCCTCATTAATGGCCGTAGCCCAAAAAGCTATTGAGGGGGTTGAAAGTGGCCAAAAATCGAGCCTGCAGCATTATATTACAGATGATCATTCAAACCTTGCAGTCGGTAATGTGCTGATGGACGCTGCCAATAAGGGCGATCAGTATGCTATCGAACTGCTTTCAGACGCGGCTTACAAAATCGGCCGCGCGCTATCTATTCTGATACACATCCTGAACCCTAAGGCAATCGTACTCAGCGGCAGGGGAGTTAAAGTAGGAAAACTTCTGTTAGCGCCAATACAACAGGCGCTTAATAAGTATTGTATACCACGCCTGGCACAAGGCACCGAGCTTTTTATATCTGAAATAGGCTTTGATGCTGAACTGATCGGCGCGGCCATCCTGGTTATGGAAAGCTTTAACAAGATGCACGGCGGATTGCAAAAAAAATAACAAACATTATAGTATTTATACCGTATATAAACCAGCAAATCGCGTTTTATACTTTGTAAAATATTTAATAAGTTTTATTTATTATTTAAAAAATATAAGTAAGTTTGTTCAATTTGCAGAGTAACCAAACTCAATCCACTATATGTCACGACTCAACCTGCTTGAAGAAACCCGATACGAAAAATTACCGGTTACGGTATTTCCTGATTCGATAGCTGCCTCAAACAGTGTAGCTGCACGCATAGCCGCACTTATACGCGACAAACAAAGCCGCGGAGAAACTACCGTTTTAGGTTTGGCTACAGGCGCAACCCCGGTTAAGGTTTATAAAGAGCTGATTCGTTTACATAAGGAGGAAGGCTTAAGCTTTAAGAACGTCGTTACTTTTAATCTCGACGAGTACTTTCCGATGCAGCCTAATGCCGAGCAGAGCTATGTTACTTTTATGAAGCAACAACTGTTCGATCATATCGACATCGATCCTGCGAATATTCATATTCCTGATGGTACGCTGGCAGAAGCCGATGTAGCGCAGTTCTGTATCAATTACGAGCAAAAAATAAATTCATACGGCGGGCTCGACCTGCAGATATTGGGTATAGGCCGTACCGGTCACATTGGTTTTAACGAGCCGGGCTCGGCGCCAAATTCCGGTACACGCCTGGTAACGCTGGATGACCTGACCCGCCGCGATGCTTCGCGCGATTTTGGCGGTAAGGAGAATGTACCTACCAAAGCCATTACCATGGGGGTAGGTACCATATTCAAGGCCCGCGAGATTATTTTAATGGCCTGGAACCTTAAAAAAGCCAGTATCATTAAAAAAGCGGTTGAAGGTTCGGTGTCATCTGAAGTACCGGCTACTTACCTGCAACTGTCTGATAAGGTGGAGTTCATCCTTGACCAGGATGCTGCTGCCGAGCTTACCCGTTTTGATACACCTTGGCTGGTTCGTGATTGTGTTTGGGATATTCAACTGATAAAAAAAGCGGTGGTTTGGCTTTCAAAAACCACCGGTAAGCCCATCCTTAAACTTACCGAGGAAGATTATAACAACAATGGCATGGCGCAACTGGCAACTGAAAAAGGGCCGGTGTACAATATCAACATTGATATATTTAACAAGTTACAGCATACCATTACCGGCTGGCCGGGTGGTAAGCCTAATGCTGACGACAGCCAGCGCCCTGAACGTAAGGATCCGGCTAAAAAACGCTCCATCATTTTTTCTCCGCATCCTGATGATGATGTGATCTCGATGGGTGGCACATTCATTCGACTGGCCGACCAAGGGCATGAGGTACACGTAGCCTACCAAACATCAGGCAATACAGCCGTTTGGGATGATGACGTGCTGCGCTTTATGGAATTTGCCATCGATTTCAACAAGGCTCAAGGTATTGATACCACAACGCTTGAAAATACTTACCGCGAGAGCCGTGAGTTTATAGGCAAAAAGCTCCCAAATCAGCCCGACCAGATTGCTATACGTGATGTTAAGGGATTGATACGTAAGGGAGAAGCCATAGCCGGAGCAAGGTTTGCCGGTTTACCCGATGAGAACATCCACTTCCAGAACCTGCCATTTTATGACAGGCAAAAAACTAACAGCAATGTAAGTTTTGAAGATGACATACAACAAACCATTGAGCTTTTACGTAAAGTAAAACCGCACCAGGTATTCGCCGCCGGTGATTTTGCCGATCCGCATGGTACACACAAAGTTTGCTTTGATGTGATTTTGGCCGCATTGCAGCGCCTTAAAGGTACCGAGGAATGGGTTGACGATTGCTGGCTATGGCTGTACCGTGGCGCATGGCACGAGTTTGAGATACACGAAATACAAATGGCCGTTCCACTTTCACCGCAGGAGGTGATGCGTAAGCGTTTGGCCATATACAAACACCAGTCGCAAAAGGATTTGCCGGTATTCCCGGGGGATGACGCACGCGAGTTTTGGGTACGTGCCGAGCAGCGCACTGCCGAAACTGCCCGTTCGTATGATGAGCTTGGCCTCGCCGAGTACGAAGCCATTGAGGCCTTTGTGCGCTGGGAGTTTTAATAAGAGCTTTTTTTAGTTAAGGGGTTAATTAAAAAAGAAGCCTGGTGTTCCGCTTAATTGCAGAACCCAGGCTTAATTGTTTTACCTCGTACCTTGTTCGCAATGACAAATTGATTGTTAATCAAAAGCACAAACCGGAAATAACCTTTTCTACCGGCATCAGGAATGCCCGGAGCAACTCAAGCCTTGCCAAAGCATAACCATTCACCGGGCAGGACGTAGCCGGCGATTTATTCGCTATGTTTATTTTAATTGTGCTCATGAGATCGCTAACGCTAAGTTTTGCTTCTTTTGCTCGCACAAAAGAAGTTTAGGACAGGTAGTGAACTCTGTTTACGAAAGTGCTTCTTTTTAAACGATTATGCTTTGACTATCGCCAGCCTGCTCTTGGCCGCAGAGGCCAGTTACTTTGTCTTAGACACAAAGTAACCAAAAGTCAAGCCGGAAAAAACCTTCATCCGCACAGGCCATACTCCCTGCCCGGTTTTCCGGCAGGCCTACGCTTTTTTTTATTATCAGTTCAGTTCAAGAAAAATAAGCGGCTTCGAATAAAATTGGTAATATCATCAATATGGCGAGGGGTATTTTTACTGATTACCGGAGCTTAGTTACTATGAACTAATAGCACCTATATTCTTTAGCAACTTTCTGTTCTCCCGGCGGTGTATCAGCCTGTATACTATAGCATAAATTACAGGGAGTATCAGCAGGGTAAGTATGGTTGAGGTAACCAGACCGCCAATTACCACAATGGCCAGTGGCTTTTGCGTTTCAGAACCGATACCGGTTGATATGGCCGCGGGCATCAGGCCAATGGCAGCCATCAGGGCGGTCATTACCACGGGGCGTACCCTTGATATTACTCCATCAAGCAGGGCCTCGTCAAGGTGCATACCCGCTTGCAGGTTTGTGCGGAAAACCGATATCAGGATCACCCCGTTTTGGATGCACACGCCAAATAAGGCTATGAAACCAATACCGGCCGATATGCTGAAGTTGATGCCCGTAATGTGCAGTGCCAAAATACCGCCTATTAATGCGAAGGGTACGTTCAGCAATACCAGCAGGGCATCTTTACTGTTACCAAAGGTTACAAACAATATCAGGAATATCAACAGTAAACAAATCGGTACTACGTGTGCCAGGGTACTTGATGCACGTATCTGGTTTTCAAACTCACCATTCCAGGTAAAAGAGTACGCATGAGGTAATTGTACATTCTTGTTTACCTTCGCTTGCGCCTCGGCAATGGTGCTGCCCAAATCGCGGCCACGGACAGAGAACTTTACGGCAATATAACGTGAATTGTTATCACGGTATACAAAGGCCGGCCCGGTAATCTCCCGGATGGTTGAGATCTCCTTGATGGAAATTTTTGAACCGTTAAGGGTTGGTACCATGAGTTTTTCAATATCTTCTTGTGTGGCGCGGTATTGTTTTTGGTAACGAATGCGGATGTCGAACTTACGCTCACCTTCGTATAGCTGGGTAGCCGCTTTACCGCCAATGGCCATCTCGATTACAGAATTGGCATCCGCAGTAGATACCCCGTACAAGGCCATTTTACGCTGGTCAAGCTCTATCCTGAACTCGGGCTGGCCAAGGTTACGCAGCACGCCCAGATCGGTTACGCCATCAACATGTTTGAGTACCGACATTACGGCATCTGCCTTTTTATCCAGCACATCAAAGTCCGATCCGAATATTTTTACCGCCATTGATGCGGGCACACCGGCCACCGCCTCAGCCACGTTGTCAATAATAGGTTGCGAGTAGTTGAACACAATACCCGGAAACTGACTTAGTTTTTTATCCATTTCGGCAATCAGTTCATCCTGGGTAATGTGGCGTTTCCATTGCTTTTTTGGGAGCAGATCTACCTGTATCTGCACGTTAAAAAAGCCTTTCGGGTCGGTACCGTCGTTGGTACGGCCTACCTGCGATAGTGTTTGTTTAACCTCCGGAAAGGTAGCCAGTATGGCGCGCATCTTATTGGTAACATTAACCGAGTTCTCCAGCGAGCTGCTCATCGGTAATTGTGCCGATACCCAAAGCGCACACTCGTTAAGCTGAGGTAAAAATTCGGTACCCAACAGCTTAGCCGACATAAAGGTTAATACCATAGCGCTCATGGCCACTATCAGGCTCATTTTTTGGTTACGGTATGTAAATCTGAACATCTTTTTTATGCCATTCTCAAAAAACAACACGATAGGGTTATGCTTTTCGCGTACGTTTTTGCGCAGTAGCACGCTCGAAAGGGCAGGTACTAATGTAAGCGTAAACAGCAGCGCGCCTAACAAGGCGAAGGCCAGTGTATAGGCCAAAGGCGAAAATATTTTTCCTTCTACCTTTTGAAATGCGAAGATCGGGATCAGGCAGGTAATGATGATCAGTTTAGAGAAAAAGATAGCCTTACCCATTTCGGCTCCTACATTTTTGAAAAGGCCCAGTTTGGCAAGCTTGTTGAACTTTTCCATACCGACCTCTTTTGCCCGGTGATCAAGCGCTACAAACAGACCCTCGACCATTACCACCGCTCCATCTATGATTATACCAAAGTCGACAGCGCCCATTGAGATCAGGTTAGCCGTCATGCCCTTTATCCGCATACAAATAAACGCGAACAACAAAGCCAGCGGAATAATTATGGACACGGTAAGCGTGGTGCGCCAGTCGGCCATGAACAACAATACCACTACGGTTACCAGCACAATACCCTCTAAAAGATTATGTATTACCGTTTCTGTACAAAACTCCATCAGAATGGTGCGATCGTAAAAGGTGTCTATCTTAACATCCTTAGGTAGCACGTTCTCGTTCAAATCCTGAACCTTGTCCTTAATACGAACCAATACATCAGCAGGGTTTTCGCCCTTACGCATAACTACTATGCCTTCAATTACATCGTTATCCTTATCGCGCCCAACCTGGCCCAGGCGGGGCAAACCGCTTTCTTTAATGACCGCGATGTTTCGAGCTAAGATAGGTACGTTATTAACGTTTTTGATGATAATATTCTCGATCTCGCTGATGTTGTTGATCAAGCCTATACCACGCACCACAAATGCCTGGTTGTTCTTTTCAATCACATCGCCACCTACGTTAATGTTACTGCGGTTGATGGCATTGTAAACGTCCAGTGACGTAAGCCCGTATTTTTGCAATAACGATGGGTTAACGCTCACTTCATAGTCTTTTTCCTCGCCGCCAAAGCTGTTCACGTCGGCAACGCCGGGGATGGCTTTGAACTGGCGGTCAAGCACCCAATCCTGTATGGCGGTAAGCTCATGCAGCGATTTGGTTTTGCTTTTTAAAGTGTAACGAAAAATCTCGCCGGTTGGACCATATGGCGGCTCAACCTCTGGTTTTACACCGTCAGGCAACTCGGCATTGCTAAGGCGGCTCAATACCTGCTGGCGGGCAAAAGCATCGTCCACGTCATCATCAAAAATAATGCGAACGTATGACAGGCCAAAGGATGAGGTGGTGCGCAGGTTAACCTTTTTTTGCACCGAGTTTAATACGGTTTCCATAGGTATGGTTACCATTTTTTCAACCTCCTCGGCACTGCGGCCCGGCCATTGCGCTATGATGATGATCTGTGTATTGGTAACGTCCGGGAAGGTTTCAATAGGGGTATTAGTATAGCTCCACACACCGACCACGGCAAGTACCGCGGTTAAAAAAAACACGAAGGCCCGGTTGCGCAGCGAAAAATATATGATGCTTTTAATGAATTTGTTCATTGTAGTAAATATTGCGCCGATGCCAAAGGCAAAGCGGCAGTGATACGGATCAGGCGGTTATTCGCCTAGCAGGGCGTTGTATAAAAACAATTGATTTTGAGATATAATGCGCTCGCCCGGTTTTAACCCGCCTGCTATATAGGTTACGCTGTCAACCGTTTTTACCGGGTTAACCTCGCGGATCTCCATATCGCAACGGTTATTGTATACCACCACGTAGTTTTTGCTGTTATCAAATATTACGGCTGATGCAGGCAAGGCTACAGCGGTGCCGCTTTCATTATTGGTAACCACCACATTGGTAAACATTTCGGGTTTAAGCAGCAGGTCTTTGTTCGGCAGAGAGATGCGTACATTCATCACCTTGCTGTCCGGATCTAACACAGAGTTCACCAGGTCAATCTTACCAGTAAATACCTTATCGGGATAGGCGATGGTAGTCACTTTGGCCGTGTAACCCTGTTTTACTTTAGCAATGTCGCTTTCAAAAACGTTGGCGTTTATCCAAACATCCTTCATGTCTGATATGGTGAACAAACTCTCATTATTATCCGGCCTGATAAAGTTGCCTGCCGATATATTCTTTTCAACCACATACCCATCTCGCGGGGCGCGGATAACCAATGTACCGTTCGCGCTGGTATTGCCCCCGCCGTTAATGGCTATCTGCTGTTTTACCTTATCATCAGCGGCCTGGGCTTTGGCGTAGTTCTCTTTAGCTTCGGTATAATCACGCTCGCTTGATATACCGTTTTTGTACAGATATTCGGCCTGTTGTAACTGGCGTTTGCTGATGGCCACATCGGCACGGGTTGATTGCTGATCGGTATAATTACCGGCTACATCGGCGCTGCGCAGTACGGCAAGCACCTGGCCTTTGGCTACTTTATCACCTAATGATACCTTAACATCCGTAACCTGTCCGCCTGCGAAGGGGAATACCTTTACTACCTTATTCTCATCAAATGATACCTCGCCGGTGAGCGAAAGTTCATCCTTAACCTGCGATACCTTAACGGTGTCTATTTTGATCATGCGTGCCATGGAATCGCTTACGCAAACCTTTTTGGTTTCCATGGTGCCGGTTTTATGTTCCTCGCAGGCGCTCAGCGCAAAAACTAAGGCTATGGCGCTATATGCTAATTGCTTTTTCATTGTATTTATAATAGGGTTACAGAGGATCAATTACAGTGGTGCCTACCGCGAAATTCAGGTCGGCAATGGCTTTGTTCAGGTTATATTGCTGTTGCAATATTTTCAGCTTGGTGTCTTTGTATGAGTCAAAGAAATCCACAAACTCGGGCAGGCTGATCTGCCTTTGTTTAAAGCTCTTCAGCATACTGGTGTACAATTGGTCGTAACGGTCGTAAAAATCGGTTTCGCTTTGGCCCAGCAACTGGTTGCTGAGGCGGTACTGATTTACAGCCGAATACACATCATTTTGTAGTTGCAGCGCGTTGTTTTGTACTACAAGCTGCTGGCCTTGGGCGCTCAATTGTGCTGCTTTAATATTACCCTGATTGCGGTTAAAAAGGGGAAGGGGGACCGAAATTTGCAAACCCACATAATGTGGCGCATAGTTGCTGTTTTGGTCATAGGCTACGCCGATGGTAACGTCGGGTTTGGCTAAGGCTTTTTGCAGCAATACGTTATCGTTATTTTGCTGTAAGGTATACTGGCCGGCCAGGTAATCGCCACGTAGGGTTTTGGCTTTTTCAGCAAGCTCAGCTGCGTTTAATGGTGTGTTTGTTGCCTTGAAACTTATTTGTGGAAATACAAATTTATCAGCAGATACACCAAGCAATGTTTTAAGCTCACTTTGCAGTTGCGTAAGCTGGCGGTTGTTCTCCACCAAATCATTCTGCAAGCTAAAAAGCAATGCTTTTAACCGCACCACATCTTTTAGTGAATTATTGCCTGCATCATACGATTTCTGGATTGCATTAACCAGGTTTTGTGCCGATGCTATTTCGGTTTGATAAACTTTGCCCTGCTCTGCAAGATTTGATATTTGCGCAAAATCAAGCAGCAGGTTGTAGCGCAGGTTGCGCAGCAGGTCGTCAAACGCGGCTTGCTGTATGCTGGCATCATCCTTGGCTACCTTTACCTGTTTGCCACGTTTGCCGGCAGTGGTAAATACCTGGCTGAGTTGCAAAAATATCTGCCCGGTGTTTTTGCTGTGGTCAAAAAACTTGCCTGAGTTGTCAGTAATATTTTGATCGGTGCTTAACACCGGGTTATCCCACAAACCAGCCTGTTTAATGAGTGCCTTTGAGGCATCTACATTATACTTTTGGGCCAGTAAGGTAAGGTTGTTCTGTAAAAAAAGACTTTCGCTGTCCTTAAAGTTCAGCTTTAGGGTGTCTGTCTGACTGTAGGCCTTCGGGGCGCTGCATATTGCCAGTACGGGCAGCAGTAGTTTGAATAAGTTTTTATAAGGTGCCATTATAGTTTTGTTCTGATCTTTCGATAGATCAAAACTATAATGGCCGAATTGGAAGCGAATTAAACCTGCATTAAAATGCCATTAGAATTTAAAATGCACTGTTTTTAGCAAATTCAACAATAAAAGTACTGCCTGTTTTACCGTCTGATAATACTTTTATGCGCCCGTGGCAAAGCTGTATTATTTTATCGGTGATATACAGGCCGAGCCCGCTGCCGGGCAGTTTTTTAACATTGCCCGCGCGGTAAAAAGGGCGCAGTACTTTCTGGCGGTCATCTTCTGCTATGCCCGGTCCCTGATCGGTAATGGCAATACTCACCTGTGTTGGCAAGGCTTCAAACTTAATGCTCACCGGCTCGCCGCCTGAGTATTTAAAGGCGTTTTCAATAATATTGTTTAATGCAATGTATAGCAGGGGTTTATTCCCTGAAATTTCGAGATCACCTTCGTTCTCCGGCATGGTGCCTAAGGTGAGGTGCAGTTTGCCAGAGCCTTTCTTTTCTGTCCAGCTTTCATGCAGTTCCCACAGCAATTCGTCAATCCGCACCGGTGATATTCTGGCCTGGGTATAATTCATATCTACCTGCGCCAGTTCCATCAGGCTGGTAATGGTTTCCTGCAGGCGCAGGGCATCGGCAGATATGGATGCCAAAATTCGCTCATACTCATCAGTATTCCGCGCTTTGGTTAAGGCAACTTCAACCTCGCCCATAATACTGGTGAGCGGGGTGCGCAACTCGTGCGAGGCATTGGCTACAAAAGTTTGCTGCAGTTCAAAAGCGTTTTCAAGCCGCTCCAGCAGGCTGTTAAAATTGCTGATCAGTTCATCAATCTCATCCTTATTGTTCTCCTCCTCAACCCGCATGTGCAGGTTGCTTGAGCGTATTTGCCCCATTTGGGTGATAACCTTTTTAATAGGGGCGAGTGCACGGTTGGCAAATAATTGCCCTGCAAAAAATAATACCGCGGTAAATATTATAAATAATACAACACCTACCTGGCTCAGCATGGTAACACGGCGGGCAAAACTACGGTCAACGGCCGATACCAGTATCACAAAATCGCCCTGATTATCATGATACAATTTACCTACCACCTGGCGGTTGCCATCCTGGTATTTGAGGTACTTATCCTTACGTACCTGTTCAATGATGGTATCAGTCCAAAAAATGTTGTTATGGGTATTAAAAGCCGATTTATTATCGTTATCATAAACCTTTATCACTTCGCCGCTCAGCTTATCAAGATAGCGTTGCTGTACCTGTACCAGCGAGTCGGCATTGATCTCATCGGCCTTTAAATAAAGTTGTGAGGCTACGTTGGCGCGGTCGGTAAGGCGGTTATAAAAATCCTCGCGAGAGAAAGAATACACCGCCAGGTACAGCGCCACCAGCACCAGCAGCAAAGCACCCGAACTGATGAGCGTAAAATATAACGACAGGCGGGTTTTGATCTTCATTACCTGTTATTTTTCCTTTAAAATGTAACCCATGCCAATTACGGTGTGTATCAGCTTCTTGTCAAAACCCTTTTGAATTTTGTTGCGCAGGTAGTTCACATACACATCAACCATGTTTGTTTGCGTATCAAAATTGATTCCCCAAACCTTTTCGGTGATATACTCACGTGATAACAGCTTGTTGGCATTGCGGATAAAAAGCTCCAGCAGGGCATATTCCTTGGCGGTCAGGGCTATCTGCTTACCCGCGCGCTCGGCGGTTTTATCCCAAATGTTGAGTTTAAGGTCGCTAAAAGTGAGGAAGTGGTTTTCGCCGCCGTCATTCGCGGGCTGCCTGCGGCGTAGCAATGCTTCAATCCGGGCAAGCAATTCCTTAAAATGGAATGGTTTAACCAGGTAATCGTCGGCACCCGCGTGCAGACCGTTTACTTTATCATCAATTGTGCCCAGCGCGCTTAATATCAGCACCGGTGCCTCCGGCTGTTTCTGGCGTATCTGTTTACATAGCTCCATGCCGCTCAGCAGGGGCAGCATCATATCGAGGATGAAAACGTCGTACTTATTTTGCAGCATCATGGTAAGCCCGGCTATGCCATCCTCAGCCACGTCAACGCTGTAGCCGTGCTCTTCCAGTCCCTTTTTTATAAAGGACGAAACTTTTTCTTCATCTTCAACTAAACAAATACGCTTCATATTAATTAGCGGCTATTAATATGCAATTTTAAGCATTTAATAACCTACTATAAAGCGCTTGCTTATTTAGCGGCGGTTATGCTGTAAATCACACCGTTCTCATCGTCAGAAACATAGATGATGCCTTCGGTTTTAGATGCTATGATACCGGTGGGCCTGCCAATGCGGCTTTTGCCATCGTTACTTAAAAAGCCCCAAAAAAAGTCGGTAACCTTGGTTGGCTGGCCATTTACGTATTGAATGCGCTGTACTTTATAACCCTCGGGTTTTTTGCGGTTCCAGGAGCCGTGCCAGGCAACAAGGGCATCATTTTTAAATTCTGAGAAATCTTTGGTGTCGCCAATAAACCTGAAATCAATGGGCGCGGAATGCGCCGGAAACGTAATTACAGCCGGCACGGTTGTTTGCGCATAACCAT
The DNA here is from genome assembly GCF_039543225.1 of Mucilaginibacter defluvii. Taxonomy (NCBI): domain Bacteria; kingdom Pseudomonadati; phylum Bacteroidota; class Sphingobacteriia; order Sphingobacteriales; family Sphingobacteriaceae; genus Mucilaginibacter; species Mucilaginibacter defluvii. Next base: position 1,116,220 of record NZ_BAABJI010000001.1, read on the forward strand.
CTTTGGTACCCCCAACAGGGTCTTCGCGTGTAGGATCCACCTGCCGCTTGCCGAAAACCATGGGCCAGCCATAGTCTCCCCCATCCGTTATTTTGTTAAGTTCTTCGGGCGGAATTTCATCGCCGCGCCAGTCGGTACCGTTATCGCATCCCCAAATTTCTTTTGTTTCAGGATGCCAGTCAAAGCCTATGGTATTGCGCAAACCTTTTGCAAACACCCGGCGCGCGCTGCCATCAGGTTTAATTTGAAGCATGGTGGCGTGTTCTTTATTAGTTTCACCACAGTCATTGCAATCACTGCCTACGGTCATGTACAACATGCCGTCCTGCCCAAAGGCTATCATGCGGTTGTTGTGCTGGCTGCCCTCGGGCAGGTCTTTAATGAGAGTGGCTGTATCTGTAACAGAACCATCAACATTTATGCGCCCGCGCTTTAATATTTTGCTGGACGCCACGTAAAGCCAGCCGTTATGTATAGTAATGCCATGTACATCCTCAAACTTCCAGATTGTTTTAACATTGGCGAAGCGGCCTTTAGCGTCCTTACCGGATAGGTGTAGTACGTCCCCCTTATCGCGCCGGGTAACGTAAAGCGATCCATCAGTATTAACTGCCATTATACGGGGCTTGCCCAAACCGGTTGCGGCAATGCTTACCCTGTATCCATCGGGTACTTTTAAATTAGCGGCCATCCCCTCGGTAAATTTTACCTGTGCCGGGTAATTGGTGTTGATGGTTGCGGTGAATTTTTCGTCGGGCGCTATGCCCTTCTGGGCGAAAGCGAACGTGGGTAAGGCTGCTGAAAGTGTTAAAATAAAGAATGTGTTTTTCATGGAACTGATAGATATAACTGATTAACAAGCAGCGGTAAACAATGTTGGGTTGTAGTTAATTTATTATATCAAAAATTAATTAAAATATAACTTTATACTTCTCCTGGTATTATTACACCGCTAATTAGTCGCTAAAGCACCCGTAATAGTTAAACTTTCGACGCTAAGTTTGTTAATAAATAAATGCTAAAATTATGAATACAGCCGATTTTGAAATTAAAACCAATATCCAGATCAGTAAGCCAATAGCTGAAGTTTTCGAGGCAATTGTTGATCCTCAAAAAATGTCGAACTATTTTATTGCAAACGGAAGCGCACGATTAGAAGAAGGGAAGCAGGTAATGTGGAGCTTTCCGGAGTTTGAAGGGGAGTTTCCGGTAAATGTGAAAAAGATTGATGCCAACGAGCTTATAGCGCTTACCTGGGATGTTGAAGGTACACCGTTTTTAGTAGAGATGATATTAACGCCGCGCGGAGATAACGCCACCAAGCTTACTGTTACCGAAAAGAGTACGGCCGCCGAGCGGCCATCCATACAATGGCTTAAAAATAATACCGAAGGATGGGCCAACTTTTCAGCCTGCTTAAAGGCTTATCTGGAGTATGGCATCAATCTGCGTAAAGGGGCGTTTGATTTTATGAACGACGATAAATAATTATAGCTTTTATTTTGCGCAAAACGCTATTTTTAAGGCGTTATGAGTATAAAAGTTATCGCGTTTGATGCGGATGATACCCTTTGGGTAAATGAGCCGTACTTCAGGCGTACCGAAGAAGAATTTTATAAACTGCTGAATGAATTTTTGCAGCAGCACGCGCTTGAGCGGGAGTTGCTGAAAACCGAAATCGGCAACTTAAAACTTTACGGCTACGGTGTAAAAGGCTTCATCCTATCCATGATAGAAACGGCCCTTACTGTTACAAACAATACTATCCCGGCTGAGATTATCGGGCAGATAATCAACTTAGGTAAAGCGCTGCTCGATGAGCCGATTGAATTGCTGGATGGTGTTGAAGAGGTTTTAAGCGGGCTTAAAGAACGTTATCACCTGGTGGTAGCCACGAAGGGTGACCTGCTCGACCAGGAGCGCAAACTCAAGAAATCGGGTTTGAGCCATTATTTTCATCATATCGAGATCATGTCTGAAAAGGACGATGCCAATTACCTCAAACTGGTAAAGCACCTTGATATTCAGCCGGATGAATTGCTGATGATCGGCAACTCTTTAAAGTCGGATATTATGCCGGTGCTCAACATTGGCGGCTCGGCCATACACGTGCCTTACCACATAACATGGGCGCATGAGCAGATTGAAGATACTATTGATAACGAAAAATTTGAGAGTATAGTTAGTATTAGAGAGATATTGGAAATGGTGTAAAGCCTGTCCTTAACTTCTTTTGAGCGATCAAAAGAAACAAAACTTAGCGTTAGCGATCTCATGAGCACAATTAAAATAAACATAGCGAATAAATCGCCGGCTACGTCCTGCCCGGTGAATGGTTGTGCTTTGGCAAGGCTTGTGCTGCTCCGGGCATTACTGATGCCGGGTTTATAGGTTATTTACAGATTGTGCGTACAAATTGTCATTCCGAACGAAGGTACGAGGAGGAATCTGTCGCGTGGCAATGACGCGTGCAGATTTCTCACTACTGCATTGAAATGACAGGTTAAAAAAGTGTTTAAATAAGTAGCCCCTCTACATAGGAGAGGGGCTGGAGTAAGGTATCAATCCTTACGGTATAAAACCATTCCGGCGTGGTATAATATACCATCTCTGAAGTCGCCATCAGCGGTAAAGCCGGTGTCATCAACATATTCAATATGGTCGCCTTCAATGGTGTAAATGCCCTGGTAGGCGCTTTCGCGGTTACCGCGGGCTTCATCATAACGGCCGTTGGGTAACAAATTGTGGCGTATATAACCATCCTTGGTTACCCACATGCCCGCATACTTATTATCCATTTTGTTATTATTATCAGTTTCAATTAGGCATCAAAGCCGGTTGTTACAGTTACCTCTTTCCAGGTTTCCAAATCGTTTTTAATACTTTCTATTTTTTTATAGGCCATGTTGTAAGCGTCCTCACCTAAAAATAAATGTACCGGCGGGTTTTCAGCTTCGCTTACTTTGATCATGGCAAGGGCTGCTTTTTCAGGATCGCCACCTTGGTTGCCGTTAATTTCGTTTTCGTGTTGATTTTGCGAATCACGCACGCTTTTATACTCAGCAATCGGATTTGCAGGCGTCGCCATTGAGCCTGATGTCAGGAAATCGGTACGGAAATACCCCGGAGATACCACTGTAGCATGTACGCCAAACTCTCTTATTTCGGCCGCTAACGATTCGGTAAAACCATGCACCGCAAACTTGGTAGCGCAGTAAATCCCGAAGCCCGGGAAATCACCGGTAAAACCACCGATTGAGGCAATGTTAAATATATGGCCTGAACCCTGCGCCCGCAAATGCGGCATAGCCTTGCGGATTACGTTTAGCGAGCCGAATACGTTTACCGCGAAGTTTTCGTAGCTTTCTTCTTCGCTCAGTTCTTCCAGGCTGCCGAGCATACCGTAACCCGCGTTGTTTACCACCACGTCTATTCTTCCGAAGTGTTTAACGGTTAGGTCAATGGCTTCGGCTACGCTTTGCTCGCTTTTGATATTCATTTCGAGTGGTAAAAACTCATCATTAGGGTTGCCTACAGCCTGGTTAAGATCGGCTGCGTTGCGTGAGGTAGCGGCTACGTTGTAACCGGCTGCCAGTAATTGTTTTACCAGTGATAGCCCCAAACCTTTTGAGGCCCCGGTAACAAACCATGTTTTTTGCTTCTTCATTTTTTATAGTATTATTAATCGTCTTAATTTAAAAATCTGTTGATTTGGTACGCGCTTCGTATTGTTTGATCTCGGCGCTCAACCGTTCTAATTTTTCATTAGCGCGGGCATACGCGTCGCTGCCCAGTAAGAGGTACAGCGGCGGGTTTTCCATGGCGGCCAGCTCAATCATAGCAACGGCTGCCTTGTCGGGGTCGCCTGCCTGGTTACCGCTCATTTTAAGGTATCTGTCATGCGTAGCGCGTACGGCTGTGTATTCAGGAATCGGGTTTTTGCCTATATAGATAGAGTCGGGCTCCAAAAAATTGGTGCGGAAACCGCCCGGCGCCACAATTGTTGCCTTGATGCCAAACTCTTTAATATCGGCGGCTAATGATTCGGTTAAACCTACAAGCGCATATTTGGTGGCGGCGTATATAGCCCAGCCGGTATTTGCGGTAATGCCCGCTATTGATGATATGTTGATGATGTGGCCTGAGCGTTGCGTACGCAGGTATGGCATGGCCTGGCGAATTACATTCAGTGAGCCAAAAACGTTTACATCGAAGCTGTCGCGTGTTTCGGTATCGCTTAACTCTTCTACGCTGCCACCAATACCATAGCCGGCGTTGTTTACCACCACATCAACACGTCCAAATTTTTCAACGGTGCTTTTGATGGCAGAAGCAATAGCGGCTTCATCTTTTACATCAGCCTGCAGGGGTAAAAAATTATCGTTAGTGCCGGCGGCGTTAACTAATTCATCCAGCTTGCGCGATGTGGCGGCTACCGCATGGCCCGCGTTTAAAAGGTTTTTTACAAGAGAAAGGCCTAAACCTTTAGAGGCCCCGGTTATAAACCATATTTGCTTGTTTTCCATTGTATTGTTTTTTGTTATTAACAATACAAAGGTAGTATGGGTTTAAAGCGGAGCGATAGCGTTTATCAAACTAAAGATTGCAAAATTCACACATTGCGATAGGCAGACGGTGTTAGTTGTGTTTGTTTTTTGAAAAAGTTGTTAAAATGTGCCGGTTCATCAAAGCCAAGGGTATAACTTATTTCGGCTATGTTCCAGTTGGTATGCTTTAACAGCACACGGGCTTCATTAGCCAGCCGCTCAAAAATATGGCTGGTTGTGGTACGGCCGGTGGTTTGGCGTATGGCCCGGTTAAGGTGGTTAACGTGTACCGAAAGTTTATCCGCAAAATCATTGGCCGAACGCAGGGTAAACCGCTGCGAGGTTGATTCTATCGGGAATTGCCGCTCCAGCAGTTCGGTAAAAATGGCCGTAATGCGCGAGTTCGCGTCCGGGTGTCGATACAGGTTTTCAGTGGGTTGCAGTTTTAAAGCGTAGTGAATTACTTCATTTACGTAATTGTTCAGCAAATCATATTTAAACCGGTAATCAGAGGCTATTTCCTTAAGCATCTTCTCAAAAATCTGCGAAAGTTCATCGTATTGCTCATCCGTAAGTACATATGATGGCTTGCCGCCCGGCGTAAACATAGGCAAGTCGGTTATGTTGCTGCGCAGGCGTTCGGTAAAAAAGCCTTCCTTAAATATACAGAAGTAACCGCGCATATCGTCAGACATGGACTCGAACGTATAAGGCACGTTCGGGTTAAAAAACATCAGTGTTTTACCATCCACGTCAACGCTTTTATCGGCATAATGGTAGCGGCATTTACCGGTGAACAGGGTTATTTTATAGTAATCGCGGCGGGTATATTTTACGGGCGCCTTATTGGGGCCGTGGCAGTCTTCCAAACGAAAAACGTTAAAGTGACCAATATCTTGACCAAGATTATCAGGCAACCAATCAAACTTGCTTTTATAAAAATCTTCTAATGATTCTGTTCCGGCTATCATATCTCAAAGTTATATAATTCAAACCATTGAATGCAAATGTGGGTTTATGCAGCTCAATAAAAAATGTAACAACATTGCAATAAGCCCGTTTTTGTAATATGTAATTAAACATCAGCTTAATATTAATTGTTAAGTTAGCAGAGTTCAAATTCATATTTATACATCATGGAAAACAACAGCCGTCGTAAATTTATACAAACCTCACTTGCCGCTACCGCCGCGGTAACCGTAGGTAACTCATTTATTGCAAACGCCATAGCCGGTGAGCGGGAGCCCGCAGCCTTTGCGTTTAAGCAGGTGCCGCTGCCTTTTAAGTATGCCGACCTTGAGCCGAGCATTGACGCGCTTACTAACGAGATACATTATACAAAGCATCACGCCACCTATATTAAAACCATCAACGAGTTGATAGTAAGCGAAAAAATACCTTACAAAACCGAGAAGGAATTTTTCGCCAATGCATCAAAAATATCAGCTAAGGCGCGTAACAATGCCGGTGGTGCCTGGAACCATAACTTTTTTTGGGAGAGCCTGAAAGCGCCGTCAAACGCTGCGCCAACCGGTAAAGTAGCTGACGCGATTAATGCTTCATTTGGCTCGTTTGATAAATTTAAGGCTGAGTTTACCGATGCCGCTACCAAACGTTTTGGCTCAGGCTGGGCATGGTTGGTTAAGGATGGCGCTAAGCTGAAAATCGGCTCAACGCCTAACCAGGACAACCCTTGGTTTGATACCGCTGAGATTAAAGGTACACCACTTTTAGGTCTCGACGTGTGGGAGCATGCCTACTACCTAAAATACCAAAACAAACGCCCGGACTACATTAATGCATTTTGGAATGTGGTAAACTGGGATGCCGTTGCTAAAAGGATGGTATAGTAAGTAGTGAATGGTGAGTAGTGAATATTTAAGCATTCACTACTCACCATTCACTACTTACTATACTAAATTGTCGTCGGTTTATCCGGGACGTTTTTCTTTTTTCGGAATACCGGAAAATTCATCGGACTAAGATTCGGTCTTTCATCGCCCAGTAGTACGCCCCACTGTTTAAACTGCTCAGATCTGTCAAACATGATTTTTAGTACGGCAATGATCGGCAGCGCCAAGAACATAGCTGATATACCGCCCATGGTACCGGCAAGTATCACACCAACTATAGCTGCCAGCGCATTTATCTTCACTTTGGAGCCTACAATGCGTGGCATCAGTATATTGTTATCTAAAAACTGAACTACGGCTATAGCACCCAGTACAATAAATATTGGCAGTATTTGCTGTGATGAGGCCAGGGTAATTAGTACGCCTAAAACGTTACCAATCAATGCGCCGAGGTAGGGTATGAGGTTTAAAAAAGCGAAAATTACACCTATCAATAGCGCGTGCTTTATGCCGAACAAAAACAGGATCAAGCCCAATAGTACAGTGATATAAGTAATCTGTATCAGCAAGCCTATCAGGTAGCTTTTTATAATGCTTTCGGTGGCACGCATACCTTCTTCAACCTTGGTATGCTGTTCTGATTCAAACCACATAAATACAAAGCGTACCAGCAGGTTTTTATAAAGCAGTATAAGGTAGATATATATAGGTAGCAAGCCAAAAAATAACAATATGCTACCTACCGAACCGGCCGCACCTCCTAAAATATTACCAAGAGACCCAAGTAATTTGTTGCTTTGCTCGTCAATAAATTTAAGCTGTTCTTTAGCGGAATAGTTAAAATCATCAGCTATCCACTGACTGAGGGAGTTAAGGTGCTTGCCTACGTTTTTTTCAATCTGCGGAAAATCGGCCACCAGTGAGCCTATCTGTGCTGAAAAGAACCATACGATCAGCCCCAAAAATATGAATAAAAGTAATATAGGAAGAAATATAGCCAGCACCTCGGGTACTCTAAGTTTTCTGAAAAAACGGAGTACAGGTAATAGCATCAGGCTAATAAAAAAAGCCATTAGCAAGGGCATTATTATATTTTGGCCAATAATAAATATTGCACCTGCAAGCGCGAGACCGAGAAGCTCGATCGATCTTTTTACCGTAATGGGTATCTCTTTCATAATTCAGTTAAAAGTATAAGCGAAAACTGCTCCTTTTGTTTAGGCAATAAAACCAATATTTAGTGGCTTTTTATCAATTATTATTGCATTGTTTTAACGCCGGTAAAAATTGCTGTATCTATATTTGTAAATCATGGCAGCGCATCAGGATATATTTGAACTTCAGGATATAAGAAATCTGGTTGATACCTTTTACGGCAAGGTGCAGCAAAATCCATTAATCGGCCCTGTTTTTAATGAGCGTATTCAGGATAGATGGCCGCAGCATCTCGAAAAAATGTACAGCTTTTGGCAAACCGTTTTGTTGGAAGAGTATACTTATTTTGGCCGCCCGTTTCCGCCGCACGCGCAGTTGCCTGTTGAGCGTGAGCATTTTGAAACCTGGCTAAACCTTTTTAACGAAACTGTTGATGAACTTTTTACCGGCGATAAAGCTACCGAAGCAAAATGGCGGGCAGGCAAAATGGCCGAGATGTTTCAGATCAAACTAGCTCACTTCCGTAATTCAGATCATAACATCCTGTAACAATCAGGTGATTTGCAAAAACGTTTTTTCAATAATTTTTATCTAAAAGTTTTTTATCTGTATGTTTAACAGCTAACCAACGCTAATTAAACATGCCTGTAAATTTACGCTTACGCGAGTTTTTTTGCCTGATTGTTTTATCTCTGATTTCTGTGTCAGCCGTTTTTTCACAGCAACGGCAGGTAACTGAAGTTGCGCCGGGGGTGAAAAAAATAACCATCGGCAAAACAGATCCATTAACACCCTACAGTTTTTGCGATGAGAAACCACAGGTGGCTGCCATGCAAAAGCTGCCCGCCGGTAATTTGCCTTTTGATATCAACAGCATCGGGATTAACATCAGCGAAAGGGGAGTACTGGTTGAAGTACCATTGGACGATAAGGAACAGCTTTATGGCTTCGGCTTGCAGATAGGCTCGTTTAACCAGCGCGGTTTGCGTAAAAAACCTATCGTTAACGATAATCCGTCAACCAACTTAGGCTATACTCATGCGCCTACAACTTTTTATGTATCTAATAAAGGCTATGGCATACTGGTAAACACCGCCCGCTACACTACCTTTTATTGCGGCACTACCGCTAAAAATGTTAACGAGGTAAAGGCATCTTCACAAAGTAATGGAGGCAACTCGGTAAGTGAGCTTTATGGTAGCAAAGGTACAGCCGCAGGCTATGTATCGGCCGATGTACCCGGAGCCAAGGGTATCGAGATTTACGTTTTTGAAGGGCCGGATATGCTGAGCGTGATGCAGCGTTACAACCTGTTTTCGGGCGGTGGTGCACTGCCTGCCATTTGGGGCTTAGGCGTAAAATACCGCGTTAAGGCTGATTTTAAGCAGGATCAGGTTAAAAAGATGGCGGCTTATTTTCGGGATAACCATATTCCTTGTGATGTGCTGGGGCTTGAACCACGCTGGCAAACGGCATCGTACTCATGCTCGTACGTTTGGAATAACGAGTTTTTCCCTAATCCGCAAAACCTGATCGATAGCATGAAACGTCAGGGTTTCCATATCAATTTGTGGGAGCATGCCTTTGTTAATCCTAAATCGCCATTGTATACGCAGTTGAAAAATAAATCAGGCAATTATTTGGTATGGAACGGTTTAGTGCCCGACTTTGCCGATAAGCAGGCCACTAAACTATTTGCTGATTACCATCAAAACACTTTTGTGAAGCAAGGCATATCCGGCTTCAAAATGGATGAGTGCGATAACTCTAACATCACCATGGGCGATGCCACCTGGAGTTTCCCGGAGCATAGCCGTTTCCCTTCGGGGTTGGATGGTGAGCAGATGCACCAGGTATTTGGTGTGCTATACCAAAAGGCCATTTATAACATCTACAAGCAAAATAACATCCGTACTTATCTGGATGTGAGGGCTTCAAGCTCCTTTGCGTCATCCTACCCGGCAGCCTTATACAGCGATACTTACGATCATAATGAATACATCGGCATGGTAGTCAACTCCGGTTTTTCGGGGCTGATCTGGTCGCCGGAGGTGCGGGAATCAAACACGGTGAAAGACCTGATGCGCCGTAGCCAAACGGCCGTATTATCGGCACAGGCGTTATACAACTCCTGGTACCTGCAAAATCCACCATGGCTGCAAATCAACATCAAACAAAACAACAACAACGAGCTGATGGCCAATGCCAAAGAGGTAGAGGCTGATGTACGCAAATTGCTGAACTTCCGCATGAGTTTGGTGCCTTACCTGTATAATGCCTTTGCTGATTATCATTTTAAAGGTATCCCGCCGTTCAGGGCTTTGGTGATGGATTATCCTAATGATGAAAAGGTACATAACATACCCGACGAGTATATGATAGGGCAGGGCATTTTGGCCGCCCCGCTTACCGAAAAGCAAAATGAGCGCAAGGTTTACCTGCCAGCCGGTAACTGGTACGATTATAATACCGGTAAAAAGATGGACGGCGGTAAGGAATATACCATCAATACGTCGTTTACCGAACTGCCCATCTTTATAAAAGAAGGCACGGTTTTGCCAATGGCCAAACCGGTTGAATATGTTACACCCGACACCAAATTTGAGATAACCTGCTATGTTTACGGTGAAAAAGCGACAGGTAGTTTATTTGAAGATGACGGCGTTACCTTTAATTACGATAAGGGAAATTACAATAACATCAGCCTGAACTATCAGAGCACCAAGGGCAAGGCGGAGCGTAAAGGCAACTTTAAAAGCAATAGGTTCATTATTAAAAAATGGGAAGTAATTAAATAAAACATCCACTCATACTAAATACATCACTTAATACAAGCACATGAAGAAACAAATTTTACTCACTACTTTACTGCTTTCGGCAGGTGTGAGGCTGATGGCGCAAACCATTGATCTTACCTCGCCCGATAACAAGATCAAGCTGACGGTTGACCTGAAGGACAGGATCAACTATTCTGTAAGCGTTAACGGCGATGCACTATTAAGCAACTCGTACCTGCAACTTGACCTGGGCAAGCAAAAGCTTGGCGAAAAACCAAGGCTGATTAAAAAAGCCGTTACTGCTGTTAATACTGTTTTGCACCCGGTAGTATCTTTAAAAAATAGTTCGGTGCCTAATAACTACAACCAGTTAAGGCTTGATTTAAAGGGCGATTACAGCGTAGAGTTCCGTGCTTATAATGATGGGGTGGCTTACCGTTTCATCACCAATAAAAAGGATTCTATCGCTATAAATAACGAGGATGTTCACCTGAACTTCGCGGATAACGTGGAGGCATCGTACCTGGAAACCGGGGGCTTTAAAACTTCTTATGAGATAGTTTACCAACGCAAGCCTTTAGCTGACGTAAACAAAGGTAGAATGAGCGTGCTACCAATTTTGTTCGATAACAAAAAATACAAAGTGCTGCTATCAGAGGCTGATCTGTATGATTATCCGTGCCTTTTTGTAAAGTCAACCGGTGATAAAAGCGTTGATGCCATATTTCCTAAAGCGCCGCTGGCTTTTGGTCCGGATGGCGACCGCAGCCTGGAGATCAAAAAAGAAGCGCCTTATATTGCTAAAACAGCAGGCAAGCGCAACTTCCCGTGGCGCTTTGTGGTGATCACTGATCAGGATAAGGAGTTGGTAGAAAACCAGATGGTTGCTCGTCTGTCAACCCAAAACCAGTTGAAAGATACCAAATGGATAAAGCCCGGCCAGGTGACCTGGGAGTGGTGGCACAATGCTTATGTTTACGGTGTTGATTTTAAGTCGGGCTATAACCAGGATACGTACAAGTATTATATCGATTTCGCTTCAAAATATGGCATCCCGTACATCATTATGGATGAAGGTTGGGCTAAGACTACCGAGAACCCATTTGAGCCAAACCCTACCATCAATTTGCACGAACTGATTGATTACGGTAAAAAGAAGAACGTAAAGATCATCCTGTGGTTCACCTGGCTATCGGTTGAGAACCACTTTGATATATTTGAAACCCTGAAAAAATGGGGCATTGCCGGTATGAAGATCGACTTTATGGACCGCAGCGACCAGTGGATGGTTAACTATTATACCCGTGTTGCTAAAGAAGCGGCCAAGCACCAAATACTGGTTGATTTCCACGGCGCGTTCAAGCCTGCAGGTTTGGAGTATGCATATCCTAACGTATTGTCGTACGAGGGTGTTATTGGTATGGAGCAAAATATTGGAGGTGGTTGGGCTACGCCGGATAATAACCTGTATCTGCCTTTTCTACGTAACGCTGTTGGTCCGATGGATTACACACCAGGCGCCATGCGTTCGGCCCATAAAAAGGATTACAAACCAACCTGGGTAAATACTATGAGCATTGGTACGCGTGCGCATCAACTGGCTATGTACGTAGTATTTGAAAGTGGCCTGCAAATGCTTGCCGATAACCCGTATAATTATTACCGCGAGCCGGAGGCCATTAAATTCATTACCAGTGTGCCGGTAACCTGGGATGAAACACGTGTGCTTGATGCCTCGCTGGGCGAGTACGTAGTTACCGCGCGCCGTAAAGGTGGAAACTGGTTTATTGGCGCCATGGGCAACAGCAAACCGCACGAACTGACCATCAACACCAGCTTTTTAAAGCCGGGCGTTACCTATAACATTACGTTGATAAAGGATGGCATTAATGCCGATTTCCAGGCGATGGACTTTAAACAGGTTACCAAAACCATAAAAGCCGGAGAAGCTATCGACATAAAAATGGAAGCTGACGGCGGTTGGGTCGCGCGTATTGAACCGGCTAATTAAACCATTCACATCTAACACATCTGAGCAGAGGATGGGCGAAAGCTCATCCTCTTTTTTATTTATTTTTGTCAGTTAGACATTTATTATAACTTTACGGCTTACAGTTAAACCAAATTAAATTAATTCCATACTTTACAAGCAATGAAAAAAATCAGTTTTCGTTCTATTGCGGTCGCGTGCCTTTTATCGGCGGGTGTGGCTCATGCCCAGGACAGGAAGGCACCATCGTACCCCTTAGTAACACACAATCCGTATTTCAGCATCTGGTCAAACACCGATAAGCTAACCGAATCATCAACTAACCATTGGACAGGCGCTACACAATCATTATTAGGTGTTGTTAATGTTGATGGTAAGTTTTATCGTTTTTTAGGTCAGGCGGCTGATAAGTACAAAACCATATTACCGGCATCGGATGAAAAAGGTTACAGCGTTAAATACACCGAAGCGAAACCTGCTGATGACTGGAGCAGCGCGAACTTTAACGATGCTTCATGGAAAACCGGTGCTGCGCCATTTGGTGATAATGATCAGGTAAAAACCAGCTGGAAAAGTCATGACCTATGGGTGCGCCGTACATTCAGCTATATTAAAACTGATTTAAATGAGCTATACCTGAAAATGAACCACGACGATAACGTGGAGGTTTACTTAAACGGCGATAAAATATTAGACCGTGAAGGCTGGACAAATGATTTCAAAATGATCAAGCTGAGCAATAGCGTTAAAGGTAAACTTAAAGACGGCGAAAACGTATTAGCTATACACGTAGCGAATACCGCCGGTGGCCGTTACCTTGATGCCGGTTTAGTGGAGAAGATTAAGGATGTTAGCGGCAGCAAAATGGAGATCGCCAAACAAAACGCGGTTACCGTTAACGCTACCCAAACCATCTATAACTTTACCGCAGGCGGTGTTAACCTTGATGTTACCTTTACCTCGCCATTATTAATGAGCGATTTGAACCTGATTGCAAGGCCGGTAAGCTATATAGCCTACAAAGCCAAAGCAAATGATGGCAAAAGCCATGCGGTTAAGGTGTTATTCAGCGCGTCAACAGATGTAGCGGTTAACACGCCGGTGCAGGAGGTTAAGGCTACTAAATACGCTACAGCAAAGCTCTCTATCTTAAAAGCCGGTACTACCGCGCAGCCCGTGCTGCAAAAACGTGGCGACGACCTGCGTATCGACTGGGGTTATATGTATGTTGCAGCCCCTAAAGCCGAGAACGTATCACAATTTATCACTGCCGAAAGCGAAGCCGCTACCGCGTTTGTTAGTGGCAGCCGTGCGTCAACAGCGCAGCAAGGCCGTTCACTGGCGCTTAACACGGTTATACCGTTTGGTACAGTAGGCGCAATCGCTGTAGAAAAATATGTGGAGCTGGGTTATGATGAGGTATATTCTATCCAGTACTTCAAACAAAACCTGCGCCCATGGTGGAATAATTCAGGTAAGCAAACTATTGAAGGCCAGCTGGCTTTAGCTGCTGATCAGTATAAATCGGTGATCAGCAAATGCCAGGCGTTCGATAAAACTTTATATGCTGATGCTAAAAAATCAGGCGGTGCAAAATATGCCGACCTTTGTGTGCTGGCTTATCGCCAAAGCATCGCGGCGCATAACCTGGTAAAAAGCCCGCAGGGCGATCTGCTTTGGTTGTCAAAAGAAAACTTCAGTAACGGATCAATCAACACCGTTGATATTACCTATCCATCAGCGCCAATGTACCTGATTTACAATACCGGTTTACTTAAAGGTATGATGAACGGGATATTTTATTACAGTGAAAGCGGCAAATTCCCCAAGGATTGGGCAGCGCACGATTTGGGTACCTATCCGCTGGCTAACGGCCAAACCTATGGTGAGGATATGCCGGTTGAAGAATCAGGCAACATGATCATCCTGACCGATGCTATTGTAAAGGCTGATGGCAACGCGGCTTACGCCAAAAAACATTGGGATGTATTAAGCAAATGGGTTAACTATCTTGTTCAGGATGGTTTTGATCCTAAAACACAGCTATGTACGGATGACTTTGCCGGTCACCTGGCGCGTAATGCCAACTTATCAGCAAAAGCTATTGTAGGTATTGCCTGCTATGCCGATATGGCCCAGCGTTTAGGTGATACTAAAACTGCCGACAAATATCGCGGCATTGCTAAAGGCATGGTAAGCAAGTGGATGGAGCTTGCCGGTGATGGCGACCACTATACCCTTACCTTTGAAAATAAAGGCACCTGGAGCCAGAAATACAATCTGGTTTGGGATAAAGTATTAGGCCTTAACCTGTTTCCGCAGGAAGTATACAACAAGGAAATAAAGTACTATCTTACCAAACAAAACGAATTTGGTTTGCCGCTGGATAGCCGTAAAACCTACACAAAATCTGACTGGATTTTATGGACCGCTACCCTGGCTAATAACCAAAAGGATTTTGACGCGTTGGTAAACCCGATATGGAAATTCGCCATGGAAACACCATCACGTGTTCCGCTGAATGATTGGCACGAAACTACCGATGGTAAAATGGTAGGTTTCCAGGCGCGTAGTGTGGTAAGCGGTTACTACATGAAAATGCTTTACGATAAAATGCAATCAAAAAAATAAACCAACTATGCGTTTACCTGATTTGAGAAGAACCTGGCTTTTAACACTGCTGGCATTGCAGGGCGGCAGTCTTATGGCGCAAACTGCTACAGCCATTAAGCAGGTTGATAACAGCAAGGTTAACAGTTACTACGTATCAAACAAGGCCCCGTTACGGCAGCAATACTTTGTAAAGCTGCCGGTAACGGCCATAAAGCCAGGCGGCTGGTTGCTAAAGCAACTGGAGCTGCAGCGTGATGGCCTCACCGGTAACCTGGGCGAGATCAGTATATGGCTTTCAAAAAAAGATAATGCCTGGCTAAGTAAGGATGGCAAGGGCAAATATGGCTGGGAAGAGCTGCCTTACTGGCTGAAAGGCTACGGCGATATGGCCTACGTGCTTAAAGACCCGAAGATGCTGAAGGAAACCAAATTCTGGATAGAGGCGGTGCTTACCAACCAGCGCGATAACGGCGATTTTGGCCCGGATGTAGAGAAGGGCCCGGGCAAGCGCGACTTGTGGACGAACATGCCGATGCTCTGGTGCCTGCAATCATATTACGATTATTCAAAAGATCCGCGCGTACTTGAGGTAATGACCAAGTACTTCAAATGGCAGCTAAGCATTCCTGATGATAAATTTTTAGAGGATTACTGGGAGAAAAGTCGCGGCGGCGATAACATGCTGAGCGTTTACTGGCTGTATAACCGTACCGGAGATAAATTCCTGTTGGATCTGGCTACCAAGCTGGATAAAAACACATCCGACTGGAGGCAAAAGGGCAACCTGCCCAACTGGCATAACGTGAACATCGCACAATGCTTCCGTGAACCGGCTACCTATTACCTGCAAAGTAATAACCCTGCCGATTTGCAGGCTACCTACGATGTGTTTAAACTGACGCGTGACATTTACGGACAGGTACCGGGCGGCATGTTTGGTGCCGACGAGAATGCCCGCAAAGGCTATGATGACCCGCGCCAGGCTGTTGAAACCTGCGGACTGGTAGAGCAAATGACATCAGACCAATACCTGCTGCAATTTACCGGCGATACCTTTTGGGCCGATAACTGCGAGGATGTAGCGTTCAATACCTTCCCGGCGGCATTTACTTCAGATTATAAGGCCTTGCGATACCTTACCGCGCCCAATATGGTGGTGAGCGATAGCAAGAACCATGCGCCGGGTATTGATAATACCGGTCCGTTTTTGGCCATGAACCCGTTTAGCAGCCGCTGTTGCCAGCACAACCACTCGGCAGGCTGGGTATATTATAACGAGAACAGCTGGATGGCTACGCCCGATAATGGTGTTGCAGCATTGCTGTACGCTCCGGGCGAGGTTACGGCAAAGGTTGGATCAGCGGGTGCTTTGACCAAGATCATCACCACAACGCAATATCCGTTTAACGATGTGATCGACATGAAGGTGATCACTTTTGATAAAAACGTCTTCCCGGTATACCTGCGTGTACCGGCGTGGTGCAGCGCTCCGGTAGTAAAGGTAAATGGCAAGGTGGTTAAGGTTGCGGCAAAGGGCGGCGAATATATCAAGCTGGATAATACCTGGAAAAACGGTGATAAGATAAGCCTGCAACTGCCTATGAAAATAGCGGTAAGGCAATGGGCTAAAAATAAAAACAGCGCCAGCGTTAATTATGGCCCGCTTACTTATTCACTTAAAATAGATGAGCGCTATGAGCAAAAGGACAGTAAGCAAACCGCCATCGGTGATTCGCAATGGCAGGAAAATGCCGACCCGGTGAAATGGCCAAGCTGGGAGATATACCCTGCATCAGCCTGGAACTATGGGTTGCTGCTGAACAGCCAAAAGCCGGAGCAATCGTTCACGGTGGTTAAAGGCACCTGGCCTGCAGATAATAATCCGTTTACCAACAAATCGGCACCCATTATGCTGAAAGCTAACGGTAAACAGATACCGGGCTGGCAGATAGACCAGTACGGTTTATGCGGCGTACTACCGCAAAGCCCGGTTAAAACCGAGCAGCCGCAAACCAGCCTTACGCTGGTACCTATGGGCGGTGCAAGGTTACGTATAGCATCATTCCCGGTTGTGCAATAATCTGCAAATAGTAGGATAATACATTTCAGCAAGGCGTGAGAGTACATACTTTCACGCCTTGCTTGCTTATGCGCGGCTTATTGGTAATATTTAACGTTACGCATAAATCGGTTTATCAAATTTTATATACATTAGCGCAAACCAAATTGTAATCTTTTAGCACCTTTATGGATCAGAAGCCCAAATTAACCGAGAAAAAGTACCTCATAGTTTTCATTTTCGTAACGTCGCTATTTATGCTGTGGGGCATAGCCATTACCATGGGCGATGTGTTGAATAAGCATTTTCAAACCGTATTAAGTTTAAGCAAATCGCAATCCGCATACGTGCAGGTTTCTATGTTTGGCGCCTATTTTATTATGGGTATTCCGGCGGGTATCTTCATGAAAAAATATGGATATAAGAAGGGTGTGTTGTTAGGGTTGTTTTTATATGCTTTAGGCGCGTTTTTGTTTGTACCTGCTGCCAGTGCCGTATCGTTTACTTTTTTCAGGGTAGCCTTGTTTGTTCTGGCCTGCGGATTAGCTACATTAGAAACTGTTGCACACCCGTTTGTGGCCTCGTTGGGCGATCAGCGTACCAGTGACCAGCGTATAAATTTCGCACAATCTTTTAATGGTGTTGGTGCCATATTAGGCCCGTCAATAGGTAGTTACTTTATATTAAGAGGGGTGGACGCCGGGTCGGTAGATTTAACATCGGTAAAGGTTTTATATGTGGTGATCGGCGCTGTAATAGCATTGATAGGTTTACTCTTTTCGTTTGTAAAAGTACCGGTGTTGAGTGACCCTCATGTTATCGCTACTGATACGTATGCCATAGATGCGAATGAAAATGTAAAAGAGGGTTTTTTAAAGGAGCTTAGCTGGCTATCAAAAAGAAAGCATTATGTATTTGCGGTAATAGCGCAATTATTTAACGTGGCTGCACAAGGTGGTACCTGGGCTTTCTTTATAAATTATGGTGAAGAAGTGATGGGCTTTGATTCTGAGAAAGCCGGTTACTTTTTATCGTTAAGTATGGTAATGCTAATGGTTGGCCGCTTTATCGGGACTTTCTTGATGAGCTACATTGCTCCCAATAAATTGCTGGCGATATTTGCCGGCGGAGCTATTGTTATGTGTATTGTAGCGGCGCAAGGTTACGGCTGGGCGTCATTCATAGCATTGTTATTGATCAACTTCTTCTTCAGTATAATGTTTCCTACTATCTTCAGTTTAGGGTTGAAAGATTTGGGCAGGCATACAGAGCAGGCTTCATCATTCATCGTGATGGGTGTTGTGGGCGGCGCGTTGTTCCCGCCCGTTATGGGCCTGATAGCCAATACAGATGTAGCTAAAGCATACTATCTGCCCATTATATGTTATGCGGTTATCGGCTTGTTTGGCTTACTGTATCCAAAGTTAAACAAGAATATAAACCGGGCATAATAAATGTATTTGTTACAATTGAGGTAAATAGCTATTATTACAAACTATTTTAACCTATAGCTTATAGCTCATGCAAAAATATACGGGCGAAACTCCGGTCCTGGTTGCTGTTGATTGTATCATCTTTGGTTTTGACGGTTGGAACATCAAGCTTTTGCTGGTTCAGCGTAACCTCGATCCCGAAAAAGGGAAGTGGAGCCTGATGGGCGGCTTTATGCAGCCCGGCGAATCACCGGATGACGCGGCAAACCGTGTGCTTGAACATCGTACGGGGTTAAAGAACGTTTATATGGACCAGTTCAGGGTTTTTGGCGGGCCTGACCGCGATCCGGTAGAGCGTACACTATCCATTGCCTATTACGCTTTGATCGATATTAACAAATACGAGAAGCAGTTAAATGACGATCACCATGCTGAATGGTTTCTGCCCGAAGAAATGCCCGAACTGATTTTTGATCACAATGAAATGGTTAAGCTGGCACGCCGTCAACTGATGTACAAAGCGGCGTTGCACCCTATATTATTTCAGCTATTGCCAGAAAAGTTTACCATCCCGCAACTGCAGGCCTTGTACGAGGGGGTTTACCAAACCAAGTTTGACGACCGTAACTTTAGCCGTAAGCTGCTCTCAACCGGTTTGTTGATAAAGCTGGCCGAAAAGGATAAGCAATCATCCAAAAAAGGTGCGTTTTACTATACGTTGGATCAATCTCACTACGAAGAGAACTTTGAATCCTTCCTGAATTTGGTGCCCAATCCAAATAAATTCTTTCAATAAAAACCATTTTGTATATTTATTAACCAATTATAAAACAGGTTAATAATATTCTAAGTGCGTGCTCATTATCAGGCTATACTTTTATGGTTTTTGTTGCTTTGCACGTTAACTGCCGGTGCGCAGAGCTATACCACCAGTAGGGGTACCAAATTTTGGGTAGCCTACACCGAGCACATATCTGCTACAAGTACACGTGCAAGCGATAGCCGGATGGTACTATACATCGCTTGCGATGTTGGTACTTCAGGCAAAGTAAGTATTGCCGACGGTGGCTTCAGTACAAATTTTAATGTGCCTGCAAATGGTGTAGCGGAGGTGGAGATACCGGCTTACGCGCAGTTAATAGGCACGGGCACAAAACTAAAGGGTATATATGTAGAGGCTGATAAGCCTGTGGCTGTTTACGCGCACATCTTCGCCTTATCTGTATCAGGAGCTACGCTGGTGCTGCCTGTAAACACGTTGGGTAAGGACTATTATACCATCAATTATACCCAAAAATCAAATTCGTTAGATAACAATCAGGATGAGGCGGTAAGCTACTCCCAATTTGCCGTTATTGCAACCGATGACAATACCACGGTAGAAATTACGCCCAGCCAGGCGCTTAGAGACGGTAACGCCGCCGGCGTGCCGTTTTCAAAAAAACTTAAAAAAGGTGAAGTTTATCAGGGGCAATCAGAAACAGATCTGACCGGTACGCGCATACGATCAATAAGTACTAACAACGATGGTTGTAAAAAGATAGCCGTATTTGCAGGCAGCACCAAGCTCGCTATAGGTTGCGATCGGGCCAATTATACATCAGACAACGTTATACAGCAGGTTTATCCAACAGCATCATGGGGTAAAAGTTATATTACGGTGCCGCTTAGAGGCAGGGCTTATGATATTTTCAGAGTGGTACTTAGCGAACAGAATACCGCTATAACGCTTAATGGTACGCTGATGAACCCGCCGGCGCCCGGCGTTAATTATATTGAATTTCCATCATCCCGAATTAATGTAATTAAGGCAGATAAGCCTGTGCAGGTGGTACAATATGCGGTTACACAAACACAAACCGAAAATTGTATACCCGGCAACGAGCGGCTTGGCGACCCGGAGATGATTTACCTGAACCCCCTTGAGCAAACGCTTGATCAGGTTACCCTGTACTCGGCAAGAAACAATAATATACAAGCCAATACTATTAACGTGGTTGTAAAAACAGCCGATGTGCCTACGTTCAAGCTGGATAGCCAGCCCTATGTGAATTTTACTGCCGTGCCTGGCAATATCGCATATTCGTACGCGCAAATAGCTGTTTCCAGCGGGGTGCATAACCTGTCGGCAGCAAGCGGATTCAATGCTACAGCCTACGGTTTTGGTCAGTATGAATCCTACGGCTACGCGGCAGGTGCCAACCTCGATAATTTGAATGAGCGCATTGTGTTAACACCGCCGGGGGGGACGGGCAGTTTTTTGGCGGGGTGCTCAAATGTTGATTATCATTTGCAATTAGCGCTTCCATACCCCACAAATTCTATAAAATGGGTACTGCATGATAGTACCGAGGTTACACAGAATAATCCGGCTTATACCACCGCATCGGTTAACGGCGGTACGGTCTATTATTACCGTTTACCCAATGTGGTTAATTACCGGCCCGGCGACTACCTGGTAAAGGCAATAGTTAACCCGCAACAGGTGGACGATTGCGGCTCTACGCGCGACATTGAGTTTTCTTTTAATATTTCAGACCCGCCGGTGGCACGTTTCGCGGTGCAGAATGTGTGTTTAAAAAATGAAATGCTTTTTGCTGATAGCAGCCGGGCGCGCGGAAGCGCCATAAAAACCTGGCACTGGGATTTTGGCGATGGCAGCGACAGCTATGAACAATCACCAACTCACTTGTACGTAGCCTCAGGCACTTACAATGTTAAGCTTACAATTACAAATAACAACGGCTGTACCGATGAGCGTTTGAAAAGCGTTACGGTATACCCGCTTCCGGTTGCTGATTTTACCTATGCAAACAGGTTGTGCTCGGCAGGAGATATGGTCAGGCTCAATGGTACCTCGCCTGCACTTGCCGACATTGCCGAATGGCAGTTTGACTTCGGCGATGGTACACCGCCGGTAAGTTTTACTGATAATAAGCCTTATCATCAATACGCTACGGGTGGCACCTTTATAGTTACCTTGCGCGTGCGATCAAAAAGTACAGGTTGTTACAGCGACCCCGTTAGCCATACCCTAACAGTGAATACCGCGCCTGTCATCAACTTTGCCGTGCCCGAAGTTTGTGTGGCCGATATGGCAGTATTTGAAAATAATACGCTGCTTGCCGATGGTACCGACGGGCAGATCACTTACTCGTGGAACTTTGGCGACCCTGCATCCGGCAGCGCCAATACAAGTTCAGCAAAAAACGGTGCGCACCATTATACCCGTGCCGGGTTATACCAGGTAAAGCTTACGGCAGCTGCCAGTAATGGTTGCCTGGTAACAAAAACAGCCGAAATTGTGGTTAGCGGCGACACGTTTAGCGGCGGTGTATTGGTTGAAAACCAAGCCAACCTGTGTGTGGCCGAGCCGGTAGCTTTTGTAAATAACGCACGTGTTAATCAAGGTGAAATAATTAAGGTTGATTGGTATTTTGATGTAATTAATAAGCCGGGCGAGAAGCTTACACTAACCAGAGCCAATATGCCGGCAGATGGCAGGGTAAGTCATTTGTACGATCCGTTTAGCTTTCCGGCAAGTAAAACCTTCAAGGTGCGCATGGTGGTATATTCTGGCCTTAACTGTAGCGAGCAGTACGAAACGGATATTACCGTATACGCGCAACCCAACATCAACATAAGTTCTTCATCAGGCTTTGTTTTGTGTGAGGATAGCGCGCCGGTGCAATTCACAGCAAACGCTAACGGTATTAACGGCACAGGCACGTTTTCAGGTCAGGGTGTTAACCAAAGCGGAAATTTTATTGCCGCAGATGCCGGGCCGGGTATACATACGCTCACTTATACATTCCAGTCGGATAGGGGATGTCCTGCTATTAAAACTTTCGATATCACGGTGAGTAGGCTGCCTGTTGTAACAGTGCCCGCGGTAGTTAATGTTTTTAACGGGCGAGGGAAGCAGCCAGGCCTGAGCGCTACAGGCGAAGCGCTCACCTATAAATGGCTGCCATCAGAAGGGCTTAGCCGGGATGATGTGCTGAACCCCGAGATTACGTTGAATAACGATATGACTTACCGCCTTACCGTAACATCCGGCGCTTGCAGTGTGGTAAGCATGGTAAAGGTAGAGGTGCATAGACAGCTTACCATCCCCAACACGTTTACGCCTAATGGCGATGGTATAAACGATACCTGGAATATTGATCTGTTACAAAGCTTTCCGGATTGTGTAATTACGATTGTTAACCGTAACGGCGCACGCGTATTCTCGTCAACAGGTTACACTGCCGCTTGGAATGGCACCATGAACGGCAGCATATTACCCGCCGGAACGTATTACTATACTATCGACTTAAAGGATGGCAGCAAGCCATATAGTGGCTACCTAATGCTTTTACGTTGATTATAACTCCTTACGCAGGCGCGCCACCGGAATATTCATCTGCTCACGATATTTGGCTACTGTGCGGCGGGCTATGTTGTAGCCGGCTTCCTTTAATATTTCAGTAAGCTTCTCATCTGCCAGCGGGTGGCGTTTGTCTTCCTTGCCGATATGCTCTTCCAGTATCTTTTTAACTTCTTTATTTGATACCTCTTCACCGCTTTCGGTTTGTATGGCTTCAGAGAAGAACGATTTAAGCAGAAAAGTACCATGTTCTGTTTGCACGTATTTAGAGTTGGCCACGCGTGATACCGTTGATATATCCATGCTGATCCTGTCGGCAATATCTTTCAATATCATCGGGCGCAGGTTTTTATCATCGCCGGTTAAAAAGAAATCGTACTGATATTGCATAATGGCATTCATGGTTTTAAGCAGGGTTTGCTGGCGCTGCTTAATGGCATCAATAAACCATTTTGCCGAATCGAGCTTTTGCTTAACAAACTGTACCGCTTCTTTCAGTTTCTTATCTTTTTGTGATGCCTTGTCATAATGCTGAAACATCTCCTGGTACGAGCGGCTAACTTTTAATTCAGGGGCGTTTTTAGCGTTGAGCGTTAAAACCAATACACCATCATTATTGGTAATATGAAAATCGGGTATTACCTGTAGCTGTTTAGTGTTCACCTCGCTGGAATCACCCGGTTTCGGGTTCAGTTTCAGTATCTCACCAACTACAGCCCTCAATTCGCTCGAATTCATGTTAAGCGCGCGTTCAAGCTTATCGTAATGCTTACGTGTAAACTCGTCCAGGTATTCCTCAACTACCAGTATTGCTTTTTTGATGATCGGGTCGTTAACATCCTTGCGCCTTAACTGTATTAGCAGGCACTCCTGTAAAGTACGGGCGGCAATTCCCGGTGGGTCAAAGCTTTGTATCACCTTCAGCATATCCTCAACTTCCTCGTCCTCTGCCATTACATTGGCTGAAAACGCCAGATCGTCTGTTAACGACATGATAGGCCTGCGCAGGTAGCCGTCGTCATCAAGGCTGCCGATGATCTGTTTACCGATTAAGAAGTCCTTGTCTGACAGCAGCAGCAAATCAAGCTGCGATTGCAGGTTCTCGATAAAGGAATTCTGGATAGCGATGGGCATCTCTTTCTTATCTTCCTCATCGTCTCCATTCTGATCGTAGCGCGAGCCGTAATCATTTACGCTGTCATCCTGCAGGTAATCATCTATATTAAACTCATCAGCCTCACCGCCCTCGTTGTCTGAGCTGCTGAAATCGTCATCCGGGTCGCGGTCCGGGTATTGTTCTTCGGGCTCGTTTAATGACAGGCTGAAATCTTCAAGCGCCGGGTTATCTTCCAGCTCTTCTTTAATACGGGTATCCAATGAAACAGTAGGTACCTGCAGCAGCTTTATAAATTGTATTTGCTGAGGCGATAACTTTTGTAATAGCTTTTGTTGAAGATTTTGTTTTAACATAGTTAAGCAGGGCCAAAATTACATCAAATTAGCCATAACTTTAAAATAAGTTATTTGTTGAGTGTAATAATGATTGTAAATAGACAAACTAATACATTTGTTTTGAGGGGATATTATTTTTTATCTTTATTAAACTTAAATTTTTGAGATATGGGCTTTGCTAAAGAATTTAAAGAGTTTGCCATGCGTGGAAACGTGGTCGATCTGGCGGTGGGTGTTATCATCGGCGCTGCATTCGGCAAAATTGTAACCTCGCTGGTTAATGATGTGATAATGCCGCCGATAGGCTATGTAACCGGCGGCGTTGATTTTTCGGATAAAAAGATACTGCTTAAAGCTGCCGACCCGGTAACGAAAACCGCCGAGGTATCTATATTATATGGTAACTTTATTAACACCATTATCCAGTTCCTGATTGTGGCATTCTGTATATTTATCGTGGTAAAGGGCATTAATTCCTTAAAAAAGAAAGAAGAGGCCGCACCCGCTGCACCCCCGGCACCCAGCAAAGAAGAGGTTTTGCTTACCGAAATACGCGATATACTGGCCCGTAAATAAGCTGGATTGTGTGTATGTGGATAAATACCTCCATATACTATTAATATTAGTTAACAGGATATTTGATAAAAGCAAAAAAAGCACTACATTTGCGCTCTTTATTTTTTAAATCGATAAACGACGAATAACAATATACAGCGATGAAAAGAACGTTTCAGCCATCTCAAAGAAAAAGAAGAAATAAGCACGGTTTCCGTGAGCGTATGGCATCTGCTAACGGCAGAAGGGTTTTAGCTTCAAGAAGAGCTAAAGGCAGAAAAAGATTAACCGTTTCTGACGAGCGTCGTCACAAAGCTTAATTCCGGCTCCTGTAAAGTTGCGGTTTATAGGGGTGCCGGGCATTTATAATTTCCTGGTTAAACCCTGCAGCTACAACTCATGTATACTTTTAAAAAAGAAGAACGGTTATGTAATAAACGGCTTATCGCTGCTTTATATCGTAACGGTTCTTCTTTTTTATGTTACCCCTTCAAGGTTTCCTGGATGCCCGTTGAGACTATCGAAGCTCCGGTTCAGGTAGTGTGGTCGGTAGCAAAAAAACGGTATAAACGAGCGGTTGACCGTAACCTGGTTAAACGCCGTATCCGCGAAGCCTATCGCCTTCACAAACAGGAGTTGCTTTACGATCACCTGTCCAGCAAAAAAATCATCCTTTCTATAAGCTATATCGGCAAAGAAATTACTGAATACGCGTTTATGGAGAAAAAGATGATCAAATTGCTGATGCAACTAAGTGGAGAGGTGTCAAAATGAAATGGCTAATAAATTTTCTTAAAGCCATAACAGGTGCATTCTTCATAGCGCTTATCCGTATTTACCAGTATTTTCTTTCGCCTTTATTTGGCGCGGCTTGCCGCTATACGCCGTCGTGCTCGCAATATGGCATCCAAGCGGTAAAAAAACATGGCGCTTTTAAGGGTGGATGGTTAACTTTGAAGCGCATTGCACGCTGCAATCCCTGGGGCGGCCATGGGCACGACCCGGTACCTGATTGATCCTGAAATATGAACACCATACTGCAAATTGAAACCGCTACCACCGCCTGTTCAGTCGCCCTGGCTGTAAATGGTAATGTTGTAGCCTCCAAAACCATTAATCAACGTAATATTCACGCCGAGGTAATTACCCTGTATATTGATGAACTACTTAAAGAAGCTGGTGTTGAATACACAATGCTTGATGCTATAGCGGTTAGCGCCGGTCCAGGTTCGTACACAGGTCTGCGTATAGGTATATCAACCGCTAAAGGGCTTTGTTTTGCGTTGGATAAACCGCTGATCGCTATTGGAACGCTTGAAGCCATGGCTAAGGGTTTCATCGCTTCAGGCGCGGGGCAGATTGATGATAATACCTTGCTGTGCCCCATGATTGATGCCCGTCGTATGGAAGTTTATACTGCCTTATTTACCGCCAATGGCGAACGCGTTACCGAAACATCAGCCGAAATAATTGATACAAACAGTTATGCCGATCGCTTAGCCAACGGAAAGATCATATTTTTTGGCGATGGTGCTCCAAAGTTTGAGGAAGTGTTAACTCATCAAAACGCCGTTATTGTGCCAGGTTTTGTTAACTCGGCCGAGCATCTTGCCCAGCCGGCCTTGCAAAAACTACAGGCCGCCGCGTTTGAGGATGTAGCTTATTATGAACCTTTTTATCTGAAAGACTTTATAGCCGGTAAAAAAGCGCTATAGTTCGCCGCCGCCTTTGCGCTTGCCAAATATCTTGTCGAAAAAGCGGCCGAAAAATCCTTTTTCTTCACCCATCGGGATATAGCTGGCATTAAGCGGACTTTCAACCGGCCTGCCAAATTTCAACGAGAAACCCAGAAATACATCGGCACCTGTATAGGCTGAGTTGTTGCCAAATCGTTGTAATACCATTCGGCCGGTAGGCAGTAATCTTTCCGATCCGAGGTAAAACTCAAAATTGGGCGATTTGTACATAAATTGGCCGCCAAAGTTAAACAAGCGCAAATCATTGTATGATGCCGTTGCTGTAATGGTAAGGTTATTATACTGAAGGTGGTTAACCAGCGCGCCGGTAATCCCCGGATAAAAAAGCTGCTTTTGCACAATTAGTGTGGGCATCAAACCAAAGGTACGGTCGTAATTAAAGAAGTATTTTTTGGCTACGCTTGCCTCGGCTACGCCGTCGGTAGGGGTAATAAATGAGCCCGTGCTCATATACCCCGACTTAAGCAGGTTTGATAACTGGTTGCGCACGGTATCTTCCCGCCAAGGCCGTGAAAGATCAGTTAACGTGGTTGAGCCTAAAACCCGGTAAGTGTTTGATTTACCGCTCCAGTGAATAAATCCCAGATCTTTTACGTTACCCTGCCATATATATCCTCCCTCGTTTTTATAAGAACCACCGATAGATACCGATGCCCCCGGGTTGCGGAAATTAGGCGCGAAAGTGCTGGCTTTAAAACGCCCGGCATTTTCACTGGCATAATACAAACCATCTAAGGCAAGTTCTGCGCGGTCTGCGGCTTTATCAAAGGCAATGCTCGAGTTATTGATCAATATTTCCTGGTACTGCAAACCCATCAAAAAATTCACCTTAAAGCCAAAAGCCGCCCGTTTGCTTAATTTTTCGCGATACGAAAAGCCTATCTGGTGGTACGTTTGGTAGTAGCCCTTACTATTCAATATCTGATTGTATGCCTGGTTTTGAAAGTTGGCCGATCCGTTAAATAGCGCTATGCTTTCATCGGTAATGGTGCCGTTGGCCTCACCTTTGGTTTTAAAGGATATGCCCATTTCCTTATCGCCCTGCATCCCGGCATACCACTTAAACATCAACAGGTAAACGCCGGTGTTGCCAATTACGTGGTTCAGTTTCCCTTCACCTACTTTTAGCTGGGAGTTATCATACCGCTCATCAAACAGGCGGGTTTGTACAGAGCGTTGGGCATTACCGGTTAAGAAAGCGTATCCGCCAAAATTAGGTATCAAAAAGTTCGATGCCATATTATAGCTCGAATCGCGGATGAATGACCGTTGCGAAGGGTTTTCAAAAGAGTCGAACAGCGTCCCGGTATTGTATTGCGAAAACTGCTGCGCCGCTGCAAACATAGAGGGGATTAACAGCAAAAACAGTAGTAAAAATTTCTTCATATATATTAAATAGCACTTTGTGCCGGCGCCTGTTTATTAGTGATGCTTGTTAAACGCATTTAAGCCGTTAAGGTTGATTAAATTTTTATTAAATGGGGTTTAGTTTGATGCTATTGTATTTTGCTGACTCCGCAAAGTATCGGCGCCGATACAAAAATTAGTGTAAAAACTATTACCCGAGGCAGTTAACTGATAGGATGCTCCATATACATTTTGCCAGCCGGGCGTACCCTCGTTAAATGCGGTATAAGTTTCTGTATGCATATCGCGCTTAAAAACGTACCGCGCGTTTTTGCTATGTACAAAATAACAAATGTTCCCCCTTTGCGACATCAGGTTATCAAAGTTAATGTATTCGCCGGCTTTGGTCAGGAATTTCCGGTTCATATACATTTCATAATAACTTTGTATTTCAGGGTAGGTTGCCGCCATGATAAGGTAATTGTCAACAATCATAAAATACGGCTTACGAAAGCTGCCAAAAACATCACCCAACAAATAATACATCAGCCTGTCGTAATTAAGCCTGCCGCTGTTCTCGCTCATTTGCGAGCTGATGTTTAAAAAATGCGGCAGTAATTTCGATCCGTTTTTAAGCGCTACAATGCCGAGTTTTTCCTGGAAGCGGGTAGTTAATACCGCGAACTCGTTAGCGGTAAAGCCATTAAAAGCCTGTCGTATGTTGACGCCGGTTTCGTTTTTTATAGTAGTAAATAAAGCAGCCTCTTTTTTAGCGACACCCGTATTGTGCTGCCATCTATCCAGGTCATTAAAAAACTGTTGAGTATTTGATAGTGTAAAGCTGTTATAAAATGCCGTGGTTGATGGCATTATGTTTTTCAGGTGATTGTCGGCAGGTTTTTGGTTGATAAAAACATTCAAATAACCATGCCTTCCGCCCTGCGTAAGCGACGAGGTGCCGTTGAACATCAGCGCGTCGCTTTTATAGTTCAAACTCAGTTTAGCCGTTGATGCCAGCCCGTAAAAGTTGACTGGCAAATTGGTGGTGTTCTTAAAATAGCCGGCAAGCAGCGGATTGATTTGCTGGTAATTAATATACAGCGAGCCAAGCGCGTTGTTATCCGGTTGGGCAGGTTCTACAGCAAATACGGGTTTGTCTGTATAAAACCCCGCCGCGCGGGATGCCAGTTCTTTCGAAAAGCTTCCTGAAAAAATGCCTTTACCTTTATTGATGATATAAAAACGCTTTTTTATCGCCTTGATGTATACAATCCAACCCTTGCTTTTACCCTGCGCATAGTCAGATAAGATTAACAGCGGATTTTTTGCCAGGTCGTTAAAATCAGACGCTTTAAAGTTTTTAGGGGCAACCGCCGTAAGCAGCAGGTTAGTGCCGTTTTGCGCCGGGTGTACCGATACAAAAATGTGCTGCCCGCTGAACAAGCCATCTGCATTGGTGCCGAGCAAATTACGTAGTGTATCTAATTCATCAATGTTTTCTTTGCCGGATATGGCCGCAAGCAAGGTGTTGTTCCTGAATATATCGTAGAAGCTCGCATCGTTCGGAAACTCGAACACTACGGCTGCATCTGCCGGTACGTTGCGCATAACCTGGCTGGTATGCCTGCCCGGTGGGTTCAGGCTTTTAAAGTATGCTACCGTAATATAACCGCAGGCAACAAGCAAAATAACCGTAATAAAAATTATGCGTTTCATTTATATGTTTGCACTTGCAAGTTATGCAAATTATGGCACTGCATTAAACGTTACTTGCCAAAATTACCCTAACTTAGTCTTTTTATCTTTCAATGAATAAACAAATCATTTTTACCGCGGCCATATTCGGGGCGGTAGCGGTAGTGTTAGGCGCTTTTGGCGCGCATGGTTTGCGGGCACTGATTACTGAAAGGCAGCTCGAAGTTTGGCAAACCGGCGTTCAATACAACTTTTATCATGTTTTCGCACTACTGTTTCTATCTACTTTTACACGTTTTAAAATCAAATTAATTGCGGCGGCATACTATTTATTTACGCTGGGTATTGTGTTATTCTCCGGGTCGCTGTACCTTTTATCGTGCCGCGAGCTGTTGGGCTGGGGCTGGTTAGGTATCTTGGGGCCAATTACACCGGTTGGTGGTTTGCTGTTTATTGCCGGCTGGATATGCCTGGCAATTGCGGCCTTACGTCACCGTTAATATTATTACATGCTGGAGTTCGCACCCTCAAATACATCCGACAGGAAAACGCTTTTTATCGAGGTTATTTTGCCATTGGCAATAGCCAAAAACTATACCTATCGTGTGCCTTTTGAAATGAATGATGCCGTTGCCATTGGCAAGCGGGTGGTAGTGCAATTTGGTAAAAGCAAACTGTACACCGCTATCGTTGCGGCTATCGGCACGCAGGCTCCTGAAAAATACGAGGCTAAATACATCCTTGAGGTGCTGGACGAACAGCCTATAGTAACCCCTTACCAACTTCAGCTTTGGCAATGGATAGCCGAGTATTACATGTGCAATGTAGGCGAGGTGATGAATGCCGCGCTACCCGCGGCTTTAAAACTGGCCAGCGAAACCAAGATAGTGCTAAACAAGGATTTCCTGATTGACCGGGCTACCTTGCACGATAAAGAGTTTCTGATTGCCGAGGCGCTCGACCTGCAGCCGGAGCTTACCGTAAGCGATATTGCCAAACTGCTGGGCCAAAAAACGGTAATGCCAATATTGAAAGGGATGTTTGAGAAGAACATCATCAATATATCCGAAGAGGTGAGCGACCGGTACAAGCCCCGCAAGCGTACCTTCATTACCCTTAACCCTGTTTATCATAACCAGGATAACCTGCGCGAGTTGTTCAGTATTTTGGAGCGTGCGCCTAAACAGGCCGATGCGTTGCTGACGTATATGAAACTGGCCCGGCATCAAAAGGCAGTATCAAAAAATGATATTGCTGAGGAGAGCGGCGCTGGTCCCGCGGTTATAAAGGCACTCATTGAAAAAGAAATATTTTTTGCTGAGGAAAAGAGCGTGAGCCGCCTGCATTACGAGCAGGAAAATGACACCGGCATATTTGACCTGAGTGAGCTGCAGCAAAATGCGTTAAATGATATACAGCGGCAATTTGAGGATAAAGATACCGTACTGCTATACGGCGTAACCTCATCGGGCAAAACGCAGATTTATGTGCGCCTGATAGAGGAGATGATAAACAGCGGCAGGCAAGTATTATATCTGCTACCGGAGATTGCGCTGACAACGCATATCATCGAACGTTTACGTGCATATTTTGGCAGCAATATCGGCGTATATCATTCCAAGTTTAATGATAACGAGCGCGCCGAGGTATGGCAGAAGGTGCTGAACGGCGATTACCGGGTGATACTTGGTGCGCGGTCATCCGTTTTTTTGCCGTTTGATGATCTGGGGCTGATCATAGTTGACGAGGAGCACGAAACATCGTACAAACAATTTGACCCGGCTCCCCGTTACAACGCCCGCGATGTGGCTATTTATCTTTCGGCTATGTACAAGGGCAAGGTATTGCTGGGTTCGGCAACGCCATCGTTCGAGAGTTATTTTAACGCCCGTGTACATAAATACGGCTTAACCGAATTAGTGCAGCGTTATGGCGGCGTTGAGCTGCCGGATATTGAGGTGGTAAGCATAGCCGAAGAAACCAAACAAAAAACCATCCAATCGCACTTTACCGGTGTGCTGATGAAGGATATGCGGCAGGCTATTGAAAACAAGGAGCAGGTGATCCTGTTCCAAAACCGGAGGGGCTACGCGCCCTTGCTCATGTGCCGTACCTGCGCCCATACACCTAAATGTATCAATTGCGATGTAAGTTTAACGTACCATAAAAGCAGCGGTAAACTGCATTGCCATTACTGTGGTTATAAGGAGGATTCGCCCAGTATATGCCCCGCCTGCGGGTCAACCCATTTGGAATACAAAGGCTTTGGTACCGAAAAGATTGAGGATGATTTGAGTTTGCTATTACCCGATGCTCGCCTTGCCCGAATGGATATGGACACCACACGATCGCGCAACGCGCTGCAAAATATACTCAACAATCTCGAGGAGAAAAAAATAGACATACTGGTGGGCACCCAAATGGTGGCTAAGGGGCTTGACTTTGCCGATGTTACCGTGATAGGTATTATTAACGCGGATAGCCTGCTCAAGTTTCCGGACTACCGGGCTAATGAGCGTAGTTATCAGCTGCTATCGCAGGTGAGCGGCAGGGCAGGGCGAAGGGGTAAACGCGGCAAGGTAGTGATACAAACTTATGACACCGGCCACCGGGTGTTAAGGCAGGTGATCGAAAATAATTACCACGACCTGTATTTTACCGAGATGGAAGAGCGGCGCAGTTTTAAATACCCGCCGTATTACCGCATCATCAACCTGGATATTAAGCATAAGGATCCGGATGCGTTATACAACCAGTCGATTTACCTGGCTAATGAGTTACGTAAGCAATTTGGCGATAGGGTGATTGGCCCTGAAGCGCCGCTGGTGAGCCGCATACGCAACTACTACATTAAAACCATTATGCTTAAGTTTGAAAAGGATGGCATCTCCATTAACAAAGCCAAGGCCGTTATACGCGATGTGATTATGCAGTTTCAAACCACCAAGCTGAGCAAGGGCGGCATTGTACAGCCTGACGTTGACCCGTATTAACTTACTTTTTACTGATATTGTTAATATGTACCTGCGGAAAACCGTTGTTGGCTATCATGCCGCAGCTGAACCGTGTGCTTAAATTATTATAACGCACTTTAACCCGCAAACTATCCTGCATAAAGCTTGCAGGCAGGTTGTCAGGGCTGTACATGGTATTGTTCATCAATATCAGCCATCCGCAACCGTCTGCCGCAGGCGAGCCGGTGTTGAGCACAATGCCTTCAGCCTGCTTTTCATTTTTATCTTTTTTACAGGCTGTAAACATGCTTGCCAGCGTAATGCATAAAACGATTAATATGATGCGTGGTTGAATAATTATTTTCATGCCATGGGTGTTTAATTGCCGGTACGTGTAATTTTAACAGGATGCTACACAAACAGATAAATTAAACCTCAGGCTGTAGCATGGCTTCAGCCTCGGTTAACCCCGCAATTTTAGCTAACTTTGGCAGCAAATGGCCTACAAAAGTATTGATAACTATCGTGAAAAAGGAGCGCGCAAGCGGCTGATAGAACTATTGAGAAAGAAGGGCATTGAAGATGAAAACGTATTAAATGCC
Organism: Mucilaginibacter defluvii; assembly: GCF_039543225.1. NCBI lineage: Bacteria > Pseudomonadati > Bacteroidota > Sphingobacteriia > Sphingobacteriales > Sphingobacteriaceae > Mucilaginibacter > Mucilaginibacter defluvii. The sequence continues at coordinate 1,149,378 of NZ_BAABJI010000001.1, forward strand.
ATGTGGGAAGTTCCGCGGCATTTCTTTTTTGATGAAACTTTCTGGAACCAGGCATACAAGGATATCGCTTTCCCGATAGGTGAGGGGCAAACCATATCTCAGCCATACACCGTAGCTTACCAAAGCCAGCTGTTGCATATTAATAAAGGCGATAAAGTGTTGGAGATAGGCACCGGAAGCGGTTATCAAACCTGTATATTATTAAAGCTTGGCGCAAAGGTTTATACCATTGAACGCCAGCAGGCCCTGTACGAACGCACGGTTGACGGCCTTACCCGTTTAGGATACAAACCTCATTTTTTTTTAGGCGATGGTTCAAAGGGCATACCCGGGCATGCGCCGTATGATAAAATCATTGTTACTGCAGGCGCGCCCACCGTGCCCGATGTTTTGCTGCAGCAACTCAAAATAGGCGGTATTTTAGTGATCCCTGTAGGAGATGAAAACTCCCAGCAAATGGTAACCATACTAAAAGTTGGCGAGCACGATTACGAAAAAGTAGTGTTAGACACCTTTAGGTTTGTACCGCTGGTAGGGGATAAGGCGTGGTAGTAGCCCCCGGCCCCTAAAGGGGAGTTTGTATTGCAAATGATTATCAAGTTTCCCCTTTAGGGGACGGAAGGGACTGCTACTTTAACTTTTCATCACCCTGTCCAGTTCGCGTTTGCTGTCGCGTTCTTTCATGGTTTCGCGCTTGTCAAAGTCTTTTTTACCCTGTGCCAGGGCTATTTCCAGCTTGGCAAAGCCCCGTTCACTGATAAATAATGCCAGCGGAATAATGGTAAAACCCCGCTCTTCACCCTTGGTAAGTAGCTTTTTTAATTCCTTTTTGTTGAGCAGCAGCACGCGGTCGCGCTTGGCCTCGTGGTTGTAGAATGAGCCGAACGAATACTCTGAAATATGCAAATTGCGCACATAAAGCTGTCCGTTTATAAAGCTGCAAAAGGCATCGTTAATATTGGCCTTACCCTGGCGTATTGATTTTATTTCGGTACCCAGCAGTTGAATACCGGCCACATACTTATCCAGTACGTGGTATTCAAAGTAGGCTTTTTTGTTTTTTATGTAGATCTTATCCTGGCTCATGTCTCTCTGTAGGTGCAAATATGCGAATTTATTTTGCTTGGGGCTTAACAACCAGTACCGGAACGTTCACCATGTGCCGTACGGTGTTTACGGTGGTGCCGAATATTAAATCCTTAAGTACCCGGTGCCCGTGCGATCCCATCACCATAAAGTCAATACCCTCGTCGTTCACAATTTTAGCGATAGCCTTAGCTGGCATTCCGTAGCCAATGTAACCGCGGGCGTTATATCCCATTCGTTGCAGGTCATCAATGTACAGATCCAGGTTTTTTACGTCGCTTTGCGTTTCACGGTCCATCACTTCAGTTTCGTGGTATCGTGCGGCGGCAGTTTCAACCACATGGATTAAAGTATAAGCCGCATCCTTACCACCCTGCATAATAGCATGGCGAATAGAATCGCGGTCGTTAGCGCTAAAATCAATGGTAATGGCAATGTTGTTATAAATTATCGGGCTGATATCGCCAATAGCGGTAGCTTCACCATGTGGTACACGGGCCGGCCTTTCCTTTAGCTTAAATAATAGCGGCCTAACAAAAATATATAGCAGCAACACACCTATGCCGATGATCAGCGGCACTACAATGGCATATATCTCTACGCGGGCGTTAGGGTAGCCGCTTATCCAATCGTTCACCTGGTCAATAACCAGCTTAACGTTAAGGCCTACAATCAATACGGCGCTTATCCACGCCGCTATTTTTGCGAGTGGCCCAATAGCAAAACCCTGCATCTTGGTTTTGTCGGACGTGAAGTGTATCAGCGGAATAATAGCGAAACCCAATTGCAGGCTCAATACCACCTGGCTCAATATCAGCAGATCGCTCAGTGCATTCTCGCCGAAATATAGAATGGTAAATACGGCAGGCAATATGGCCAGCAAACGGGTAAGCAGCCGGCGCATCCAGGGAGCAATACGCAGGTTAATGTGGCCTTCCATAATGATCTGCCCGGCAAGGGTACCCGTAACGGTGGAGCTTTGTCCGGATGCAATTAAGGCTACAGCGAACAGCACAGGGGCTATCTTTCCAAAAATATTTTCGAGCAATTTGTAGGCATCCTGTATCTCGGCAACTTCAAAATAACCATTTTTAAAAAAAGCACCCGCGGCCAGTATCAATATCGCGGCGTTTACTAAAAAAGCCAGGTTAAGCGCTATCACCGTATCAAACATGTTGAATTTTAGCGATGCTTTGATGCCCTCTTTGGTACGGCTGATCTTGCGTGTTTGCACCAGCGACGAATGCAGGTACAGGTTGTGCGGCATCACCGTAGCGCCAATAATACCTATGGCTATGTAGAGCATTTTATGGCTCACCTCATCGTTTTTAAACAGGTTGTTGGGGATAAAACCTTTGGCTATCTCCACCACATCCGGCTTAACAATAAACATCTCTGTTAAAAAAGCAATGCCGATAACGGAGATCATCGATACAATAAAGGCTTCCAGCTTTCGCATGCCTTTGTTCATCAAGAACAAAAGCAGCACGGTATCGGTAATAGTAAGTACCACGCCCCATATCATGGGCAGGCCGAACAATAGGTTAAGGCCAATGGCCATACCGATGATCTCAGCAAGGTCGCAGGCTATAATGGCTATTTGAGCGAGGATATATAAGCAAAAGTTAACAAAGCGGGGATAAGCGTTTTTTGAGGCTTGCGCCAGATCGAGCCCGCGCACAATGCCCAAACGCGCACTTAATGATTGTAACAATAGGGCGATGAGGTTAGAGGCCAGCAGCACCCATATCAGCCGGTAACCAAAAGCGCTGCCGCCGGCAATATCAGTAGCCCAGTTGCCCGGATCCATATAGCCAACACTTACCAGGTAGGCCGGGCCCAAAAAAGCGAATATCTTTCGCCAGCCTGTGCGATGTTCCGTATTTACCGTTCCGTGTACGTTGCTTAATGACTCACTGTGCCTGTCGTCCATATTTATTTTGTGGCTCCCGTATCTTTTTCGCTTTTGTAAACGTTAAACAAAAGCTGATGTTTTTAATAAGTGTATTTTCTCAAATCTAATAAAAAAAATTAGATAAGACTAATAACTGAATAAAATATACTTTTGAATGACTGCACCTTATAAAAATATTATTTCGCTAATATTTTTATAGTATATATTTGTACCACGATGGCCGCCGAATTAGATAAAATAGATCTGCAAATTTTAAAGATATTACAAGAGAACGGAAGGATCACTAACCTTCAGCTCTCTAACGAGATAGGGCTTTCACCGGCGCCTACGCTGGAGCGTGTGCGTAAGCTGGAGAACTCGCACTACATCAAAAGCTATCACGCGCTGGTTGATGAGGAAAAGCTTGGCCTGGGCATAAAAACCTTTATACAGGTATCGCTCGATTTTCATAAAAGCAATACCATCCAGGTGTTTTTAGAGGAAATTAAGAACATTAAGGAGGTGACCGAGTGCCATCACGTAACCGGCCAGTGCGACTTTTTACTGAAGGTTTACGTGCGCGACATAAAATCGTACGAGCAATTGATCATGGAAAAAATAAGCCGCATTGGCGTGGTAAAAACATTCCATACCATGATGATCATGTCAACCAATAAAAAGGAACCAATCATTCCTTTAGAATATTGATTCGCTTTTAAAGAAGCAATTAAAACTGTCTTTCATCCATCGAAAGTAGCCAATGTCGCGGGGTAACCTTCTATTAGGTGGATATAACTTTCCCGTTTTTTTATAAACTAAAACTTGAGCATTAGGCTCTTGCTGATTTACCAAATAAACGCTGTCTCCAAAGGTGTGGCTTTTGAAATCTACTTTTTTGCAGATATAGTTTTCATTTACCTTTTTTATTATTATCAAATGCGGAGTTTTTTGCATTGTCCAAAAACCAGTGTGCTCTAAAGCTTTTATTTGGCCAAGTTTAGACACTTTGTAATGGAAGAATGTAATGAAAAGAAAAAATATGACTGTAAAAACGAAGCGGCTTAAGCGGATTTTTATACTGTATAAAACTAATATACTCAGAAATGTTAGCGATCCGTACAGCATAAATATTTGAAATATTTGAGGGATTACCAACATTAGTTCCCTTAGATCAATTGAGCAATTTTCTCCTGAAACTTTGAAGTAATGAAAATACTCATGCCAATACCAATATGCATTTAAATAGCAATATCCTGTTGCAATAGTTATTACAGAAGTTATGTGACTTTCAATATACTTAAATACTGGATTGATATTTCGCTTAAAAACGTAAAAAGAAAACCACTCTTGTAGCGCTGCGAATTTACTTGGCATTGTGATAAGTTAATTGTACTAAAGATTATTTGCAGCACTAAGAATTGCTTTCACCCGGTCGGCATTAGTAACAATCACACTATACTCATCCACGTCGGCACCGCCCATCAAAATATGGTCGTTGCGGTAAAGCATGTGGCTGCTAACTCGTGTTTTGGCGGTGGAGTGCACTTCTTTAGCGCCGGTAAAGCGCACAATATCATTCACGTTATTTTCGTCGACACCGCAACCCGGCATGATGCTTATACGCCCTGCCGATTGCTGCACCAGGCTGGCTATAACGCTCGCGCCCTCAATGGCGGTGGTTTTGCCGCCCGAGGTAAGCACACGTTCGCAGCCTATCTCAATAATATCTTCCAAAGCCTGGTGAATATCGGCCGCCATATCAATAGCGCGATGGAAAGTTACGCCAAGGCCCCATTGTTTGGCAATCTCCACCAGTTCTTTACAGCGCGGCTTGTCTACATGCCCTTCGGGGGTGAGCATGCCTATTACAACGCCATCGCATCCGGCTTCAATGCAATGCCGTATGTCGGCTTTCATAATCTCAAACTCTACATCATTGTAAAGAAAATCACCGCCCCGCGGCCGTATCAAAACGTAAATTTTAATATGGAGCAGTTTGCGGGCAAGTAATATTTGCCCCGCTGATGGCGTAGTGCCGCCGTCGCTCAAATTATCGCACAGTTCAACACGCGTTGCGCCGCCTTCCTGTGCCGCCACTGCCGATATTACGGAGTTGGCACAAACCTCAAGTGATACCATTCAGGATTTTACTAAGCTATAAAGTTAGCAATAAATATATTACTTATTATTTGTTGCTTTTATAGTAAAACTTACCTTTTATCAAGCGGTCTTGTTTCTCGCTGTCGCAAACGGCATAGCTGAAACCGTCCTGCAGGGCAAAAGCGCCGTACTCGCCTTTTTTGTTGATGGCCAAAAAGCCAACCTGTATCTCTTTGGCGGTATCGGGTTTCTTTTTTACGATGCGCATAACGGCCTCCTTGCAAGCGGCCTCGGGCGAGTAACCCTGGCGCATCAGCTCTACCACCAAAAAGCTGCCCACGTTGCGGATCACTTCCTCGCCAACGCCGGTTGAGGTAGCGCCGCCCACCTCGTTATCAACATACAATCCGGCGCCGATAATAGGACTATCGCCTACGCGGCCGTGCATTTTAAAGGCCATGCCGCTGGTGGTACACGCACCGGATATATTGCCTTTGGCATCAATAGCCAGCATGCCGATGGTATCGTGGTTATACTGGTTACCCGGTTTTTGGCTGTTCTCAATATTCATTATCGGCTTGTACTGTTTGGTTTCAAGCCATTTTTTCCATTCCTTTTCTGATTCCGGTGTGAGCAATTTTTCCCGTTTAAGGCCCTGCTCAACGGCGAATTGGGTAGCACCCTCACCAACCAGCATTACGTGCGGCGTTTTTTCCATCACCATGCGGGCCACCTCTATAGGGTGCGCTATATATTCCATTGCCGCAACCGAGCCGCAATTGCCCTTTTCGTCCATGATGCAGGCATCAAGGGTTACGTGGCCGTCACGGTCGGGGTAACCGGCGCGGCCTACGGTATGGTTATTTAAGTCGGCTTCCGGTATTTTAACGCCCGCTTCAACCGCGTCGAGCGCGCGGCCGCCTTTGCCTAAAATGGTCCAGGCCTCTTTGTTGGCGGCAATGCCAAAATCCCAGGTAGATATTACTACCGGCAATTTAGGTGCAGCAAGGCTTAATGGTTTGGCAAAACTGGTTGATATTGTGGCGCAAGCAGCGCTTGCAGATGATATTTTAATAAAATTTCGACGCGATAACATGGTTCAATATAGCTAAATTATACTAATGGCAAAGTTAGCAGTTTAATGTAAGTGTATTTTTACGTTCAATGATCTTGTTAGAATAGCCGGCGGCAAGCATGGCTTTTTTGTTTAATTTCGTCGCGATGAACCGTATAGACCGTATATCAGCCATATTGATCCAGCTACAATCGCGCAGGGTGGTTAAGGCTGCCGATATTGCCGAGCGGTTTGGCATCAGCCTGCGTACGGTTTACCGCGATGTTAAAACCCTTGAAGAGGCCGGTGTACCGCTGATGGGCGAGGCTGGGGTAGGGTACTCCATAATGGACGGCTACCGTTTGCCGCCGGTAATGTTTACCCGCGAGGAAGCAACGGCTTTTTTAACCGCTGAAAAATTTATTGAAAAGCTAACCGATAGCTCTACTACCAGCTACCATCGCTCCGCAATGGATAAGATACGCGCCATTCTGCGTACCGCCGAAAAAAATACGTTGGAGGATCTGGATGGCAGCATTGCTGTAATTCAGAGTCGAAGCCAGCAGCAGGCAGATAACCAGGATCACATCCAGACCATACTTAATGCTATAACGCAAAAGCGCGTAATGCAACTTGATTATTTTGCTTACCACACCCAGCAGCAAACCAGCCGTATGGTTGAGCCGGTGGGCATTTACTACCTGGACAGCTTTTGGCATCTGATAGCGTATTGCCGTATGCGCAAAGATTATCGCGATTTCCGGCTCGACCGCATCAAGGGCATCAGCATAACTGATGATGTTTTTTCGGGCCAGCATCCCGCATTGAAAGATTACATCGCCCAAACAGCCCGTGAGCATAAGCTTGAAACGGTGATCATGCGTATACAAAAGAATGTATATCAATATCTTACCAGCCAGAAATATTACAACGGCTTTGTATCAGAAAGGTTAGATGGCGATGAATGGGAGATGACCTTTTTAACCATTTCTATTGAAGGTTTTGCCCGTTGGTTTATGATGTATGGGGATATGGCCAGCATTATAACGCCTGATGCGTTAAAGGACCGTATTCAGGAGATTGCACAAGCCATCGTTAAAAAATAATTTCGGAAAATTTTACTGCTGACATAGGGTTGTCACCCGGTGGATGTTTTTTTGCACACAACAGCAATTAAGCTGTTGTACATATTACCGTAACACACCATCATCATGACAGACATCACTTTAACCACCACTGTTGACTTTACTTCATCCAAAGAAAAAGTTTGGCAAGGGCTCACTGACCCCGCTTTAATTAGACAATACTTTTTTGGCACACAACTTATTACCGACTGGACCATTGGCAGCCCTATCATTTGGACGGGAGAATGGGATGGTGTTGTTTATAAGGATAAAGGCACCGTGCTGGAAGTTATCCCCGGAGAATTAGCTAAATACACTTACTGGAGCAGTATGTCGGGAACGGAAGATGTGCCCGAAAATTATCAGATTGTAAGCTATCGCCTTAGCGACAACAATGGTGGTACCCGGCTAACCATTACGCAGGAAAACATTGCCGACGAAGAAAAGAAGCAACATTCCGAACATAACTGGCAAGCCCTGATGGCCGAGCTTAAAAAACTGATCGAGTAATTAAGCCTGCGGATTGAATGCCATACGCTGACCGGACAGGTGATGGTTCACAAAATGACCGCCATCCCAAACCAGATTGCCCGATACAATGGTGCTCACTACGCTCGATTTAAAGGTTGATCCTTCAAAGGGGCTCCAACCGCATTGGTATAAAATATTGTCCTTTTCAACCTGCCAAGGTTTGTTCAGGTCAACAAGTACCATATCGGCCCAGTAGCCTTCGCGTAAAAATCCGCGCCTGTCAATTCGGAAACAGGTGGCCACGTTATGTGCCATCTTTTCTGTTATTTGCTCAAGGGTGATCTTTCCCTGATGATAAAGTTCCAGCATAGCCGTAAGAGCGTGTTGTACCAACGGACCGCCTGAAGGTGCCTGCATATAAGGCTGGGCTTTCTCTTCAATGGTATGCGGAGCATGGTCGGTAGCGATAACATCTATTCGGCCATCCAATACTGCTTTAAGGATGCCTTCGCGGTCGGCGGCGGTTTTAACGGCCGGGTTCCATTTTATCAGATTACCCTTGGTTTCATAATCTGCATCACTAAACCAAAGGTGGTGTATACAGGCCTCAGCGGTGATTTTTTTATCCGCAAGCGGGATGCTGTTATCAAAAAGGTGTGTTTCTTTTTCAGTAGAAATATGCAATATGTGCAGCCTGGTGCCATGCTTTTTAGCCAGCTCAACCGCCAGTGATGATGAAAGGTAGCAAGCCTCGGCGCTACGAATCACCGGGTGTAAAGATATGGGGATATTTTCTTCACCCAGCGTCGTTTTATAATGGTTGAGGTTATGCTTGATGGTGGCCTCGTCCTCGCAATGCGTAGCGATCAGCATCGGCGAGTTGGTAAAAATATTTTCGAGCGTGGTGCGGTTATCCACCAGCATATTACCGGTTGATGAACCCATAAAAACCTTAATGCCGCAAACGTTACGTGCGTCGGTGCGTAAAACCTCGTCTAGGTTGTCATTGCTGGCACCCATAAAAAATGAGTAGTTAGCCAGCGAGCTATTGGCTGCGATGGCGTATTTGTCGGCTAATAACTCCTGCGTAAGCGTATTAGGTATAGTATTAGGCATTTCCATAAAGGAGGTGATACCACCTGCAACCGCCGCCCTTGATTCCGTAAAGATTTTGGCCTTATGCGTCAACCCCGGCTCGCGAAAGTGCACCTGGTCATCAATACAGCCCGGCAGCAAGTGCAGCCCCTCAGCGTTGATCTCGGTATCAGCGTTAGCATCGATACTGGTATCAATGCGTTCAATAAAACCGTCTTTTATCAGGATATCGCCATTGAATTGCTTGTTCTCGTTAACAATAGTAGCTGCTTTTATCAGGATGGATGCCATGGGGCAAAGATATTAAAATTACGATTTGCTAATCAAGTAAGTCAATTAGTAATCGCTTTATTGCCTGTCCTGAATTTCTTTTGAGCGATCAAAAGAAACAAAAATCGCCGGCTGTTTAATTTTCTATTAAGGGTAGTGCTTCAACCTGCTACCCGAAAATTAAAAGGCCGGAATGATAGCTTATAGAGGTTTGTGCTTTCTTTATTTTGTTATACATGAAGAACTAAACAAAGTACAAACCCTAATATACTAAAACTCCGGCATCAGTAATGCCCGGAGTAGCACAGGCATAGCCTAAGCAGGTACTTTCACCGGACAGGACGTAGCCGGCGAATTATTCGCTTTGTTTGTTTTTATTAGTGCTCATGAGATCGCTAACGCTAAGTCTTGCTTCTTTTGTTCGTACAAAAGAAGGTTAGGACAAGTAATGATCTTTCAGAACTATTTCAGCTTCAACCCAAATACTTCCGGATAAGCCAACGCGGTTTTAAATATCAGGTTGAGGGAGTCGGTTACCCATATCTCGCCGTTGATGGCTTTTTGTAATACCTCATGTGCGGGTAGGGTGAGCACCCGTATGTCTTCGGTAATATCTAACTTTTGTTCGGAGTTAAATTCAGCGTCAAACAATACAAAACCGTAGGTGATCTGCCGTAGTTTGGTTGGGTTGTTGGCTATTTTACCCATGGGTATTAGGCGGTTGGCAGTGGCTTTAATGCCGGTTTCTTCTTCCAATTCGTTCAATGCCGACTCCACTATGCTTTTGTTTTTTTGCTGCATACCGCCGGGCAGTTCAAGCAACACCTGGCTTAGGGCATGTTTGTATTGCTCAACCAATACCACCTCGTTGTTTTTGGTGATGGCCAGCACCTGTACTACATCGCCAAGGGGAGAAAAATAGTAATCGTCAACAATACTGCCGTTGGCTAATTCAACGGTATGTTTTAATATCGGGAACCACGGGCTTGGCGATACATCTTCCTCGCCCAGCAGTTTCCAGGGTTTTATTTCTTTGTCGGTCATTTTTAGTATTCAGGCTGAATTTGGCCCTAAAAATATTAATTACCGCCGAACAAAGCGCCATTTATCATCATATCATCAAATAGCTTAGGGAGATGTTACAGATAAGCGCACCTTAAAAGAAAAAACTATCTTTGCGGCATGGCAGAAACGTTTGATGATTTTAAGTTTAACCGGCAGATATTAAATGCCATTACCGATGCCGGTTATGAGCAGCCAACGCCCATACAGCAAAAGGCTATACCGCCAATCAGCAACGGGCAGGATGTGATGGGTATTGCCCAAACCGGAACGGGTAAAACGGCGGCCTATGTGCTGCCCATCATCATGAAGCTGAAATATGCGCAGGGCGAAAACCCGCGTGCCTTGATTATAGCGCCAACCCGCGAGTTAGCTTTACAAATAGAAGAGAATGTGCGCACGTTCGCCACTTATACCGATCTGCGGGTAGTGGTATTGTACGGCGGTATCGGCCCCAAAACACAGATAGAAAATATAAACAAAGGCGTTGATATTATTGTAGCCACTCCCGGCCGTTTTATGGATGTTTACCTGGCCGGACATATTGTTACCAAGGGTTTACAGATTTTAGTGTTGGATGAAGCTGATAAAATGATGGACATGGGCTTTATGCCGCAGCTTAACCGCATTTTAGAGGTGGTGCCGCGCAAACGGCAAAACCTGCTGTTCTCGGCCACCATGTCTGACAAGGTGCACCAACTATCCGCCAATTTCCTGGAACACCCAACCGTGGTTGAAGTTACGCCGCAGGCCACCCCGGCGGCTACGGTAAACCAAAAGCTGTATTACGTGCCGAATATCAAAACCAAAATCAACCTGCTTAAAAAGTTGCTTGAAGAGGATGGTGATATACGCAAATTGATCATCTTCTGTAAAACACGTACTTCGGCCGAAGGGGTATTTCGCTTTTTATCACGCAAGTATAAAGAGGACGAGGTAAGGGTGCTGCATGCCAATAAAGGACAAAACACCCGCATCAACTCCATTAATGCTTTCCGTGCCGATGAGGTGAAGATACTGGTAGCTACCGATGTGGCAGCCCGCGGTATTGATGTGAATGATGTAAGTCACGTAATTAATTTTGATGTGCCGATAGTGATCGAAGATTATGTGCACCGCATAGGCCGTACCGGCAGGGCCTATCAGTCTGGCGAGGCTATTACCTTTTGTAACCCGGCTGAGGAGTATTACATCCGCAAGGCGGAGAAACTCATCAGGCAGCAGATACCGGTGCAGACTATTCCGGCTGATGTTTTTGTAGAAGAAACACCGTATGAGGAACGGCAGGATCAGGCCAAAGAGATAGATATGCAGAAGCGCCGTGAAAATCCCGATTTTAAAGGGGCTTTCCACGAGAAGAAAACGCTGAATCAAAAAAAGAAATTCGAGGCCGAAAAAGCGAAGCGCAATCCTCGCGTAGCAAAAAAGCTGAGCACCAAACGATCATCAAAAAGAAAATAAACACTGATGAAATTCAGGATAACACCTTTAAACATCGCCTCGGCGTTTTTAATTGTGCTTGCCGGCTATATATGGATATACGGGGCAAGCATAACCGGCAGCCAGTACGAAAGCTGGAGCGGTACTATTGTATGGATATTTTTGCTGTTCGCCTTCGTGGTGGCTTTTCTGGATATCACCTTCCGTAATTTTTTTAAGGAAACCCGCACTTTATGGATTATTGAACTGAGCTTTATAGCCTTGGTTATTATACTATTACTACTTGTTAAATAAATTATAAAAATGAAAAAAGCCGAAATAAAACTGACTATTGAACTTGACGATAATAACGTGCCTGAGAACATCCTATGGGAGTCAACCGATTCGACCAATAAAGAAGCCTTGCCTGTAAAATCAATGATGCTGGCCCTGTGGGATCAGAGTTTTAAAAATACCCTGCGTATTGACCTTTGGACCAAGGATATGCCGGTTGACGAAATGAAACGCTTTTTTTACGAAACCCTGCAAACCATGGGCGACAGCTTTTTACGCGCCACAGGTGAAAAGAACATCGTAGAGGACTTGCGCGACTACTGCGCCCACTTTGCCGAAAAAATGGAAATAACCCGATAATTAGCGCTATGCGTATACCTTCATTACTTTCGCTTGTTGGCTTTATTATGGTTATTGCGGCTACATATTGCCCTATGCTGCGCCCGTTCGGGTTAGTAAGCATGAATGTTTATGACATGAACGAGCCTTTCGGTATGGTGATACTGATCGTGGCGGTTATCGGGATGATAGGCGTGGTGTTTAACCGGGTAAAGGTTGCCCGTATCGCCGCGTGGGGTACCTTAATACTTGCGGTATTGTTATATGCCGGTGCGTACTTTAAGGTGCATACTTCATTTGATTTTTTGCACATGAATAAAGTATCAGCATTCTTAGCCTCAAAAATAAAATTTAAATGGGGCTGGTATGTTTTGTTTACCGGGGCGGTACTGTGTTTAACCATCCTGTTCTCCAGGAAACCGTTCGTTGTCAAATCGGTAAGCGAAACTGTTTAATAAGCAGATTGTTTATTTTTTCGCTCAACTTTTTTCAAGGTTCTGCGTATTACAATATCTCAACTTTATTTAAAATATTTGCAGTATATAAACCAAATAAATGGCTAATCTTTCTTTCCGTACGCAGGTACTAACCGGTTTTGCAATATCTGTAATTCTCGTTTTTATAGTAGCTGTATTGTCATACCGCAGTATTAACCAGCTTGAAGATGATACTGTAAAGGTTGAGCATACTCAACAGGTTATCAAAACGTCGACCAGTTTGTTGCAGCAACTTATTGATGCCGAAACCGGCATGCGCGGTTATTGCGCTACCGGTAAAAAGCCTTTTTTGGAGCCTTATAACTCCGCCTTACCAAGTATAGGAAGCGATTTGGACAAACTGCGCGGGCTGATTGAAGATAACCCGGTGCAGGTAAAGCGTGTTGAAATTTTATATAAGCTAATAGGCAACCAGCTGGGTATTTTGAGCAATAACATTAAAACCCGCGATGATAAGGGCTTGAGCTATATGGTGGCTAATGATATGCTGATCAACGGCAAAGCCAATATGGATAAAGTACGGGCCGTTATTACAACCGTTATTGAAACAGAGCAGGCCTTGCTGGTTAAACGAAAAAATGCCACCAAGGTTTCGTCAGACCAGGCCATATTTATAATTATAGCAGGTTCGGCAATATTCCTGGTAATCATTATCATCCTGTTCTATTACATCCAAGGCACATTCAATCGCCAAAAGAAAATTGAGCAGGAGATTACCGACACCAACGTTCAGTTAGGCGCGGTTTTGCGCGAAAATGAAGCCAAAAACTGGCTGCTTACCGGTACCGGCCTGCTTAACGAGAAGATGCAAGGCCAGCAAACCGAGAAGGAACTTGCAACCAACGTTATAAACGAGATTTGTAATTATACAGGCGCGCTTACCGGTACATTTTATTTGCTGAATGACCAGGATGAACGTCTTGACCTGTACGGATCCTACGCGTTCCACAACCCGGATTCGCTGAAAAAAACCATACGCTTGTCCGAAGGGGTGCTGGGCCAGGTCGCTGTTGAGCAAAAAGCCAAAGTGGTTAAAGGGAAGCTGAATAGCAAGCTGGAGCTGAGTACATCGGTACTGGCAAATGAGCTTACCGACAGCTTTATTGTACCATTCTTTTACGATAAAAAACTGAAGGGTGTAATGGAACTGGCCTACCAGGGTGAGATGCATGAAGCTGTGCGCGATTATATCCTGAGCGCTACTAACGATATCGGCATCGCCATAAACACGTCGCAGGCACGCACCATCATGCACGATCTGTTTGAAGAAACACAGCAGCAGGCCGAAGAATTGGAAGCGCAACAGGAAGAGATGCGTGTTACCAACGAGGAGTTGCTTAACAAAACAGAAATGCTACAGGCTTCAGAAGAGGAGCTACGCGTGCAGCAGGAAGAATTGCGCACGATCAATGCTGAACTTGAGGAGAAGGCAAGTTTACTTGAAGAGAAAAATCAGGCTATTGAAGAAGCTCGCCAGGCTATCAACCTGAAAGTTGAGGAGCTTGAATCTACCGGAAAATACAAATCGGAGTTTTTGGCGAACATGAGCCACGAGCTGCGTACGCCGCTTAACAGTATTCTGGTATTGGCGCGTATTCTGAAAGACAATAAATCAGACAACCTGAGCGAGGATCAGTTAAAGTATGCCAGCGTTATCTTTAATGCAGGTAATGATTTGCTAACGCTGATCAATGATATCCTTGATCTTTCAAAAATTGAATCGGGTAAGCTGGAGATGCAGAATGAGCATGTACGGGTTAACGATATTTTGAAAGATATGGAAATGATGTTTGGCGAAGTGGCGGCTAATAAACGCATTAGCTACACCACCAGCAGCACCGCCAATATTCCAGCGACGATATTTACCGATAAGGTTCGGGTGGAACAAATTATCAAAAACCTGCTTTCAAACGCGTTCAAATTTACGTCAGAAAATGGCAGCATTATGCTGAACGCTACCGCCAATACCGTGAACGGAACCATCAGTTTCCATATTAAGGATACAGGTATTGGTATACCTGCTGAGAAGCAAAAGCTGATCTTTGAGGCATTTCAGCAGGCGGATGGATCGACCAGCCGTAAATATGGTGGTACAGGCCTGGGCTTATCCATTAGTCGCGAACTTGCAGCGTTGCTTGGAGGAAGAATAACCTTACAAAGCGAGCAAAACGTGGGCAGTGAATTCACGCTGACCATACCTTTTGAGGCCGCCCAAACTGAAACAAACGAAGAAGATGTACTACCTACCGTAGAGACCTTCTCTCCGCCGAAAGAGTTTTTAAAACCGGCCGCGCAAATAGCCAAAAAGAAAAACGGCGAGCCGCTGGTGGTAATTGTTGAGGATGATAAGAACTTTGCCGACATCCTGAAAGATTACTCGCGGGATCATGGTTATAAATCCATCATGGTAAACGAGGGTACCAACGCCTACCAGATAATTAAGGACAGCCAGCCCGATGCCGTAATATTAGATATTATGCTGCCGGGCAAGGATGGCTGGCAGATACTGCGTGAGCTTAAGCATGACGAAGCTACTATGCATATACCGGTACACCTCATGTCGGCCGGCGAGGCCGCGGCTAACCGTGTGCGTAAAGAGGGGGCTATCAGTTTCATGAAAAAACCTATTGATACCAACGCGCTCGATAAGTTGTTTACCGATATTATGCAGCAAAGCGGCGCTAAATTCAAGCAGATATTACTGGTTGAGGATCATCAGGCACAAAGCCAGGCGCTTAAGGATATGATGCAGGCGCAGGGTATTGAGGTTGATCAGGCTTTCGATGGCGAATCAGCCTACCGCATGCTGCATGAAAATGAATACCAGTGTGTAATACTTGACCTTAACCTGCCTGATATTTCAGGGCTGGACCTGTTGGATAAGATCAAGGCGGTTGATAAATTCCTGGAGCTGCCGGTTATCATCAACACCGCTATGGAGCTTGACAAGACATCGGTAACCAGGCTGATGCAGTACGCCAACGCGATGGTTATTAAAACCAACAAATCGTCGGACAGGCTGATAGATGAGGTTAACTTGTTCCTGAACAAAATTGCCGAATCATCAAAAACAGAGGTTGACCTTACAGCTCCAAAACCAAAATCAATATCAAAAGGCAAAGAAGTCATCAAAAACAAAAAGGTATTGATTGTGGATGACGATATGCGTAACATATTTGCCCTGAGCAGCGCGCTGCAAAGCTATGATATGAACGTGGAGATAGCCAACGATGGGGAAGAGGCTTTAGCAAAACTTGACGAAATACCCGATGTTGATATTGTGCTGATGGACATTATGATGCCTAAGATGGATGGCTACGAGGCTACACGCCAGATCAGGAAGCAAAACAAATGGGCTAAATTACCTGTAATAGCGTTAACGGCAAAGGCCATGAAGGATGACCGGGAAAAATGCATAGCTGCCGGCGCTAACGATTATATAACCAAGCCGGTTGATATGGACAGGCTGATAGCGCTGATGCAGCTTTGGCTCGAAAGCTAATATAATGAAGGTACAGTTAAGCGGCATAACACCCGAGGAGTTAAACGAATTGATTACTCTGGTTAAGGGGGTACACGGGTTTGATTTTAGCGATTACGGCAAGGCATCGCTTACCAGGCGCGTAAGCCGTATCATGAGCCTCAAAAAGCTTTCGTTTTATGAGCTAAAGCACCGGATTGTAAATGCCGAAGGCTTTTTTCAGCACTTTTTAGAGGAAGTTACGGTTAATGTAACTGAGATGTTTCGCGACCCTAACTTTTACCGCTCGGTAAATGAGTTGGTTGTGCCTTACCTGTCCACCTATCAGCATGTAAAAATATGGACGGCCGGCTGTTCATCAGGTGAGGAAGTTTATTCGCTGGCTATCCTGTTGCGCGAAGCGGGCATTAAACACAAATGCTTTGTTTACGGAACCGACATTAATACCGAGGTTTTAAAAGAGGCGCGTAAGGGTATCTACAGCTTTCGCAAAATAAAAAGCTATGCCGAAAATTATATTTACACGGGTTTAAAGGGGTCGCTAACCGACCATTTTACCATTATGTATGATGCCGCCACCATTCACAGCGAATTAAAGCAGGATACCTTGTTCTCGGTACATAACCTGGTTTCGGACGGCGTATTTAATGAATTTCAGCTGATTACCTGCCGCAACGTTTTCATTTACTTTGATAATAAATTACAGGAACGTATACTCGATCTGTTTTATAACAGCCTGGCGCCTCATGGCTTTTTATGCCTTGGTTCAAAGGAAACGATACGGTCTGAAGCGTTCCGCAAAAAGTTCAAGGTGATCAACAGTAAAGAAAATATATACCAGAAAATTGGCATTTGACGATAATATATTGCAGCGTTGGCAGCAGGCCGAAGTGCTATTAATTGGCGGCTCGGCAGGCTCTTTCAAGCTGTTTTTTAACATCGTTAAACATGTTGATGTTGATATTAATAAGGTTATAATACTGGTGATGCATCGTAAAAAGAATTTTTTTAGCGAAATAGAAAAACTCTTTTCAGAGCACTCTCGTATATATATCCGGGAAATTACCGATAAAGACGCATTAAAGCATAATACCATTTTTATCGCTCCTGCAAATTACCACACGCTGATTGAGAAAGAGGGATATTTCAGTCTCGACGTTTCTGATCCTGTATGGTATTCCAAGCCCTCAATTGATGTGACTTTTGATAGCGCTGCTGAGGTTTTTAATGAGCGGTGTGTAGCGATATTGCTTTCAGGTGCTAACCAGGATGGCGCCGAAGGTTTATTGAAATTGCGGCAGGCCGGTTCGCTCACCATCGCGCAGGACCCATCTGAAGCTGAAATGGCAGAAATGCCGCGTTCGGCTATCGAATTGGGCGCCGCCGAACTTGTTTTGACGACGGAAGACATTCTTAAATTAATACGAACTTAGCCATATACCCCACACAATTAATAAATGATCCCTGTTAACATTCTTATTGTAGATGATAGAGAAGAGAATATTGTCGCGCTTGAAGCTCTGCTAAAACGTGATGACATTCGTATCTACGCTACTACCTCACCTAACGAAGCACTCAAGATTGCCTGGGAAAACCCCATAGCCATTGCGCTGGTTGACGTGCAAATGCCCGAGATGGATGGCTTTGAGCTGGTTGAGATGCTCAAATCAAACCCACGTACGCGGGATATTATGGTAATATTTGTAACCGCAATATCAAAGGAAGCAAAATATGTAGTAAAAGGTTTAGGCGTTGGCGCGGTTGATTACCTGTATAAACCTCTGGATCCGTACATAACATCAGCCAAGGTCGATGCTTTTGTGCAGCTTGCCCGCAGCCGTGATGAGATAAAACTGAAGAACGAAGAGCTACAGAACTATGCTACGGTAGTAAAAAATTCCGCGGATATTATTTGTACCGTTGATGCGCAAACGCTGCGTATTTTAAGCATCAACCCCGCCGCCGAGCAGATATTGGGTTTTAAACCCAGCGAACTGATTGATGCCAGCATTGTTGACCGGGTTGTTGAAGCTGACCAAATCGCTTTCAGGCAAAAACTGGCCGATGTAATTAAAGAACGCCTAACCTATTCGGTTTTCGAGTTTCAGTTCGAAACTTTTAATAAAAACGTCATTTGGGGGGAGTGCCGGGCGTCATACCGTAACAAAATGCTGTTCCTCAACATTAATGATGTTTCGCCGCAAAAAAGTTATCAGCAGCAGCTAATCAAATCAAAGGAAGCCGCGGAACTTGGCAAAAAAACCAAGGAGAACTTTTTAGCTAACATGAGCCATGAGTTGCGCACGCCTATAAACGGAATATTGGGTATTACCAACCTGCTGCGCAAAACAGAAGTGAACGAGCAGCAGATCAATATGCTTAACCTGCTCGAGGTGTCATCCCAGTCATTGCTTGGGGTGGTAAATGATGTGCTGGATATATCAAAGATTGAAGCCGGCAAGTTTAGCATCATTCGCAGTCCGCACAACCTGCACGAAATTGTGAAGTCTGTTTACGGCCTGCTTAAATTTAAGGCCGACGAAAAGAACATCGAATTCATATTTGAACTGGCGCCGGATGTGCCCGAGAATATCATGGTTGATTCATTGCGCCTTAACCAGGTGCTCATGAATTTGTTGAGCAACGCGATAAAATTTACAGAGCGTGGTTTTGTAAAGTTGAGTGTTAAAACGCTCGACAAAACGGCCGACCGTGCCAAGATAGAGTTTTGCATCAGCGATAGCGGTATCGGTATCGCCGCTAATCACCTTTCAAAAATATTCGACTCGTTTGAGCAGGCCGAAGATGATACTTCGATAAAATACGGTGGTACCGGCCTTGGCCTCGCTATTGTTAAAAAATTAGCGGAGTTAAAGGGTGGCGAACTGAAAGTTACAAGTAAAGTAGGCGAGGGCAGCGAGTTCAGGTTTATAAACTGGTACACACTTACCGAAATGCCTAAGGAAAAGCAAGAGCGTCGCCCTACCGAAACGCTGTTGCCGTTCAATAACGTAAGCATACTGGTGGCTGAGGATAACATGGTGAATCAGTTTATGATCAGCAAATTGTTGAAGGACTGGAATGTGGCTGCCGAGATAGTGGATAACGGCCGCAAAGTGCTGGAGAAACTCAGGCTAAAAGATTATGATATTATTTTGATGGATACTCACATGCCCGAGATGGATGGCTACCAGGCCGCAAAATCAATACGTATGGATTTCGAAGACCCCAAACGTACCATCCCGATCATATCCCTATCGGCAGCTACTTTAGATTATGAGCAGAAGGAGGCGTTAGCAGCGGGTATGGATGACGTATTATCGAAACCCTTCCAGCCTTATCAACTGCACGAAAAGATAAGCAAGCTTTTAAAAAAGCGTTCGCTTAAAACGCCAGTTTAGTTTGGCCGGTGCCTGCAATGCGCGCCTCATGTTCAAGCAACCATTGTTTGCGCCACAGGCCGCCCGCGTAGCCGGTAAGGCTACCGTCTGATCCGATAACGCGGTGGCAGGGCACTACTATCCATAAATTATTTTTCCCGTTTGCTGATGCGATGGCGCGTATGGCAAGCGGGCTTTTCATTTGGTTGGATAGCGCCGCATAACTGGTGGTGTTGCCGTAAGGTATCTGCAGCAGTTGCTGCCAAACCTTTTGCTGAAAATCGGTACCCGCCTGCTTTATCGGAAAGTCAAAATCCTTGCGTTTGCCCGCAAAGTATTCATCAAATTGCAGGGCTACCGTTTTAAGCAATTCGGTTTCCGGCTCATTCGCTTCAATATCTTCATCACGGATGGATATCGCGCTGATAAAGCCGTCATCGTCAGTAATGCGGGCAACGCCAAGCGGGGTACGGTAAAATAAATTCACAGGCATAGGGTAAAGTTAGGGCTTTTAAAATATCGGCAAAAGCAAAATCACAAACCTGCGCTTATTATATTTGCAGCTCATGGAACTTATCGGTCAAACGCTTACGCTGTTAAAAAAGGAAATATTGCTGGAGTGGCGCTCAAAGTATGCCTTTAACGGGGTATTGCTGTATGTGGTATCAACCGTGTTTGTGTGCTACATAGCCTTTAGTTTAAGCGCCGGTTTTACAGGCAGCAGCGGTTACCCGATAGTATGGAACGTGTTGTTCTGGATCATTATGTTGTTTGCTTCCGTTAACGCTATAGGCAAAAGCTTTGTGCAGGAGAGTAGGGGTCGTTTGCTGTATTACTATTCCATAGCCAGCCCGCAGGCCATTATACTTTCAAAAATTATTTATAACATGCTGCTGATGGCGCTGCTAAGCACGTTGGCTATCATCGTTTACGTTGTGTTCTTTAAAAATGTAGTAGGCGACCCCTTACTGTATTTCGCTTCGGTAATTATTGGCAGTATCAGCTTTTCAACGGTTTTTACCATGATATCGGCCATAGCTTCAAAAGCAGGTAACAACGGTACGCTGATGGCCATATTGAGTTTCCCGGTTATCATTCCTGTAATATTGATTTTGATCCGCTTCAGTAAAAATGCCATGGATGGGTTAGACAGGAGCCTGAATTACGGACATTTAGGCGCGTTGGCGGCCATTAACGCAATAGTTATCGCAACATCGCTGTTGTTATTCCCTTATCTATGGCGCGATTAAAAACTTTCTTTTCCGGGCTGATTGTTATATGCCTGCTTGTATTGGCGACCCCTGCGTTTGCGCAGGATGGCACCATAATCGGTAAGGTTACCACCGCAGGCGGAAAGCAACCCCTGGCCAAAGCCAGTGTGTTTTTAAACAATGCTACGTTCGGCACTACCTCGGCAGATGATGGATCATTTACCTTACGCGGGGTGAAGCCCGGCCAATACCAATTGGTAGTAACCAGCGTGGGTTACCAGGAAGCGGTGCAAACAGTGATGGTTAGCAATACAACGCTTACGCTGAATATCGATCTTAAGCAAAAAAATATGATGCTGCGCGAGGTGGTGATCATGACGGATGCTGACTGGAAAAAGAATTACGAAATATTTAAGCAGGATTTTATCGGCACTTCCGAAAACTCGAAGAAGTGCTATGTGGTTAACCCGCGGGTAGTAAGCTTATCTTATAAAAGCTCTAAAAAAACATTGGAGGCTTTCACGGACGAATTTTTAGTGGTAGAGAACCGTGCGCTGGGCTACCGGGTGAAATACATGATTAATGACTTCAAAACCGATAAGCTGAACGGGATCATATCATACGAGGGTAGGGCGCTGTTTGAGCAGTTGCCGGGCAGCGAAGCCCAAAAACAAAAATGGCGTGAGAAACGGAAGGAGGCTTACTACGGCTCGGCAAAACATTTCTTCCGTTCGGTTTATGCCGATACGTTTGAGGATGACGGTTTTATTGTAAAGCCATTTATGCGCGAGCCAAACCCCGAACGCGCCCCCGAGGAGCTGATACAACGCAAAATAAAGCAATTCAGAACCACTAACCGCGATTCGGCAAACTACTGGATCAACATGTCAAACATGCCTAAGTATTACCATGAGATGCTGGGCAAGGAGCTGTTAAAACGTAACCAGTTCTTCTTTAAAACTAATGATCCGGGTATATTCGGTTTAGGGGTAAACAAGTACATGCTTTATGTGATCTACACCAAAAAGCACGAGGAAACCAACTTCAGGGACCTGTACCGACCGCTGGATATGGAAAACTTCGAGATAAGTACAATGACTTTCCCTAAGCCTGTTATTTATTTTGATATGAATGGGCGCGTATTGCAGGATCCGCCAATGGTGGAGGGCACATGGTCAAAAGCCAAACTGGCCGAATTGCTACCGCTTGATTATATGCCCGGTGATTGAGTTTTTAGGCATAATATGACCTGAAATTATCAATACCGTATAGGCCGCTTCCGGCGTTCTATATTAAAAATTGTTACATTTGTCGCCACAAGTTATTTTATGAAGTTTATGTACCAAACATGGTGGAAAGTGCTGGCCGTACTGCTGGTATTAACAACCGTCATAGCCGGTTTTTTGATACAGGTGCCACGTTTGCCCATCGTTCATGAAACCATCCGTAATACATTTTTTCATGTGCCTATGTGGATGGCCATGTTCATCGTGTTCATTATATCGGTAGTGTATAGTATAAAATATCTTCGTTCGGCCGATCCAAAACACGACCTGATAGCGGTTGAATGCGTAAATGTTGGCGTTTTCTTTTTCATATTAGGCCTCATTACCGGTATGATATGGGCACGCAATACCTGGGGCGAGTACTGGAGTAATGACCCTAAACAGAACAGTGCCGCCATTGCATTTTTGTTGTACTGTGCTTACCTCGTGCTGCGTAATGCAATAGATGAAGAGCAGAAACGAGCACGTATATCGGCCATCTATAACATTTTTGCTTTCCCGGTAATGATTGTGCTTATTATGGTACTACCCCGCATGACGGATTCATTACATCCCGGTAATGGTGGTAACCCGGCTTTTAGTAAAATTACCGATAACAACGTACGTATGATTTTATATGTAGGTTTTATCGCCTGGAGTTTAATGGCAGTTTGGATAGCCACCCTGCGCTACCGCATCCGCCTGATTGAATACAAACAGAATTCCCTTGATTAATGATGAAGAAATTATTCTCCCTGATAGTATTGTTGTTAAGCGTTACCGCCGTTTTCGCCCAAAATGGCGCCGATATTGAAATGGCCGACACGCTGCGCAGCTCCGGCAAAATATACGTTGTAGTGGCTACTTTGGCCATTATTTTCGTTGGTTTGGCCATTTATTTGTTCTCGATAGATAAAAGATTAAAAAAAGTCGAAAACGAAAAATAGTTCAAAAATTTAGTTTGTGTTGTTTAAACATTGGTTTAAATTGATTGTTATGTAGTGTAGCCAAAACACTATGGGTTTTAACATTTGCAGTTGTGCTAAAATTTGTGTCAACTTTGCGCATATATTAACACCCAATTATTTACTCATACCAAATATCTATGTCAGATAATTCGTTATTAGATCAGAATACACACTTTTTTGGTGACGTATGCAAGAACTTTGACTACGCCGCTAAATTTACCAAACATGATGCCGGCCTGCTCGATCAGATCAGGTCATGCAACAGCGTTTACCGTTTCCGTTTCCCTATACGCCGCGGCAACGGCTTCGAGGTTATTGATGCCTGGCGTGTGGAGCACTCACACCATCAATCGCCAACAAAAGGCGGTATACGTTACAGCGAGTTTGTAAACGAGGATGAGGTGATGGCACTTGCTGCGCTCATGACGTATAAATGCGCCATTGTTAACGTGCCATTTGGTGGCGCTAAAGGCGGTATCCGCATCAACCCTAAAAGCTACAGCGTGCAGGAGTTGGAAAACATTACCCGTCGTTACACTGTCGAACTTATAAAAAAGAATTTTATAGGCCCCAGCATTGACGTACCCGCACCTGATTATGGTACCGGTGAGCGCGAAATGAGTTGGATTGCCGATACTTACGCTACCATGAACCCCGGTCAGTTAGATGCCATGGGTTCGGTAACCGGAAAGCCTATTGCGCTGCATGGTATACAGGGCCGCCGTGAAGCTACCGGCCGTGGCGTGGCTATCTCTATCCGCGAGTGTGTTGGCGTTGCTGAGGATATGCAGAAACTGGGTTTGCCAACAGGTATTTCAGGCAAACGCATTATTGTGCAGGGCTTGGGTAACGTAGGTTTTTACACCGCTAAATTTTTACAGGAGTACGGCGGCGTTATAGTTGGCATTTGCGAGTTTGAAGGCGCCATTTATAATGCTGATGGCTTGGATGTGGAAGCTGTTTTCCAGCACCGCAAGGCAACAGGTTCAATTTTAGGCTATGCCGGCGCTAAGCAGGAGTTTAAAAACTCCGGTGAAGGCCTGGAGCAGCCGTGCGATATTCTGGTACCTGCCGCTTTAGAGAACCAGATAACTGCCGAGAATGCAGACCGTATACAGGCTAAAATTATAGCTGAAGGCGCTAACGGTCCGACAACTCCGGAAGCGGAAGCCATATTTTACGCTAAAGGTGGTATTATTATCCCGGATATGTATGCCAACGCGGGTGGTGTAACTGTATCATACTTTGAGTGGTTGAAAAACCTTTCGCACGTGGCGTTCGGTCGTATCAATCGCCGGTTCGAGGAGAATAACAACCTTAACCTGGTAAACATGGTTGAGGGTATCACCGGTATATCATTAACGCCTGCTCAGCGTGCAACTATCGTTAAAGGGTCGTCGGAACTGGAACTTGTTAACTCAGGTTTGGAAGATACCATGATCCGCTCGTACCACGAGATACGTGAAACTTATAAGCTGGAAAAAATTGATACCCTGCGTACGGCGGCCTTTGTTGGCGCTATTAACAAAATAGCTGTATCGTACCAAAACCTCGGTGTTTGGCCATAATTACAGCCGCAAAATATGTTTATCAGCGCCGTTGCATTTCAATGCAGCGGCGTTTTGCTTTAGCGAAATTATAACCGGGGCATGATAGAGTTACCGTTTGTTTAACACAGATTTGCATTTAACGAAAACAAATCATCGCCCGTAAAATTAATATTAAATGAACCATCTGGCTAATTCAACATCACCATACTTACTTCAGCACGTTAATAATCCGGTTGACTGGTACCCATGGGGGCCTGAGGCTTTGCAAAAAGCCAGGGATGAAAACAAGCTGATACTGGTAAGTATTGGTTACTCTGCCTGTCACTGGTGCCACGTAATGGAACACGAGAGTTTTGAGGATAAGCAAGTGGCCGCCGTAATGAACGAGTACTTCGTGTGCATTAAGGTTGACCGTGAGGAACGCCCCGATGTAGACCAGATTTATATGAGTGCCGTGCAATTGATGACCGGTCGGGGTGGTTGGCCGTTAAACTGCATCTGCCTGCCCGATCAGCGGCCTATTTACGGCGGTACCTACTTCCGTAAAAATGAATGGACATCCTTATTGTTTAACCTCGCCGATTTTTATAAGCAAAAACCAAAGGAGGCGGAAGAGTATGCGGTGAAATTAACCGAAGGCATTAATCAATACGAGTCGGTTGATTTTATTGAGAAAACAGAAGATAGGTACACACAAAAGGATCTGCAAACGATTATCAATAACTGGAAAAAGTATTTTGATAACGTTGAAGGCGGCTTTGGCGCGGCGCCCAAGTTCCCGATGCCTAACAGCTGGATCAGCCTGATGCGTTACGCGCATCTAAGCAAGGATGCCGAGGTGACAGCCGCGGTGGAACTGACATTAAAAAAGATGGCTTACGGTGGCATTTACGATCATGTAGGCGGCGGTTTTGCACGTTACGCGGTTGACGGGCACTGGCATGTGCCGCATTTCGAAAAGATGCTATATGATAACGGGCAGCTGTTAAGCCTTTATGCCGAGGCCCATAGCTGGAAGCCAGATATGCTTTACAAGCAGGTGGCTACAGAAATCACTGAGTTCGTTTTACGCGAGCTCACATCAGAGGATGGTGGCTTTTATTCGGCGCTTGATGCGGACAGCGAAGGGGTAGAGGGCAAGTTTTACACATTTACTAAAGCTGAATTGTACCAAATTCTTGGTGATGATGCAGATCTGTTCAATATTTATTATAACGTTACTGAAAATGGTAACTGGGAGGAAGAACGTACCAATGTATTTTTCCGTAACCGGGATGATGAATCGTTAGCTGCTGATCTTGGGCTTAGTGTGGATGACCTGCAACGAAAAATACGTATACTCCGCGAACGCTTGCTTGATGCCCGTGGTTTACGCGTAAGGCCGGGGTTGGATAACAAGATTTTAGCCTCCTGGAACGGGTTGATGCTGAAAGGGCTTTGCGATGCCTACCGTGCTTTTGGTGAGGCTGAATATCTGCAATATGCTTTGTCAAATGCTAACTTTATATTGAATAACCTGATTACTTCTGCAGGTAAATTATCCCGTTTGTACAAAACGGATATACCGGGCGGCGAGGGTTTGGCTTTTCTGGATGATTATGCTAATGTTATCGATGCTTTTATTACTCTGTATGAGGTTACATTTGATGAAGAATGGATAACCAAAGCACGTAGCCTTGCTGATGTAGCAGTCAATAATTTCTATGATGAAGAGGGCGGCATATTCTTTTACACTGCTGCTGATGATGAACTGCTGATTGCCCGTAAATCAGAAATAATGGATGGTGTAACGCCTGCATCAAACTCAACCATGGCGCGTAACCTTAAAAAGCTCGGGCTTTTGTTTGACAATGAGCAATACCTGGAAGTTTCGGCACAGTTACTGCGGAATATTATGCCGTACCTGGGTAAGTATGGCTCGGTTTACTCTAACTGGATCATGCTGCTTACGGATGAGGTTTACGGGGTGTATGAAGTGGCGGTAACCGGTGATGATTTTGAAAACCATCGCCGTGATATTGAGAAAAAGTATATTCCCAATAAAATAATGTTGGGTGGCACCGCGGGAAGTTTACCTTTGCTGCAAGGGAAGTTTGGGGATGAAACACAAATTTTTGTGTGCCGCGATAAAACCTGCGGCTTACCATCCACAACTGTTAACGAGGCTTTAAAACAAATTGAAGCCTGATTACTTATATTAAAAACGACTATAATGAAAATTGAACCAAAGCACGTAGTATCATTAACATATGACTTGTATGTTGACAACAACGGTACCGAAGAAAAAGTAGAAAGCGCGACCGAGGAGCAACCACTTACCTTTTTATATGGTGCAGGCCAGATGCTGCCAAAATTTGAAGAGAACTTAAGCACGCATTCAACCGGTGACAGCTATGAGTTTCGCCTCACTGCCGAAGATGCGTATGGTGAATATGACGAAGAGGCTGTTGCCAATTTGCCAAAAGAAATGTTTGAAGGAGCAGAAATCCCGGAGATAGGATCGATCATCCCGTTACAGGACAACAATGGCAACCGTTTCCGTGGCCAGGTGGTATCAGTAGCGGAGGATGCGGTTATTGTGGATTTAAACCACCCGATGGCTGGTCAGGAATTGCACTTTAAAGGCACTATACTGAACGTACGCCCGGCAACCGAAGAGGAACTGGCCCATGGCCATGCCCACGGTCCGGATGGTCATCACGATCACTAAGATCATAAAGCAAAAGAGGCGCCTGACAGGCGCCTCTTTTGCTTTTGTTAAAATAAAACTCTGCCCCGGCTATCAAACCGGCAGGTAACTATAATCGTCATACCTACGTTTTGGCCGTTTTTGGATGCAGGCAAAAATATTTTATCCTCAGGCTCAATCGCGTCTAAAGGCATATCTGCAACCTTATTGATATTAATAAAACCACCCGGCCGTGTTATCCTGATCTTAAAATCCGCAAGGCGCCCGCCCGGGCTAACTAATAATTCAACCGTAGCGACAAGTGTGGTATAATCAAATTCCTCTAACCCGGCAGGCATTTGTATCAGCTTTACGTATGGCATGTAGCCAAAATATACGCTTCCGGGTTTTATAGGTGGCGCTATAGCATCGTTAGGTTTTATCTCGTCGTCTATAATATATCTTACCGAGCGCATGGTATCAACAGGAGAGGAGTATACGATAGCATGTTTGTCGTAATCATAATTTTGCAGCAGTTGCCCGGTCTTGCTGTAATAATGCCACATGCCTACCCGCTTGCCGCGCTCGTAACGGCCACTTGCTATTACCGTTTTTTTACGGTAGATGGCCTGGTAAAACCCATGCCTGATTGAGGGGCTATCCGCTAAAACAGAATATCGTTCCTGCACATCCTGTATCAGCTTCTCATCCCGTTTTTGTGTTACCTGTGCAAATAAATTCAACGTAGTTACGCAAAGCAATAAGGCAAAAAAGTATTTCATCGTTATTAGAATAAAAAAAGCCGGCTTAGGTTTATTTTCTAAAAAAATAATTTTTGCGCTTTATCCTCTGCGTCCCCCTCCGCCACCTCCGCCGTTGCCGCGTCCACCTCGTTCAGCGCCGCCTTCCCGGCGTTCGTCACGATTACCGCCACCCATACCACGGCCCGCAAATTTGCGGAAACGGTAGCTAAATGTAAACAAAAAGTATCGCCCCAAACGGTTAGTCCGCGAATCCACAGTTACATTACCGTTTACTGAACGGCTGATACCGGTATTCTGGTTCAGCAAATCAAACCCTTGTAGCCTGAACGATGCTGAATTTTGTGCCAGAAACTGGTACTCTATATAAGTGCTAATAATAGCCGGGTTAACACTGCGCGAGCCAAAGCCGCTGTTTATTTGTTTGTATATATTGTAACCCAGTATCCACCCATCAAAAAAGTAATTGCGGCCATCAAGACCAATATTCCAGGTATTCACGTTGCGGTTAAGCGGGCGTTCATCATTAGTTAAACTATTTTTTGAGGTATTAATGCTATAGCTACCGCTAATCTCGGTGTCCATCACACTATCAATATCTGCGCGGAATTTTAAGCCCTGTGTTAAAACAAGATTTTTAACCAGGTTACGTTCATTCTCAATAAATGTTACCTGATTATTATAATTGCTACTTCCGTTAAGCGACACCGTGAACGATTTATTGGTAAAGGGTTTGGTGGTAAAAGCATAATTGCCGTTGAGGGAGTAAAACCCATCGGTATTTAAATAGCGGGTTTCCTGTATTAAACGCCCGGTGCCCGAGGTATCATCAAGCCTGACAGGTTTGGTGTTTGATACGATATTATTAGAAGTGGTATTATAATCTACATTAACAAATAATGAATTGCCGCTTTGTACATTAAACTGGTTAAAGCGCAGGCTGTAACGCATGTTAAACTCCGGCTTCAGGTCAGGGTTGCCATACACCCGGTTCTGCGGATTTGAAAGGTCGGGCTTAGGTTGTAACTGATAAAAGCTGGGTTGCTGGTTTGAGCCGTTAAAGTTAAAGGTAAGCGTACGGTTAGGTGTAAACTTGTAAATAAAATTGGCGTTAGGTATATAATTAACCGTATTGCGCGATGTACGTGTCCCCTGAAACTCGCCCTGCAAAGTAG
The DNA here is from genome assembly GCF_039543225.1 of Mucilaginibacter defluvii. Classification (NCBI taxonomy): domain Bacteria; kingdom Pseudomonadati; phylum Bacteroidota; class Sphingobacteriia; order Sphingobacteriales; family Sphingobacteriaceae; genus Mucilaginibacter; species Mucilaginibacter defluvii. The sequence continues at coordinate 1,178,542 of NZ_BAABJI010000001.1, forward strand.
TAGGTTGTAAACCCATACCCAGTGTTAAATTGTACTTAGTTTTAATGCTCCGCAAGTTTAAACCAAAACGGTTATTAATAAACTGGTAATTATAGACCGTGCTTAACGAATCAACATAAGTGAGCTCGTTGGTGTACGGATTAATACGATAGTTAAAACGATCGTTCTTGTTATCGGTATAACTATAATTGTAATTAGCTTCTAAAAAGGTGGTTTGGCTGAGTGGCTCTGTATATGAAAGGCTTGCTCCGAAGCGATCCGTTGAGCCGGCGGTATTTATCTGCTGATATATGGTATCGCGCAAGCCGTTTTGCTGATTTTGGGCGTTGTATAAATCCTGCGAACGGTTGGTGTTGTCAGATGAATTCGCATTCAGGTTGATACTGAAATTGCGGCCCTTTTTTTTGAACCGGTGATTAAACAAAAAATTACCCCCGTAGTTAGGCGAGCGGTTATTGCCGTTATTATATTGCTGCCCAACATCGGTAACGCCATTTCGGTTATTTATAAAGTCGAGCTTATTGTCATTACCTGATGTGCTGAGGCTAAAGTTAGGGCTAATCTTAAAAAAATTAAGGGTATCAGGTTTGTATTCCAGGTTAAAATCAACGTGATGGCTGGTGTTCCAATTGGTGTTATTGCTTTGGTTGTTACGGGTAATAGCCCCTGAAGTGTAAAGTTCTTCCCTTAGGGATGATGAGATAGTATTGCGGTCATTGTCATCAATACTATAACGTCCGTCAAATTTTATTTTCTTCCCAAATTCATTACTGTACCTTACCTGTCCGGATCGCTGCGTGTTTATACCGTTTTGGTTACCATCGGTATTATTAAAATTTCCCAGTACTGAAATTTGTTCCTGATTGTTAAAATGATTGGCAAATACGCGGGTGTTAAAGCGTTTCTCATTACCAACACCGGCGTTTAAGCGGCCAAAGTTGCCAACGTTACGGTTCTTTTTAATAGTGATGTTTAATATTTTGGCGGGTTCGCCGGTTTTTATACCGGTTAGGTTAGCTTGGTCGCCATAGTCATCAATTACCTGTATGTTCTCCACAATATCGGCCGGCAGGTTTTGCGTGGCCAGTTTAGGGTCGCCCGCAAAAAAGTCTTTACCGTTTACACGTACCTTGGTAACCGCCTTGCCGTGCGCGTTGATGTTGCCATCTTTATCAACCTCAATGCCGGGCATTTTCTTCAGCAGGTCCTCGGTCGGGGAGCCGTCTCGCACCTTATAGGCCGCGGCATTGTATTCTACAGTATCCTGCTTTATAGTGATAGGTGGTTTGATCGCGGTAATATTTACAATACTCAACAGGTTATATTGCGTTTTTAATTTAATAGGTTTTAAACTGGCTGATGCCTCGTCGGTTAGCTTAAATTCACCTTTGTATATTTCATAGCCGATACCGGTTATGGTAAGTTTAAAAGTGCTGCCCTTTACCGCCGGAAACTTGAATTTTCCTTCCATATCGGTCGCGACGCTCATGCTGTCGGTAGGTGTTATCAGCTTAACGCTGATACCGGGTAGCGTAACGTTGGCACTATCAACTACTGAGCCAGTAACCTGGCGGGCAGTTTGTGCATGTACGGTTATAAAAAGTGTAAGTGTAAAAAAGGTAAGTAGTAGTTTTTTCAAGTGGCTAAGGGGGTTAGTTGGGGTGTTGGACGATGAAGATACCGCATAGTTTAACACCCCCGTACAGTGTAATATAAATGTTGCACTAAAAATGTTTGGCAGACAATTAAACCCTCATTTATGCGTTTGAGTATTATAATCTCTCAGCAAGTATATTCACACGCGTTGTAAGATTTTTACATTAGTGTGATAAATAATACTTATCTTCCCACTTTCCTAATAGTTTAAAAATTTAAATCCATTTCAAATTTATGGCCTTTATTCATACGGTACTCGAAGCACCTGCATACGGTTGGCAGGATGGTGATGGCAATCTTTCGAAACCTTCGCCAGCCAAAATTCTAAAAGCATTTGCAAGCCGCATGAATGTTTTTAAAAACCGCCGCAATTGGCTCCCCTTAATGAGCTGGCTGATGGTGTTGGCGTTAACGCCTTTTTTCCTGCTTTTCATATTTAAATATTTTAGCCTAAAACTGCTGCTTATCACTTTTATATACAGCATGGTGGTTATGGGTACGCATGGCACTATCTGGTACCATCGTTACTGCACACATAGGGCTTTCAAATTCCGCAATAATTTTTGGCGTTTTGTTACCCAAAATCTTACATTGAAAATTATCCCTGAGGAGATATATGTGATCTCGCACCATGTGCATCACGCCCTGTCTGATCAGCCGGGCGACCCATACAACGCGTCGGGTGGCTTTTTGTATTGTTTTTTAGCGGATGCCAATCATCAACCTATAAATCGCAACATGAGCGAGAACGATTACAACCGTTGCGTAACCCTGATGAAACACACAGGGGTAAAAGCCAATACTTATGCGCAATATAAAAAGTGGGGTACGGTGGCTAACCCGTTTTATAGCGTAGCCGGTGTGTTATTAAGCTGGGGGTTTTGGTTTACCGTATTTTACCTGCTTGGTGGTATAGCTTTAGCTTGCGCGCTGCTTGGCGCCGCCGGTTTTTGGGCGGTAGGCGTGCGTACCTTTAATTACGAAGGCCACGGCAAAGGTAAGGATATGCGCCGCGAAGGGGTCGATCATAATCGTAACGATATGTCGGTTAATCAGTTGTGGCCGGGTATTGTAGCGGGCGAGTGGCATAATAATCACCACTTGTTCCCTAAAAGCGCGCGTTCGGGCTTTAAGCCATACCAGGTTGATATGGCTTGGTATTACATAAAAGCCATGCACTTTTTTGGTGCGGTAACTTGTTATAATGATTCCAAAAAACGCTTTTATCAGCAATATTATAAACCTGTGCCCGTGGTAGAAAGGGTATGCCCCAAAACCGGGCTGATCCTGACCGAAATTTAAAATATGATAACAGCCACCGGCAAGGTGGCTTTTTTGTATGCGGCATTTTTGCCTTTTAATGTTTCATTTTAAGGGAGCAATAACTACTTTAGTAGGGCAGATGCCGTGGTGATGCTTTTTTTACCATGCGGTGTTTGTGATACTAACCAGTTACAAACCATGAGTTACTCCCGAAGAAGTTTTTTAAAAAGCTCGGCTATGTTGGCCGCCGCGGCGGCTTTACCGAGTTACGCCGGTGCTGCCGATAACAAACTGCATCGCAACGTGCTGCAATTGTACTCCGTACGTGATGAAATGCGTACCGATCCCAAAGCCACGCTGAAACGCCTGGCAGAGCTGGGTTACCGCCACGTAGAGCATGCCAACTACTCCGACCGTAAATTTTATGGCTTTACCGTAAAGGAATTCAAAGCTATATTGAATGATAACGGCTTAACTATGCCAAGCGGGCACACTACCATGGCCCGGCAAGACTGGGATGCTTCTAAAAATGATTTTACCGATAAGTGGAAACAAACCGTTGAGGATGCCGCCGCTATCGGTCAACGTTTTGTGATCAGCCCGTCATTATCAGGCGCGGCCATGACCGCCGATGAGATGAAACCTTATATGGAGCAGTTTAATAGGTGCGGCGAGCTGTGCAAAAAGTACGGCATGAAATTCGGTTACCATAACCACGATTTTGAATTTGAACAACGCATTGATGGTATACTCTTGTATGATTTTATGCTGCAACATACAGATCCGGCGCTGGTTGCCCAACAACTGGATATTGGCAATATGTATATGGCCGGCGCTAACGCGCTCGACTACATAAAAAAATATCCGGGCAGGTTTGAGCTGATGCACGTGAAAAACATGATAAAAGCCGGCCAAGAAAACGGCAAACCCAAATACGAAAGCTGCCAGCTTGACAAAGGTTTGCTTCCGTTAAAACAAATACTTAAGGCCGCCAAAAAAACTGCCGGAACATCATATTTTGTAATAGAGCAGGAAGAATACCAGGGGCTTGGCCAAAGCGAAAGCGCGGGTATTGATTTGGCCGTAATAAAAAAATGGGGCTATTAGTAACTTATTTATGGCATAATACTTTTTTAATAATAAAGTTATTAAGTTTGGAAAGCACGGCTTTCTATAGTCAAACCTGCATTTAGCGCACGGTGGCGTTAAATAAATCAACACTGATAATAGTTTAATGGACAGAAGAGTTGCGATTAAAAATCTGGCGTTAGTATTAGGGGGAGCTACGCTTTTTCCGAAGGATATGCTTGCGGGCAGCAGTAATTTGATACAATTAAAAAACGTAAAAATTACGCTTGCGCAAGAAAAACTACTTGCCGAGGTTGCCGAAACCATTATACCTAAAACAACCAGCCTAGGCGCTAAGGACATGGGCTTGCACCTTTTTGTATTGCTTATGCTGGATGATTGCTACAACAAGCAGGATCAGCAGCAATTTACCGAAGGGCTAAAACAATTTGCAGCGTTGGCCGCTAAAACGAGCGCCAAGCCATTCGCATTATGGCCGCAGGCACAACGCGAGGCATTGCTTTTAACGTTTGAAAACGGAAAGGCCGGCACCAGTGAGTTAAACGCATTTTACCGCATTACTAAGGATAAAACGGTACAGGGGTACACCCAATCAAAATATTTTATGACAAAAAAGGTGGTTTATGAGCTTATACCGAGCAGGTATAATGTAGACGTGCCTGTAAAAACCAATAATACAGCAGTAAAGCATGGCTAATTTAAACATCGACAGCGTTAAGGAACGTACCTTCGATGCCATAGTTATCGGATCGGGAATAAGTGGGGGCTGGGCTGCCAAGGAGCTTACCGGAAAAGGACTTAAAACGCTGGTACTTGAGCGTGGCCGGGATGTTAAACATGGTATTGATTACCCTACCACCAATATGTACCCCTGGGAATTTAAGCATCGCAATGAGATGCCATTATCGGTACGCGAAGAAAATCCTATAGTTTCACGCTGCTACGCTTTCCATGAAGATGCAGCGCACTTTTTTGTAAAGGATAAAGAGCACCCTTACATACAGGAAAAACCTTTTGATTGGATACGCGGCTACCAGGTAGGCGGTAAATCGCTGCTATGGGCGCGCCAAACCCAGCGCTGGAGCGACTTTGATTTTGAAGGCCCTGCGCGCGATGGCTTTGCTGTCGACTGGCCTATCCGTTATGCCGACATAGCGCCATGGTACAGCTACGTCGAAAAATTTGCCGGTATATCGGGCAATAAAGATGGTATTGCCGAACTGCCTGATGGTGAATTTTTACCGGGCTTTCCATTAAATACAGTCGAAAAATATTTTAGCGATCACGTTAAAAAAGCTTACAGTAACCGACACGTGATCAGCGCGCGTTGCGCGCACCTTTCAAAGCCTGAGCCAATCCACTTTGAGCAGGGCAGGGTACAGTGCCAGAACAGGGTGCTTTGCCAGCGTGGTTGTCCGTTTGGTGGCTATTTTAGCAGTAATGCCTCAACCATTCCATGGGCCATGAAATCAGGCAACATGACCTTGCGCCCGTTTTCAGTAGTGCAATCGATTATCTACGATGAAAACAAAGGAAAGGCAACCGGCGTACGTGTTATCGACACGAACACCAAAGAAGTTATTGAATATTACGCCCGCATTATTTTTGTTAACGCGGCAGCATTAAATACCAACATGATATTGCTTAACTCTACCTCAAACCGTTTTCCTAACGGCCTGGGTAATGATAGCGGCGTGCTGGGCAAATACGTAGCATTTCACCTTTATACGGCTACTGTTAATGCCGATGTGGATGGATACACCGAATTCAAAACCGAAGGCCGCAACCCGGCCGGTGGTGGGTATATACCACGTTTCCGTAACGTTTACAAGCAGGAAACCGATTTTCTGCGTGGTTATGCTGCCGGTTTAGGCGCGTATCGTTCAACGCATACCGATTCATCAGGTGTTGGCAGTAAACTAAAAGACAGTCTGGCTAACCCTCAATTGGGCGGCTGGAGAGTAGGCTCGCACATGATGGGCGAAACCATACCAAAAGAAAGCAATTACGTAAAGCTGGATAAGGATCAGAAAGACCAGTGGGGCATGCCGCTACTACGTATCTCGGTTGATTATGATGATAACGACCGTAAAATGACCAACGACTACCTGGAGCAGGTAGGCGAGATGTTTGAAACGGCCGGCTTCAAAAACATACGTAAGGAAATAACCCAGGGCAAAGCGCCGGGTCTGGATATTCACGAAATGGGCGGCGCACGCATGGGGCATGATCCAAAAACATCCATCCTTAACAAATGGAACCAGGTGCATACCTGCAACAATGTGTTTGTTACCGATGGTGCCTGCATGACCTCAACAGCCTGCCAAAACCCTTCATTAACCTACATGGCTTTTACCGCCCGCTCGGTTGATTACGCCGTTAGTGAAATGAAAAAAGGAAACCTCTAAATCAATTAAATTAAACATAATACACCGGTATTACTACTATGACTAAGGAAACTGAAAACAATTCGAGACGGAGTTTTATCAAGAGCGGCGCGCTGGCAGCGGCCGGTTTCATGATTGTGCCACGCTACGTGCTTGGCGGTAAAGGTTATACTGCACCAAGCGATAAGCTGATAGTTGCCGGTATTGGTGCCGGTGGTAAAGGTAAAAGCGATATTGCCAACTTCTACAAAAGCGGTAAGGCTGAGATAGCTTACCTGTGCGATGTAGATGATCGCGAGGCGGCGGAATCGGTAAAGAATTTCCCTAAAGCTAAATACTATAAAGACTGGCGTAAACTGCTGGAAAAAGAGCACAAGCATATTGATGCCGTTTCGGTTTCAACGCCTGACCATAACCACGCCATTATCGGGCTGGCAGCAATGCAGCTTAAAAAGCACGTATATATACAAAAACCATTAACCCACGATATTTACGAGGCGCGTGTTTTAACCGATGCCGCTAAAAAATACAAAGTGGTAACCCAAATGGGTAATCAGGGTTCATCAGGAGATGGTGTAAGGCAGTTAAAGGAGTGGTTTGATGCAGGCCTTATCGGCGATGTAAATACCATTTACTGCTGGACAGACCGCCCGGTATGGCCGCAGGGTATTCCATGGCCATCAAACAAAGCAACCATACCTAAAGAACTGGATTGGGATTTATGGCTGGGTACTGCACCAAATAAGGATTATATCGAAAAATTAGTACCGTTTAACTGGCGCGGCTGGTGGGATTATGGTACAGGCGCGTTAGGCGATATGGGTTGCCACATTATGGAGCCCGCTTTCCGTCTGTTAGATCTTACCTATGTAAAGGATGTACAATCAAGCGTGGGTACGGTTTATACTGACATCTTTAGGAAAGGTTATTTCCCTGAAAGCTGCCCGCCATCAAGCCATATTACCATGACGTTCCCTAAAACAGCCAAAACCAAAGGCGATGTAACCATTCATTGGATGGATGGCGGTATACAGCCGGAAAGGCCTGCCGAGCTTGGCCCTAATGAAACATTTGGCGATGGTGGTAACGGTATGCTGTTCGTTGGTTCAAAAGGTAAAATGATGGCCGGTACTTACGCGGTTAACCCGCAACTGTTGCCAACCTCGCGCACCAAAGAAGCAAACGTTCCGCAAACAATAAAACGTGTGCCGGGTGGCGATAACGGCCACTACGCGCAATGGGTTGAGGCTTGTTTAGCCGGTTACGGTAAAATGGAAGTGAGCTCGCCGTTTGAGATTGCCGGTCCGTTAACCGAGGCATTGCTGATGGCCAACTTATCAATCAGGGGCCATGCCGTTGAGGTTAAAGATGCACAGGGCCGCAGTTCGTTCCCTGGTAATGATATTAAACTGATCTGGGATAACCAGAACATGAAGGTGACCAACTTTGATGCCGTTAACCAATACGTAAAACGCGAATACCGCGAAGGCTGGAAACTGGGTGTATAATTGCCCCCGCCGCCTGAGCGAATAAATATCTGAGAATATAAACACAACCGATGAAACTGAAATTAGCAATGATTGGCGGTGGACAGGGTGCCTTTATTGGTGCTATACACCGCATTGCCTCACGTATTGATGACCATTATGAACTGGTGGCCGGCGCATTCAGCAGCAATGCCGAAAAATCCCGCGCCAGCGGCTTAGCACTTGGTGTATCACCTGAGCGTGCCTACACTTCGTACCAGGAGCTTATCGAAAAAGAAAAGCAATTGTCCGAGGACGAACGCGTACAGGTAATCAGCATAGTAACACCTAACCATGTGCACTTTGAGCCAACCAAACTGGCTTTGGAGAATGGTTTTCACGTGATATTGGATAAACCCATGACCTTCTCGCTGGACGAGGCAAAGGAACTGGAAAAGGTAGTAAAAAGCAGTGGTAAGCTGTTTTGCTTAACACATACTTATACCGGTTATCCAATGGTAAAAGAGGCAAAGCAACTCATTGCTTCAGGTAAGATCGGTAAGGTGCGCAAGGTATATGTAGAATATCCGCAGGGATGGTTAAGCACATTTTTAGAAGGAGAGGATAACAAACAGGCCTCATGGCGTACCGATCCGGGTAAGAGCGGAATAGCCGGTGCCATGGGCGATATCGGTACCCATGCCTTTAACTTGGCCGAATATGTTACCGGCCTGCAAACCACCAAGCTGAATGCCGATATCAACGTAGTAGTTGAAGGCCGTAAGCTGGATGATGACGGCGCGGTGCTGTTAAAATACGATAATGGTGCAAGTGGCGTGCTGATGGCTACCCAAATTGCCGCGGGCGATGAGAACAACGTTAAAATACGTGTTTATGGTGAAACCGGCGGCATTGAGTGGCAGCAGGATATAGCCAATACCTTATTGGTTAAGTACCTAGATAAGCCAACCGAAATATGGCGTACCGGCGGCGGCTACACCAGTAGTTTTGTAACCGGTAACATGCGTGCGCCGGCCGGTCATCCCGAAGGTTACCTGGAAGCCTTCGCCAACCTGTATAAAAACTTCGCCTTAACGGTTAAAGCAACAATTGAAGGTAAGGAAGCTGAGGCTGTATGGCTTGATTTTCCGGGTGTGGAAGAAGGTGTACGCGGGATGGCGTTTGTGGAGAACGTGATCGCCTCGGGCAAATCGGATAAAAAGTGGACTGATTTTGTGATCTAAAACCAATAAAACATATATGAGAACCATTAAAGGACCCGGAATATTTTTAGCCCAGTTTGTTGGCCCTAACGCGCCGTTTGATAACCTGAAATCTATTTGCGATTGGGCAAAGGGTTTAGGCTACAAAGGTGTGCAACTGCCAACCAATGATCCGCATTATATCGACATACAAAAAGCGGCCGAAAGCCAAACTTATGCCGACGAGATAAAAGGTATTGTTAACGAGGCAGGTTTAGAGATCACTGAACTTTCAACCCACCTGCAAGGTCAGTTGGTTGCCGTCAACCCGGCTTACGATCAGTTGTTCGACGCCTTCGCGCCCGAGCAGTACCGTAACAACCCCAAGGCGCGTCAGGAGTGGGCGGTACAGCAGCTAAAATACGCTGCTAAAGCATCGCAAAACCTTGGTTTAAATGCCCATGTAACCTTTAGCGGCGCGCTGATATGGCAAACCGTTTACCCATGGCCGCAACGCCCCGCAGGTTTGGTTGATACCGCATTTACCGAGTTAGCCAAACGCTGGGAACCTATCCTGAACGTGTTTGACGAGCATGGTATTGACCTTTGCTATGAGATCCATCCGGGTGAGGATTTGCACGATGGTATTACTTATGAGATGTTCCTTGAAAAAGTGAACAACCATAAGCGTGCCTGCTTGCTGTATGATCCATCGCACTTTGTGCTGCAATGCCTGGATTATTTGGAGTATATCGACATCTATCACGAACGTATAAAAATGTTTCACGTTAAGGATGCCGAGTTTAACCCGACCGGTCGTCAGGGTGTGTATGGCGGTTACCAGAACTGGGTTGACCGTGCAGGCCGTTTCCGCTCATTAGGTGATGGTCAGGTTGATTTTAAGGCGATCTTCAGCAAAATGGCGGCTTACGATTTTGAAGGCTGGGCTGTGCTGGAGTGGGAGTGTGCCCTTAAACACCCGGAAGATGGCGCGCGCGAAGGTGCCGAGTTCATCAAGAACCACATTATCCACGTAACCGATCATGCCTTTGATGATTTTGCATCAGCAGGCGGCGACGAAGCGTATAACAGAAGATTACTGGGGTTGCAGTAAAACCTCAATAAAGCCCTCTCCAAAATGAGAGGGCTTTTTTACCATTAGCTTAATACCATACCTATGAAAAAGCTTTTTTTGATTTTTGCAGCCGGTGTGCTGTTCGCCTCATGCGGCGGAGAAACCAAAACCAATACGGAAACTGCGGATACTACCGCTGCTGACGCGACAGAAGTAGCCGCGACTGACTCGGCTGCTGACAACGATACAATAACGCCGACTGATAAACCGGTATCTCAACCTCCGGCTGAGCAAAAGGAACAACCCGAGAAAAAAGAACAGCCGGAAAAGCCCGAGAAGCCCGAAGCTGTGGCCGGATCCGTAAAAGGCGGCGAACTGATTAAGGCCAGCGACTGCCTTACCTGCCATAAAGAAGATGTTAAATTAGTCGGCCCGGCGTATGCGGATGTTGCCAAAAAATACAAACCAACCGCTGCCAATATTGATATGCTTGCCGATAAGGTAATAAATGGCGGCTCGGGCAACTGGGGCCAGATACCGATGAGCCCGCATCCTAATGTGTCAAAAAATGATGCAAAAGAGATGGTAAAGTATATATTAGCGGTTAAATAATAATTAAACCAAAACAGACCATAAAAAATGACCTTTACTAACCGCTTTAAATTATCAGCCATGATGTTCCTGGAGTTTTTCATCTGGGGTGGCTGGTTTGTTAACTTAGGAACTTATCTGATAAAAAATTTTAAAAGTTCTGGATCAGAGGTAGGTGCAGCTTATCTGACTCAATCAATAGGCGCTATTGTTGCTCCTTTCATCATCGGTTTAATTGCCGACAGATTCTTTTCGGCACAAAAAATATTAGGTGTATTACATTTATTAGGTGGATTACTTTTATGGAGAGCCTCAACTTCTGAAGGTTTTACAGCATTTTATCCTAACATATTAATATACATGATTTTATATATGCCGACATTGGCCTTAGTGAATTCTGTAGCGTTCCGTCAGATGGATAACCCACAAAAGCAATTCCCTCCGATAAGGGTTTTGGGTACTTTGGGATGGATATTCGCAGGCTTTTTGGTAAGTTGGTTAAGTTGGGACAAACTTGGGAGTGAAGCTGCTTTGGTAAATACATTTAAAATGTCTGGCACTGCTTCATTGATTTTGGGTCTGTTTAGCTTCACTTTACCTGCTACGCCTCCTGTTAAAAAAGGACAGCAGGTTTCCGTTGGTGATGTTTTAGGACTTGATGCAATCGGTTTATTGAAAAACAAGTCTTACCTGTTTTTTTTCATAGCCTCTGTAGCTATCTGTATCCCTCTGGCATTTTACTACGGCTTTGCTAACGTTTTTTTACAGGATGCAGGTGTAAAAGGAAGTACTATAACACAATCATTGGGACAAGTTTCTGAAACTGTTTTTATGATATGTATTCCTTTTTTCTTTGTGCGTTTAGGTGTTAAAAAGATGTTGGCTATTGGTATGTCTGCCTGGGTGTTACGATATGTTTTATTCGCCTACGGCAACGGAGATACCAATTATTGGATGCTATTAGGCGGTATAGTTCTGCACGGTATCTGCTACGATTTCTTTTTTGTCACAGGCCAGATTTATACAGACAATCTAGCAGGCGAAAAGTTCAAAAGTTCTGCGCAGGGATTTATCACGTTGGCCACTTATGGTGTAGGGATGTTGATAGGATCAATCTTATCAGGTAAAATATATGATTCAAACGTAGGTTCTGATGGTTCGATACAATGGCAGTCTATTTGGTTAGTTCCGGCTGGTATTGCTGCTGTGGTGTTGGTGTTATTCCTGCTGCTTTTCCGTGATAAAAAACACGTTGAAACACAGCCCGGTGTTGATGCCGAGGACGCCGAAATTGTATTGTAATTAAACTAAAGCACTGATATTTAATCAAAGTAAATAACAATAAAAAATATTGCACATGACAAACAGACGTACATTTTTAGGTCAGGCCGGTTTACTGGGCGCGGCCATGCTTTTAAGGCCCGATCTGTCATCGGCCAAGGGTGTAAGTAAAGTTGGTTTACAACTTTACAGCCTGCGCGATTACCTGCCAAAAGACGTAAAAGGCGTTACCGAAAAGATTGCCAAAGCGGGTTATAAAGAGGTTGAAACCTATGGTTACTCCAAACAAAATGGTTTTTGGGGATTGGATGCCAAAGCCTACGGTCAGTTGCTGAAAGCTAACGGACTGGTTTCGCCAAGCGGGCATTACGGTATCGAATCATACTTCCGTGATGGCAGCGATAAAGAGATCAATGAAGCCATTGAGGCCGCTAAGATCATCGGTTCAACCTACGTGATATTACCATGGATGGGCGGCGAACTGATTGATACGGTTGACAAGTGCAAAGCTATGGCGCAAAAATTCAATAAGGCAGGTGAAATGGTAAAAAAAGCCGGACTTAAGTTTGGTTACCATAACCACAATTTTGAATGGAAACCTGTTGGCGATACCTCATTTTATGATGTGTTGTTAAAGGAAACTGATGTTAACCTTGTTACCCTTGAGCTTGACCTGTACTGGGTTTATCGCTCAAACCTTGATCCGGTTAAAATGCTTAACGAAAACCCCAACAGGTTTAAACTGGTACACGTAAAGGATGCCGATAAAGCTAACAAAGAGCTTAACACAGAGGTGGGCAAAGGGTTAATAGACTATAAAGCGATTTTTGCCGCTGCACAAAAAGCAGGTGTTAAACACTTTATAGTTGAGCAGGAAAACTTTACCAATATTGATCCTTACGTGAGCATTGGCGAAAGCATTTCATACGTAAAAACATTATCTATATAAAAAACCAATTACTGTGAATAATAAAACTATACTGACACTGCTGCTTGCTTTTGGCAGCGTATCGGCATTTGCGCAAAACGCCAAACCCGAGGATACTGAGGTTTGGGAGCCGGTACCTAAAGTGGTTACACCGGGCAAAACTACCGCCGAAGCACCATCAGACGCTATTGTGCTGTTTGACGGAAAGAACCTTAACGAATGGGCATCAGCCGATGATAACAGCAAGCCCGCTAAATGGGATGTGGCTGGTGGTGCCCTTACTGTGAAAAAAAGCGAAGGGGGCATAGTAACCAAACGTAAATTTACCAATTACCAACTGCATGTTGAATGGCGTGTGCCTGCTAATATTACCGGCACAGGACAGGGCAGGGGTAACAGTGGTATCTTCCTGGCCTCAATAGGCAAAGGCGATGCGGGTTACGAGTTACAAGTGCTCGACTCGTACAACAATAAAACTTACGTTAACGGACAGGCGGGTAGTATCTACAAGCAATTTCCGCCGTTGGTAAACCCAACCCGTAAACCGGGCGAGTGGCAAACCTACGATGTGATCTGGACCGCGCCAACCTTTAACGAGGATGGCAGCGTGAAAACCAAGGCCTATGTTACTGCTTTCTTGAACGGTGTACTGGTACAAAACCATACCGAACTGTTAGGCCCAACCCAATATATTGGCAAACCATCGTACCAAAAACATGGTGCGGCACCAATTTACCTGCAAGCACACGGCGACCCAAGCGAGCCGCTAAGTTTCAGGAATATTTGGGTTAGAGAGTTGTAAGCTTAATATATAATAAATTATTTTAAGGCCATGCGTAAGCATGGCCTTTGTTGTTTATTGCAGATGTACTTAAACACGGGTATAGTTGGCAAACTTAAAATCTTCAGCATTGTTGTTACGCAATACATTGATATGAACCGTCTTCAAAAAAAACTCGAAAAAATTGGTCGCGACCCTAAGGTAACCGCCAAAGCCGTAGGCTTGCGGTATGTGACTGATACCATGCCGGGATATACCCGCAAAAAATCAGGCAAGGGCTGGAGTTTTTATGATGCCGATGGTGCTTTGGTTAAAGATAAGGAACTGATAGCACGTTTCAACAAACTGGTGATACCGCCCGCATATACCAACGTGTGGATATCTCCGCATGAGAACGGGCATCTGCAGTTTACCGGCGTTGACGCTGCCGGACGGAAGCAATACCGCTACCACCCGGAATGGAACCAGATACGCAATCAATCAAAATATTATCGCCTGCAAACCTTTGCCGCGCACTTACCCGCCATACGCGAGCAGGTGGATAAGGATCTGGCACGCCGGAATATGGGATATGAGAAAGTAGTAGCCCTGGTTGTAAGGCTGATGGAACTGACCAGCATCCGTGTGGGCAACGAATCGTACAAAAAACTTTACGGCTCATTTGGCCTAACTACTTTACAGGATAAACATGTAAAGATTGAGGGTTCAAACATGCGTTTTGAATTTAAAGGAAAGAAGGGTGTATATCAAAAAATATCGCTGCAAAGCAAAAAGCTGGCACGGCTGGTTAAGCAATGCCGCGATATTCCGGGTAAGGAGCTGTTTCAGTTTTATGATGACGAAGGCAAGCGCTGCACAATTGATTCGGGCGATATAAATACCTACCTTAAAAATATTACCGGCGAGGATTTTACCGCGAAGGATTTTCGCACCTGGGCAGGCAGTGTGAGCGCCTTATTTGCCTTTAAAGAAGCTGGCGAGTATGATAATGCCTCGGACTGTAAAAAGAAGATTGTAAGCGTACTTGATGAAGTAGCAGTTGTTTTAGGCAATACCCGTACGGTATGCAAAAAATACTATGTGCATCCGCTGGTAATAAAAACCTATGAGGACGGAACGTTATTTAAATACATTGGCCATTTAGATGAAGATAAAGAAGAAAAAGCATCTGAGCTGCGAACTGCCGAAAAGGCATTATTGAGCATACTTGAAAATGAAAAGCTGGCACAGGCCAGCTAAGCATATATTTATTTTTTTCGATCAACAAATTCATCACATTGGCAGCAGTAACCACCGTTATTACAGGAGCAACATCAGGCATAGGGAAGGAAACAGCTTTAGCGCTGGCTAAAAAAGGGCATGGTTTATATTTATTAGTGCGGGATGTAGTGCGCGGCGACGAACTGGCGAGGCAGCTTACCGAGCAGACCGGCAATAAGGAAATCTACAGCATAAAATGCGACCTGAGCGATCTGCACAGTGTGTACACCGCAGCCGAGAAGTTGAAAAGCAAATTATTTGCTGTAAACGTATTGATCAATAATGCTGGCGGTATGTTCCCGCAGCGCGAATTAAGTAAGGATGGTTTTGAAAAAACATTTGCCGTTAACCACTTAGCGCATTTTGCCTTGTTTCATCACCTGCTGCCTTTGCTGCAGAAAGGACAGGCGCGTGTAATCAGCCTAAGCTCAGAAGCCCATCGGGTAGGCAAGATCGATTTGGATGGCATCAACAGCGAGAAAAAATATTCACTTATGCGGGTGTATGGCATGGCTAAGTTGTTCAACATCTTCTTCACCAAATCAGTAGCCGAAAAATATCAGGATAAAGGTATTACCGCCTTCGCCGTGCACCCCGGCGTAGTAAATACATCGTTCGGCACCGGAACGGGTGGCTTTACCGGCTTCATGCTTTCATTAGCAAGGCCTTTTATGATTACCGCCGAGCAGGGAGCAAAGACATCGGTTTACTTGGCTACACAAACCGGCTTGCATACAAAAAGCGGATCCTATTTTAAAAAGTGTAAGGTGGCAGGTACATCATCCGCAGCTAATGATGTTACTGCTCGCGAAAAGCTCTGGCAGTTGAGCGAAGAGTTGCTTAAGCAGCATCCGCCTGTGTAACAGTGTTGGTATATTTATGAAATCGGGCTGCAAATGTGTGGCGGCGCATTATATTTACTGCTCAATCTCACCCTGAATATGTTGATCAGTAAAAAAACATTTATCACAATTGGTTTACTGGCTGTTGTGGCTGGTACATCCATGATGTCGTTTAAAAGCGAAGCCCCCACCGAAGAAAAGAAGTTTAAGAATCTCAAGGTTTTACCCAAAAACATCACTGAGGATCAGATGCATGATGTGATGGAAGAATGGGAGCATGCCCTTGGCGTGCGCTGCAGCTTTTGCCACGTGCGCGATACAGCCACCAAAAAAATGGACTGGGCGAACGATGCCAAGCCCGAAAAGGAGATGGCGCGCAACATGTATAAAATGACCGCCATGCTCAATAAAAAATACTTCCATGCTAAAAAGAATGAGCTGGGCATGATGGCCGAAGAGGGCGTTAACTGCAACAGCTGCCATCGTGGCAATGCCCACCCGGAAGTGGTGCCAGCGAGTAAAAAGAAAGATTGATTTTATTGGTTCGGGTAGTATTTAAACGGCTATCAATTTTAATTAGTAGTAAAAAACTAAAACAAGCGGCGTGTAAAGCGGGTTATAGTAATATGAAACAGCCCTCAACCAGGCTGTTGATCTATCACTAAAAATACACGCCATGGAAAACTACGAAACTTTAGTGGATGCCACTAACGACCTTCTGAAAAGAGGATATACAGCTAATTTGAGTTTGGATGAAGACTCAGTGAATGACAAAGAGCGCGGTATTGAAATGCTGCCCGAGGAATTTGAAATTGATGAGTTCTATCGTTTTGAAGGGCCAAGCAACCCTTCGGATATGTCTATAGTTTACGCTATCAGTTCAGAAAAGTATAATTTAAAAGGTGTGTTGGTAAATGCTTACGGTGTGTACGCCGACAATGCCACTGCTGCCCTTTTAGCAAAGCTGCACCATAACCAGGTAAGCGATCACTTACATGGTGAGGACAGGCCTAAAGCCTAATGCTTCAATCAGGAGCTGGAATAACAAAATAGGGCTTTATTAAAATAGCGACGGATTTAATATCCGTCGCTATTTTGTTTGGTAATAATATACAATAATACACATAATTGATTATAATCCCTTGCGCTCTTTTTCCTTACGTATTTTTTCTTCTTGTATGTAGTTTAACAAGTAAAGCACAATGATTATTACATATCTCCACGGGATGATATATCCAGCCGATTCCGGCAATCGGCCAAAATATCTCCCTGTATGCTCATCAAAATTAAGGCTGAAAAATATATGACTTGTTATTAGGGATGACAAGGACATCCAGTACAGAGTTTCTTTCGTCATTAGGACCGGCTAATCAAATTGCCATTAGCCCCTATCTGGCGGGTTAAAAAGAAGCGCGGGGCCTCACCAATCACCGCGCCTGTCGAATTGCGCACACAAAGAGTGATAACCCCACGCCATAGCGTACGATACATCATTCCCTCGTTGTGTGTCCAGATTTAGAAGTTTCGACAGTTCGGTGATCTGAAAACGAGTTCGCTCATTAAAATTACCCAAAGGTAAGAATTACTCCTTATCTTCTGGTAAGCTATCTGGCATATCTTCTTTTGGAACTGACATGATTCCTAGCAATATCTTATCGAAGTCCGTCAAATCTTCATCCGATGATTCTGATTTTACCTGGTTGATTTTTTCTTCAAAGTCTTCCCAGCTTTTTGATTTACCCATTATCGATAGGAGTTTGTTGGTTAATATTTGGACATTTGCAAAATCAATTATATTTTCGATTTGAGGAGGATACGCCATCTTACTGGTTTTACAACGCCTTTCTATATCCTTATTATCTTGAGGGAATAAGTTAGGAATTATATATTGCTCTACGACACCCCTTAATTCAAATCGCCTTTTTTTGACCTCAGCAGGTGTATAACTCCAGCCATGTAACCTGAATATTTGCTTATTGAATAGCTCTGTTATTTCGTTACTCCCCATCGCTTATCCTATTAACTGTGAGTATGTTATTTTAAAGCCCTGCATCTGTTCTAAAAACATATTGAACCTATTATAACTGGTCTGCTTTCGAGTGTTATACCTGAACACCACCTCATCAACATATCTTTGAAGATGCTTTTTACTGGTTTTGTGATAGATACCCATTATTGCTCTTTTTATCCATGACCAGAAACCCTCAAGGGTATTGGTATATACATCTCCTTCAGCATACTGTTTAGCTCCATGGTTCACAATCTGATGATTATACCGGCTATGCAGCCCATTGTATGCCTGCCACTCATCAGTCATTAACCTGGCGCCCTTCTTTACGCGCTCACCAATGATCGGTTGCAAGGTGCTTGATTTTGTATCTGCAACAACTTTAGCAAAAACATCACCGCCGCGCTGTACAAGGCCAAATACCGGGGCTTTTACCTTAGTGCTTCGGCCATGGGTATCACCGGTCCTTTTTGATTTGTGCTTGTTGCCTTCCTTACCGCCAACATACGTTTCATCTGCCTCTACTATTCCTTCCATTTGCTTTTGAAATGATTTGTGCTGAAGAGCAAATCTTATTCTATGAAGCATAAACCAAGCTGTCTTCTGAGTAACTTCTATATCTCTGGCTAACTGATGGCTGCTTATTCCTTTCTTATGAGCTGTAATGAAATATATAGCCATGAACCATTTTTGCAATGGTATCTTAGTTGCCTCAAATATACTCCCTGTCAAAACAGTAAAATACTTGTTAGTATTACGGCATTTATACTTCCCGTTTGCACATTTATAAACACTTGAATTTTTATCAAATGGAGATACAACATTGCCTCTCCACATTATTTTTTCCAGATGACTCACGCAGCATTTATCGTCCGGAAATTGTTTTATGAGTTCAAGTATACTGTTAAACGGTTTCGGCAAAAACATTATAAGATAGATTGATGCCGCAAATATAAGTAGATGGTTACACAATTTAATTAAAAAATAAGTTAGGGCATACAGATTTGTCTGGTATACCCTAACTTTAGTTCGAAGTAATTAATTGACAACCTTGTTCGGAAGCCGCTTGCTATCCCTATAAAACTTATAGTGGGAGCGCCGAGGAACTAAGCGCTGCCTGACGCGTTCAGGACATGTTGAAGCACCGAACATACCACTTTGTTAATTTAATTTACTTCTATACAGGCCGTTCCCCCAAGAACGGCCTGTTTTATTTTAAAGAACATTTAAAAAGTTAGGAACCGAAATTCCTAACTTTAATGCGAGATAGTTAAACTGCAATCATAGTCAGATAAAACTTGCGGCTCCCCACAACTTGCGGAGAAACCACCGATGATCGAGGTGCGGTCTGGATGTATCCAGGCGGTGTTTAAAGAATCTGACCACCACAAGGTTGTTAGTTTATTACCTCTGAGCGAGCCGTCCCACAAAAACGGCTCGTTTTATTTTACCGGTGTGACTTGTGTTTTTTCATATATTATTACCTTTTGTTTTACGGGCACGGAGTTGATGGAGTATCTTCTTGCCGCGCGCCTGTATGGCGGCGGTACCATCGCGCATTAAAAATTCCATCTGGTTGGCCAACTCGTCAGCTATCCAATCGTATCTACTACTTAAATTCAGCAACGCCTCAGCCGCCGAAGCTTTAACGGCCACCAATACTTTAGGATCTATCAGCCAGTCAAAAAGTTTTTCAACTACCGCTTCCAGGTCAATCGCCGCTAATGTTGCTTTTATTTTTTCCGGTGATCTATGGTTGGTGAGCCTGATAATTGTATTAGCGTAATGGCGCTGGCTGCTTGGGTAACTAACCTCCGGAAAACGTTGCATCAGGTAAGGCAGATCACTTACATGTTCTTCGGCATTAACTATGATCACATTCTCCAGCAGCCATGATGCGCGAAAAGCTATATTCTTATCGGGATGAAACGTAATATCGATCAACGCCCGTAAAGGAAATTGATGCTCCCGCATAAGCACGGTGAGCGATAGCACGCGGGCTTTACCCATGGTAGCCGATATCTGTTTAATAAGTTCGTTTTGTGTAAGCATGATGATGCAGGCCTTGGCCAATATTACAAAAACCAACCCAATAGCTTTTGATTAATTAGTAAATTGCATAAGCAATTTTACTGCTGCATCATTATGTCAAACATCAGCCTGATAATTGAAGAACGCCCGCGCGATATTGGTAACTTTTTAGTTGGGCGTTTGCTGCCGTTTAGCAGCAAGCGGATGGTGGGGCCGTTTATCTTCATAGATCACATGGGGCCGGCCAAACTCAGCGAATACCAAAATATCGACATCGCCCCGCATCCGCATATCGGCCTGTCAACACTTACTTATCTGTTCGAGGGCGCTATTATGCATAAGGATGGCCTGGGCAGCGGAATGGAGATAAAACCCGGCCAGGTAAACTGGATGACCGCCGGCAAAGGCATTGCCCATTCAGAGCGTACGCCTGAATACCTGCGCATGTCCGAAAAGCAATTGCATGGCTTACAAATTTGGGTAGCATTGCCCAAACATCTCGAACAAATGGAGCCTGAGTTTTACCATGCCGAAGCTGAAGCCCTGCCCGAATGGGAGCAGGATGATGTACGCTATAAACTAATTGCGGGCGAATTTGCAGGCAAAAAATCGCCGGTACCGGTTTATAGTCCGCTTTACTTTATGGAGTTGAAAAGCAATTGCAGGCAAAGCGTAAAAATAGGCCATGAGCTTTACGGCGAATGTGGCCTTTACATATTAGAGGGCAATATTGAAAGCGAAGGCGCCACTTATCAGCCTAAAGAATTATTGGTAGCTAAAAACAGCCGATTATGTGAATTTACGATGGATGCAGGCACCACTATTTACTTTTTTGGCGGTGAGCCTTTTGCTGAAGAGCGTTTTATTTACTGGAATTTTGTAGCAACCAGTCGGGAACTAATTGAGCAGGCTAAGCAAAAATGGCGCAACCAGGAATTTGCCCCCGTACCCGGCGAAACCGATTTTATACCCTTGCCACCCGAGCCCAGGGAAATTAAATTTAAGTGATGTTACTTGATATCCAAAAACTGGTTGCTTACCCATTTGTTGTCCATGCCAATGCGGCTCCAGTTATTTTTTTGCTCGGCGATGAATAGTTCCTGCCCTTTGATATAGGCGCCTACCTTTTCAAACGATGTACCCGGCCCGGTGCGCACATTAAGCGTATTGGCCGAAACCGTGGCATGTTTTACATCGGTAGTATATTTTGCGGCTACCCAGTGCTGCTGGCTTCCGGATATGCGGTACCAGCCGTTCTTATCTTCATAAACCCGTAACACCGCACCCAGCGTGGCTGCTGCCCTGTCGGTGACTTTGAGGCTTGCCGCATCCGGCTTGGTACGTATGTTAAGCGAGCTTACCGTAACCATAGCGTATTTAATAACCTGCCCGGTTATTTGTGGCGTAGGTTGCGTAAGTACCGATACCAGCGGCAAAAAATTATTTTCGCAGTCGCTTACCTTGTTGCCGCCAAAAAAGGCTGTGCCCGGACAGCTTTTATTGTTTTTAGCGCCGTTGTTACGTACGCCGCTTGTAAGGTCAAACCAGTGGTGATAAACAATGGCATTGGTATTTACCGGCAGGCTAAAGCGGGTGCAAAGCTTGGCAGTTATGCGCACTATGGTATCGCGCTGTTCCACGGTCATGTTATCCTTACCGGTATCAAAGTTACCCAGGTTTTCAATGCAGATGGCGTTGGCGTTTTGGCCGGTAATGCAGGCCGGTGAGCGCTCAAGCGACCGGCCCGTAAGTATCGTCCCATCCGGAAAGGTGGTAAAATGCTGCCCTATTGCTGCCCAGCCGTTATGGTTAATGTGGTAATCCTGCATACCTTTTTGCAACTCAAAGTGGTTATTGCCCTTAAACAGCGAGTACGGAGGGCTGTAGGTATGGTGTTGTTGAATAGTGAGCACAGTGCGTGCTACTTTAAGCGAGTCTATCCAGGTTTCAAATTCCTGAACGGTCATTTTCGTGAATCCGAATTTTGAAGTCATAATTAATTGATGTGAGATTTAAGTAATAAAGCAGGGCAGGCCCTGCAATAATTGTTATAAAGTTTGGGTTAGTTTTTAGTGGGATCGGGCTTTAGGCTACCCGAAAAAGTATATGCTAATATAGCGAAATAAAACGACAATCAGGCGAGTAAAATAGCGGTAGCGTTACCGTTTTTACACGGTTGGTTGTTAATGCTGATTAACAAAATATTAATAATCAGGCTTATTTAGATTAACAATGCGGTAATAGTTTTGGCGCTTATATATCAACTTAAAAAACTGTATGAAGTATCCTTTACTATTTATCTCATTACTGGCCATTGGTTTTGCAAGCTGTTCAAAAGAAGACACAGCACCCGAAACCGAAAAGCCCGAAGAAGAATTCTTTGTGAATGAAGACGCGGCTACATTTGCCGAAATTGGGTCAATTGATATCGGCGAGACCGGGGCAGCCGAAATTTCGGCATTCGATGCGCAAACCAAACGTTTGTTCGTGGTAAATAACGATGAAAAGAATGGCGCTGTAAATCGTATTGATGTACTTGATTTCAGTGATCCTAAAAACATGAAATTGATACACTCTATTAGCATGCAGCCTTATGGCGGCGCTGTTAACAGTGTTGCGGTTTTTGACGGCAAGCTTGCTGCGGCTATCGAATCAACCGATAAACAGGCTAACGGTAAGGTTGCTGTGTTTAAAACCAGCGATTATGCCGAGATCAAATCTGTTACCGTAGGTGCACTGCCGGATATGATCACTTTTTCTCCGGATGGAAAATTCATACTTACCGCCAACGAGGGCGAACCTAACGCTGCTTATACAAATGATCCGGAAGGTTCCATATCTATTATCACAGTTGATAACAACTACGCGGTGACGACTGTAAACTTTTCAGCTTTCGCAAGTAAGCAGGCTGAACTGGTAGCCAAGGGTTTCCGTGTATTTGGCCCGAGCAACAGCTTTGTAAAAGATATTGAGCCGGAATACATCACTGTGTCTGAGGATTCAAAAACAGCCTGGGTAACCTTGCAGGAAAACAACGGCATCGCCAAGATCAATCTTACCACTAAAACTATCACCGATATTTTTCCGCTTGGATTTAAAGATTACACCGCCGACGGTAACGAAATCAACGTAACCGATAAAGATGGCGGCAGTACGGTTTTAGCTAAATGGAATGTAAAAGGTGTTTACATGCCTGATGCAATTGCATTGGTAGAATCAAACGGAACGCCATACTTATTCACTGCTAACGAAGGCGACGCCCGTGAGTATACCGCTTTTGTTGAAGGTGAGCGTATCGGTAAATTAACGCTTGATCCGGCTGCTTTCCCTAACGCTGCTGATTTGCAAAAAGAAGCGCAGTTAGGCCGTTTAAACGTCACTAAAACCCTTGGCGATGCTAATGGTGATGGTAAGTATGAAGCGCTGTATTCATTTGGCGCACGCTCATTCAGCGTATGGAACGGTAACACGGGCGCCCAGGTGTTTGACAGCAAGAACGAACTTGATGTTAAATCAATTGCCGCCAATGTGTATGACGATGGCCGCAGTGATGATAAATCAGTAGAGCCGGAAGGTATCACCGTAGGGAAAGTAGGCAATAAAAAAGTAGCTTTTGTAGGTATGGAACGTGCCGAC
The DNA here is from genome assembly GCF_039543225.1 of Mucilaginibacter defluvii. NCBI lineage: Bacteria > Pseudomonadati > Bacteroidota > Sphingobacteriia > Sphingobacteriales > Sphingobacteriaceae > Mucilaginibacter > Mucilaginibacter defluvii. The sequence continues at coordinate 1,202,038 of NZ_BAABJI010000001.1, forward strand.
GCAGTGGCCGTTTATGATGTTACCGACCCGAGCAAGCCCTCTTTCCTGCAATTATTTAAATGCGGCGACGCGCCGGAAGGCGTATTGTTTATCCCTGCCAAAAACAGCCCAACCAAAAAGAGCTTGTTAGTAGTTAGCAGCGAGAACGATGGCGTAGTTAAGGTATACACGCCAATACAATTTAATAACCCTCAACCTTAATACAATAAAAATGCCCGCGTTACAGCGGGCATTTTGTTTATCCGGAATGTTAGTTACGCACAAAGGTTTTTTGGTAACCCAGCGGACTTTTGCCCGTTATCTGCTTAAAATATTTATGAAAGCTGGCAAAATTGTAAAAGCCGCTTTCGTAGCATATTTCTTTAACGTTCAGTTGATTATCAATAAGCAGTTTGCAGGCATGGCCAACCCGTATCTCATTAATAAACTGTGAGTAAGTTTTATGGCTGCGCGATTTAAAGAACCGGCAAAACGAGTTTGGGCTAACGTTGGCAATAGCCGCAATCTCTTCCAGTTTGATTTTGTTTTTAAAGTTGGCTATGGTATAGTTGTATATGGCGTTTATACGGTCCTTCTCCGCTTCCTGAAAGTTGTAATGAAAACCCATTGATGCTAACGCCTGTTTTTGCGGATGGGCGCCAAGTGCCATTAAAATATCCATCAGCAGCATAATTTTGGATGGCCCACCGGTGCAAACAATACGTTCCATTATATTACCGGTCTCGGTATTTGTAATACTGTCCCTTACTCTAATACCTCGTTTCGCCTGCTCAAGTGTATCTTTGATAACTTTATTTTCAGGTAGATTTAAAAACACATCGCCCCAAAAGTTCTCGTTAAAATGTATCACGATAACGTCTACACGGCTTGCATCCTCAGCAAAATATTCATCATCATATTTCCAGAAATGGGGTAGGTTGCCGCCAACGAGCACAATATCGCCGGTTTTAAAATGTTCAATACTATCGCCGATAAATTGCGTACCGCCGCCGTTCTTAAAGTAGATCAGTTCGGCTTCCGGGTGATAATGCCAGTGGCTGTTAATGTCGGGCTCCGTATCGCGCCTGGCGCTAAAGGATTGAACAATATTGGTTGATACTTTTAGTAGTTGGGGTTTCATTACGGTATCATGGGTTTATAATAACGTGAAATAAGCTTAAAATACCTATTAAACAAAAATTAAACCTCGTTTAGTACAATATCGCTTAATAGTACGACAAAAAACAATAATTTTTAATTTACCTGTTTATCTTTATTTGTAACATTACTTTTATAAAACCGCCCCGTTATCAGGGGGCTGCTAATCATAATCAACGCGTGAAAAAATATTGCCTTACTATTGATCTGTATAACGATCCGGGTTTGATTGCCGCTTATGAAGACTGGCACAAAAAAGTTTGGCCCGAAGTATTGCAGAGTATTACCGACAGCGGAATACTTAACATGGAGATATACCGCTTTGCGGACAGACTGTTCATGATAGTTGAAGCAGATGATACCTTTACCTTCGAGGCTAAGGCACAGGCTGATGCCACGAATGCCAAGGTACAGGAATGGGAAACGCTGATGTGGCAATTTCAGAAGCCTATGCCACAGGCAAAATCCGGTGAAAAATGGATGCTGATGGATAAGATATTTGAATTGAAGTAAGAACACCAATGCCTGATAGTAACAACACAACCTATATACAAATACACCCCGCTGATAATGTATTGGTGGCGCTCACCAACTTAGCAGCAGGTACACCTATACAGTTTAACGGCGAGCGCTTTTTGCTTGCTACCGATGTTGCCGCCAAGCATAAATTCACCATAAGTGACTTAAATGCAGGCAACGATATATTTATGTATGGCGTGTTAGTGGGCAAGGCTAACCAGCCCATACCGCAGGGCTCTGCAATTACGGTTGATAACGTAGTGCATGCCTCGGGTGAATACCACCTGGGCAACCGTAAAACAGACTGGCATAAACCTGATGTATCGGCGTTTGAGGGGCGTACCTTTATGGGCTATCACAGGGCAGATGGTTCGGTGGGAACCTGCAATTATTGGCTGGTCATTCCGCTGGTGTTTTGCGAGAACCGCAATATCAATGTATTAAAGGATGCGCTGACCGAAAAGCTGGGCTTCACCAAACCGCGTGGTTATACCAACGAGGTTGACAAACTGGTTGATATGTACCGTACCGGCCAGTCGGTTGAGGAGATATTGCAAGCCGACCTGGAGTTAACACCGGAGAGCAAAACCGCGCAAAAGATTTTCCCTAATATTGATGGTATAAAATTCATCAACCATGATATGGGCTGCGGCGGCACGCGTATTGATTCGGATGCGCTTTGCGGGCTGCTTGCCGGTTACATAACCCACCCTAACGTGGCCGGTGCAACGGTGTTGAGCTTAGGTTGCCAGCACGCGCAGGCGAGTATACTACGCAGCGAGATAGAAAAACGCGACGCTAATTTTAGCAAGCCATTTTATATTTTAGAGCAGCAGCAATTGGGTACCGAGAGCACTTTATTGCAGCAAGCCTTAAAGCAAACTTTTGCCGGGCTGATAGAAGCCAATAAAGTTGAAAGGCAACCTGCACCACTATCAAAACTTTGTGTGGGTTTGGAGTGCGGCGGCTCAGATGGTTTTTCAGGTATATCAGCCAATCCTACGCTCGGCTATTTGTCGGATATTTTAGTGAGCCTGGGCGGCAGCGTTATCCTGGCTGAATTTCCGGAACTATGCGGCGTAGAGCAGGAACTGAGCGACCGCTGTATTGACGTGCCAACTGCCGAAAAATTTATGCACCTGATGCGTACGTACAACGCCCGCGCCGAGGCTGATGGTTCAGGCTTTTATGCTAACCCGTCACCCGGTAATATAAAGGATGGATTGATCACCGATGCCATTAAATCAGCAGGGGCGGCCAAAAAAGGCGGTACATCCCCTGTAACAGCTGTGCTGGATTATCCCGAAAAAGTAACCAAACCCGGCCTTAATTTATTATGTACGCCCGGTAGCGATGTGGAAAGCACTACGGCAGAGGTGGCATCAGGAGCTAATATCGTGTTGTTTACTACGGGTTTAGGCACACCAACAGGTAACCCGGTAGCGCCGGTTATCAAGGTGGCCACCAATACAGCCTTATATAAACGCATGCCCGATATTATTGACATCAACTGCGGTACCATCATCGAAGGGGAAGAAACCATAGCGCAGGCTGCCGAGCGTATGCTAAATTACGTGATAGAGGTAGCCAGCGGCAACATCACGCCGAAGGCAGTTAAATTAGGTCAAGACGATTTTATTCCATGGAAAAGAGGGATATCATTATAATTATAAACCATGTTCAGTTTACAAAATAAAGTAGCGGTAATTACCGGCGGCGGCAGTGGTATCGGCAAAGCCATATCATTATTATTTGCCAAACAGGGTGCTGCGGTACATATTATCGAACTAAATACGGACGCCGCAACTGATGTAGTTGCCGAGATAATAACCGCAGGTGGCAAGGCACAGGCCCATGCAGGTAATGTTACTGACCAGGCCGCGATAAGCGCCATATTCAATGGTATTGGCAAAGTGGACATACTGGTAAACAACGCCGGCATTGCCCATGTAGGCAATCTGGAAAATACCGGCGAAGCTGATTTTGAACGCATTTTCCAGGTGAACGTAAAAGGCGCTTACAACTGCCTTTACGCTGCTGTACCGCTGATGAAACAGAACGGTGGCGGCGCTATACTAAACATGGCATCCATAGCTGCGCATGTGGGCATTACCGACAGGTTTGCCTATAGCATGAGCAAAGGGGCGATATTTGCCATGACCTTATCGGTAGCGCGCGATTACCTGAAAGATAACATCCGCTGCAACAGCATATCACCGGCGAGGGTGCATACGCCTTTTGTTGACGGTTTTATAGCCAAAAATTATCCGGATAACCAGGCCGAAATATTTGAGAAATTATCCAAAAGCCAGCCCATCGGCCGGATGGCTAAACCGGATGAAATAGCTTCGCTGGCCTTGTACCTTTGTGCTGACGAAGCGGGCTTTACTACCGGTACCGATTACCCTATTGATGGTGGTTTTATTACGCTGAACAATTAATTTGATATATGAAATTAATAAGATACGGTGCCGCCGGTCACGAAAAAACCGGTGTACAGATTGATGGTGTTAACTACAGTACTGCCGGTTTCGGCAGCGACTATAACGAGCAGTTTTTTGAAGCAGGTGGTATCGAAGCGCTGGCTGCTTACCTGAAAGATAACCAGAATAAACTTGAAAAGATTGATGACAGTGAGCGTTTGGGAAGTCCGATTGCCCGTCCGTCAAAAATTGTATGTATTGGTTTGAACTATGCCGATCACGCGCACGAAACCAATGCTCCGCTGCCACCCGAGCCGGTGATCTTTTTTAAGAGTACTACTTCGCTGGTTGGTCCGTATGATAATGTGGTGATTCCTAAAAATTCCGTAAAAACGGATTGGGAAGTGGAATTGGCAGTGGTTATCGGCAAAAAGGCATCGTACGTTGAAGAGGCCGATGCTGCTGATTACATAGCCGGTTATGTACTACACAACGACGTATCAGAACGGGAATTTCAATTAGAGCGTAACGGTACCTGGGATAAAGGCAAGGGCTGCGATACCTTTGCGCCGATGGGTCCGTTTTTGGCCACGCCGGATGAATTGGGTGATATCAATAACCTCAGCCTTTGGCTAAAGGTAAATGGCGAAATCATGCAAAACGGCAGTACTTCGAACCTTATATTCAACATACCGTTCCTGGTATCATATGTAAGCCAGTTCATGACGTTGCTGCCCGGTGATGTTATCTCAACCGGTACACCTGCAGGGGTAGGCCTTGGCTTTAAGCCGCCGGTATATCTAAAGCCCGGCGATGTAATGGAACTCGGTATTGATGGTTTGGGTTCATCAAGGCAACTGGCAGTGGCTTATGAAAAAAATTGATTCGCACCAGCATTTCTGGCAGTATAACCCGGTAAAGGATGCCTGGATAACCGATGATATGTCGGTAATTCAACGCGATTTTTTACCTGATGATCTTTTGCCTTTACTGCAGCATAACCAGATTGAAGGCTGCGTGGCGGTACAGGCTGATCAAAGTGAAGCAGAGAATAACCTGTTGCTTGGGTTGGCTAAGAACGCACCGTTTGTAAAAGGTATTGTGGGATGGATTGATCTCCGCGCCGAAAATGTCGACGAGCGATTGCAATATTACAAGCAGTTTGAGCTGATGAAAGGCTTCAGGCATGTTTTACAGGCCGAAGATGCATCATTTATGCTGACTGAAGAATTTAAGCGAGGCATATCAAAGCTGGCCGCCTACGGCTTTACTTATGATATACTTATCACAAACGAACAACTAAAAGCAGCTAATGAGCTGGTAGCATCTTTCCCCAATCAAAAGTTTGTTATTGATCATTTGGCCAAACCCGGAATAAAAGCCGGTGATATTGACATTTGGGCAGAAGATATCACAACCATAGCCAGGCTTAAAAACGTATATTGTAAAGTATCCGGTTTTAGCACCGAGGCTGATTGGTACCATTGGACGCTTGACGATGTCAGGCCGTACCTCGATGTTGTTTTCAGGCAGTTTGGTATAAATAGAGTGATGTATGGTTCTGACTGGCCGGTAAGCATAGTTGCGGGCGGATACAACCGGGTTATTCAAAGCCTCGAAACTTATATGCAGCAGTTTAACGCGCAGGAGCAAAGCTTGTTCTGGGGTGAAAACGCTGCTGAATTTTATAACTTAAAAAAATAACTGGTCTTTTATGGATCTGAAACTCAAGGATAAGGTAATTATTGTTACCGGCGGAGCGCGGGGCATAGGCAAAGGCATTGTGCAGGTATTGGCTAATGAGGGTGCCATTGTGGCCATTGTAAGCCGTACCGAAACCGAGAATTTAAAAACACTTGGCGAGGTAGAAGCGGCAGGTGGTACCGGCTTCCAGGTAGTGGCCGAGCTTTCAAACCCTGAAGCCAGCAAAGCCGCGGTTGAAGCGGTTGTTGCCCGCTATGGCCGCATTGACGGACTGGTGAACAACGCAGGCGAAAATGACGGCGTTGGGTTGCAAAGCGGTAACTACAATAAATTCATGCAATCGCTTCACAAAAACCTGGTGCACTATTATATGATGGCGCACCATGCGTTGCCTTACCTGATTGAAAGTCAGGGAAGCATAGTTAATATAACTTCAAAAACAGCCGAGACAGGTCAGGGCGGAACATCCGCTTACGCGGCTTCAAACGGTGGCCGAAACGCGCTTACCCGCGAGTGGGCAGTTGAATTACTGCCGCACAACATCCGTGTAAACGCGGTTGTGGTTGCGGAGTGTTACACGCCGTTATATGAGCGCTGGATACAAACGCTGGGCAATCCGGAAGAAAAACTCAAAGAGATCACCTCAAAAATACCTTTAGGCAATCGGATGACGACTACCGAAGAATTGGGCAACGCCGTGGCGTTCCTACTATCGCCGGTATCGAGCCATACCACCGGGCAACTGATTTATGTTGATGGGGGTTATGTGCATCTGGACAGGGCCATATCCTAAATATTTGTGCAGATGAAGGTCGGGTTATTTGTTCCGTGCTATATAAACCAGTTTTACCCCAAGGTAGCTATTGATACGCTGGAACTTTTAGAGAAATTTGGGCTTGAAGTGGGTTATCCGCTCAATCAAACCTGTTGCGGGCAGCCGATGGCCAATTCGGGTTACGAGCATTTAACCGGTTCAACCAACGAGCTGTTTACCCAAAACTTTGCCGGGTACGATTATATTGTGTCGCCATCCGGCAGTTGTACGCTGCATATTAAGGATCATTTACACTCAGATGAAGCTCCTGCCGAAGCGAAGAATATCCGCTCACGCATTTATGAGCTCACCGAGTTTTTAACGGATATCATTAAGATTGATAACATTAAAGCCAGCTTTCCGTACCGGGTAGGGCTGCACCAAAGTTGCCATGGGCAACGTGGACTAAAACTTGCGCAAATGACGGAGCTTACCGCGCCTGCCTTCTCCAAACCGGAGCAACTGCTCAAAATGGTTAACGGCATTGAACTGGTGCCTTTAACCCGTGCCGACGAATGCTGCGGCTTTGGCGGCACGTTTTGCGTGGCTGAGGAAGCGGTATCCGTAAAAATGGGAAAGGACCGAGTGGCTGATCACATAAAAAACAACGCCGAATACATTACCGCGGCCGATATGAGCTGCCTGATGCACATGGAAGGCATCCTGAAACGCCAGAAAAGCCCGGTAAAAGTGGTGCATATTGCTGAAATTTTAAACGCAGCTATGGTATGAGTGCAGGAAAGGATCACGCGGCATTAGCCCAGGTTTTTAACAACGACGAAAACCGTGTAGACTGGCACGATGAAACCCTGTGGTTTGTGCGTGCCAAGCGCGACCGCGCCAGTCATGGTATACCTGACTGGGAACTACTGCGAGAAACAGCATCGCAAATAAAACATAACGTACTCTCAAACATGCATAATTACCTGGTGCAGTTTGAAGAGAATGCCCTTACCAACGGCATCAAAATACATTGGGCCGCTGATGCCGCTGAGCATAACGCCATCGTGTTATCCATCCTGAAAGAAAAGGGAATTGACCGTATGGTGAAAAGCAAATCCATGCTTACTGAGGAATGCCATTTGAATGATTTTTTGCAGGATAACGGTGTCGAGGTAATTGATTCTGACCTGGGTGAACGTATTGTTCAACTGGCTAAAGAACCACCCAGCCATATTGTGCTGCCTTGCATCCATAAGAAAAAGGAAGAGATAGGCGATATATTTCACGAGCATTTAGGTACAGCCGCCGGCGAATCTGACCCGCAGATACTGACAGAAACCGCCCGACAACACCTGCGCGAAATATTTATAACCCGCCGTGCCGCGCTAACCGGCGTAAATTTCGCCATTGCCGAAACAGGCGAGTTTGTGGTTTGTACCAACGAAGGTAATGCCGATATGGGCGCCCATTTAGCCGATGTACACATAGCCAGTATGGGCTTTGAAAAGCTGATCCCCCAGCGTAAACACCTCAGCGTGTTTTTACGTTTGCTTACGCGCAGCGCCACAGGGCAGCCCATTACTACGTATTCAAGTCATTTTAAAAAGCCGCGCCCCGGCCAGCAAATGCACATCATTATTGTGGATAACGGGCGCAGCATACAGTTAGGCCGCGAAGATTTCCGTAACTCATTAAAGTGCATCCGTTGTGGCGCTTGTATGAATACCTGCCCGGTTTACCGCCGTAGTGGGGGGCATAGTTACCATACGGCTGTGGCAGGGCCAATAGGCTCTATACTGGCACCCAACCTGGATATGGAAAAGTACGCCGACCTGCCATTCGCATCAACGCTTTGCGGGTCATGTTCCAACGTTTGTCCGGTTAAAATTGATATTCACGATCAGTTATATAAATGGCGGCAGGTGATCGTAAAAAACGGTTACTCCACCAAAACCAAAACAGCCATGATGAAGGGCATGACCCTGGCTTTATCATCCCCGGCAATATTTAACCTGTCGGGTAAGGCCGGCAGGTTGGCTTTAAGATATATCCCGTTCGCGGTAAATAATGGCCTTAACCCCTGGTTCAAGCAGCGCGATATGCCGACACCACCGGAGGACTCATTTACCGACTGGTACAAGAAGAACCGGAAAGGAGAGAAGCCATGAGCCGTGAAAGCATCCTGAATGCCATCAAACAAAATCAACCTGAACTTAGTCCTTTACCGACCGAGGTTGACTTCTGCTTTGAAGATATTAATCCGGTAGAGAAATTTAAACAGGTACTGGAATTTATTGGCGGCAAATTGCATGCCGTAAGTAACTATGCTGAAGCTAAGGAATATCTCGATTCGGTAATGCCACCCGCAGGGCAATGGATAACTGCTGTTCCTGAATTTCAGGATCATGCTGCTTTTGTTGAACCCGGAGATCCGCACCTGCTTGAAAATGTGGATGTAGCCATAATAAAAGGCCACTTTGGTGTTGCCGAAAATGGTGCCGTTTGGGTAACGGAGGAATTAATGGGTGCACGTGCTTTACCGTTTATTACGCAGCACCTGGTTATCCTGCTAAACAAAAACAACGTAGTGCCGCTGATGCAACAGGCTTACCAGTTAATAGCTGATAAGGAGTACGGTTATGCCGCGTTTATTGCTGGCCCCTCAAAAACCGCTGATATTGAGCAGTCGCTGGTGATAGGAGCGCATGGCCCGCGTAGTTTAACCGTAATCTTAACAGATTAGCAATCTTAAAGCATTATCCGCCAGTTATTTACTTAATTAAAAAAATTAAGGTTAAATTTTTATATTTTCAAAATATATGTAAATTTGACAGTTAACACAATTATAATGACCGTAACAGATATTTTCAAAAGCATTTTTGAGGCGGAGCCTTTAGTGGTGCAATCGCCGGGGCGTATTAACCTTTTGGGTGAACATACCGATTATAACGAAGGCTTTGTATTGCCTGCCGCCGTAAACAAATATGCTACGGTTGCTGTAAGCGCTAACGATACCGGCAATATTGTAATGCACTCGGTGCAGTTTAATAAAACCGTGACCGTAGCCTTAGCCGATATTGCCCCACAAACCGAAAATTCATGGACTAACTATGTATTAGGCGTTACGGACGGCTTGATACATGGCGGCAAAAAGGTTACCGGTTTTAATATCGCTGTTGACGGTGATATTCCAATCGGTGCCGGTATGTCATCATCAGCAGGTATATCATGCGCAGTAGCTTTCGCGCTGAATGAATTATTTAGCCTGGGCCTTACCCGCGAACAACTGGCACGCACTGCACAATGGGCTGAGCATAACTATGCCGGTGTGGCCTGCGGCATAATGGATCAGTTTGCCAGCTTGTTTGGCAAGGCTAACCACCTGATCCAACTGGATTGCCGTAGCATGGAGTATAAATATGTGCCTATTGAGATGGAAGGTTACGCACTGGTATTATTTAATACCAACGTGAAACATAACCTGGCTTCCACCGAATATAACCAGCGCCGCCAGCAATGCGAAAAAGGTGTTGCCCTGGTAAAAGAGAAATATCCGCAGGTAAACAGCCTGCGCGACGTAACGATGGATATGCTGCACGAACTGGTTGAACCGGTTGATGTATCAACCTATACCCGTTGCAAATACGTGGTTGAGGAGAATGACCGCCTGCTTAACGGTTGTGAAGACCTGCGCAAAGGCGATCTGGAAGCTTTTGGTAAAAAGATGTTCGCTACACACCATGGCTTGTCGCAAGAGTATAACGTGAGCTGTCCTGAACTGGACTTTTTGGTTGATGCTGTACGCAATGATGCTGATGTATTAGGTGCGCGTATGATGGGTGGCGGCTTTGGTGGTTGCACCATCAACCTGATTAAAGAGGATGCGATAGACAAAATAGCCAAAGACCTGGCACCAAAATATGAAGCCGCTATGGGCAAACCGCTTACTACCTATGTGGTATTAACCGGCGATGGTACATCAATCGTATCAAAACCTGTTGTAGCAGCTTAACCGCATAAGCGATAAAAAAAAGGCCGGATGTATAAACATCCGGCCTTTTTTAATGGTATAGGGTTTGGGTTATTTTGCTTCATTAATTTGCAGTACCACGCTGTTGCGGCCTGCTTTTACATCGGGGTTGTAACCAATGGTCATCAGGAATTCGCCGCTGTAGGTTTTAGTCGCATCCAGCGATGAATTGCTGCCCGGGTACAGGTTGATCTCCTTTAAAGTATAACGTTTAGCCGCATCGAGGCCCTTAAGTTTGATAGGCAATTTGCTGCCTTCGTCATAACGGTTATTCACCAGGTAATTGAACATTACACCGTTGCTTTTTACCTCATCAATATACATAATTGCGGCTACGCTGTTTTTACGCGGATCAGCCAGGCGATATTGCTCGCCATGCCAGATAACATCTTTCAGCTGATTATAATTTTTAATGGCATTCTGGCAAAATTTGAGTTCATCGCCGCTGAGCTTGCTTACCACAATATCAAAACCCAGCTTACCCATCATGGCTACATCCACACGGAATTTTATAGGCTGCTTGCCCCAATCGGTTACGTGGTTTGAGCTGGTAATGGCAGGGTAGAAGTATGAGTATTCCCATTGGATGAATATACGTTCCAGCGGGTCGGTATTATCGCTTGGCCAAAACTCGGTAAAGTACTTCAGCGCGGCATAATCAACCCGGCCGCCGCCGCCCGAGCAAAGCATCATAGGTACTTTAGGGTATTTGGCACGAATGCGCTCCAGCACCTTATAAAGCCCGCGCATGTATTCAATATAAAAATGCGATTGGTTTTTAAGATGTGCCGAATAAGCATTAAAAATCACCGCGTTACAATCCCATTTAATATAAGCCAGTTCCGGATTTTTGGTGAAAAGGTCATCAACAATACTGAATACAAAGTTCTGTACCTCCGGGTTAGCCAGGTCAAGCACCAACTGGTTACGGAAGTAATGTTCAGCACGTTTTGGCTGTTTAATTACCCAGCTGGGATGTTTTTCGTAAAGTTCGCTTTTAGGGTTCACCATTTCAGGCTCCAGCCAAATGCCGAATTTAACACCATTGTTGGTAGCTTCTTTTACCAGGGATGATACACCGTTAGGCAGCTTCTTTTTGTTTTCCTGCCAATCGCCCAGGCCTGCATTGTCGCCATTGCGGGGGTATTTGTTGGCAAACCAGCCGTCATCAAGCAAAAACATATCAACGCCCAGCTTCTTGGTGTCCTTTATCAGTTCAAAAAGTTTTTGCTCCTCAAAATCAAAGTATGTGGCCTCCCAGTTGTTAAGCAGGGTAAGGCGGTTGCCGTTGCCATCCAGTATGCGGTAGTTGCGTGCCCAGTGCTGCAGTTTACGGCTGGCATCACCCTTACCCTTATCACTCATGGTGTATAAAAAGGCAGGCGTGGTAAACACCTCGTTCGGCTTTAAGGTATAGGCAGATGCATAATTGTTAGCACCAGCAATGATGCGCAGGTTATCCTGATTATCCAGTTCCAGATCTGTACGGAAATTGCCGCTCCACTCAACCGAGCCGTAAAGTACCGTGCCTTCGTCCTCAGTAGCGGGTTTATCTAACGAAACCATAAAAACCGATGGCTGAAACAGGTTGGCGCGTGTGCCCAGCTTGGTATCCAAGGTTTTGATGCCGTGGGTAATCAGACTCTCCTCCGGTTGCATTTCTTTGGCCCAGTCGCCGTGGTATTGGGTAAGGTAATACTTAGCAGCCTTTAAATACAGATTGGCTGAAGCAAATTTTTGCAGCACCACATTGCCTTTCTCGCTATGTTTAATGCTACTCCATTGCTCCACTACATCCTCGTTAAAATATGATTTATAGTAAAGCGTAACCTCAAAATTATAAGCCGGATCTTTAAGCACCACACTTAATAACGATACATTGTTATCCGTCTTGGTCACTTTATGGCTCACATACCGCAGATCGAGCGAGTTGTTGTCATCGGCATGGGTAACGGTTATGGCCGGTTCAAAATAGCCGCGGGAACCGGAGGTTGAATAAGCCGAGTTTGAAGTATTGTCGGTATAGTCGGCCGTTTGTTTATATACAGATGGTATTTGCGCGTAAGCCGCGGCATCATTAAGTTTTTTGCCGAGATAGATGGTGCCTACGTCTTTCTTGCCGTCAACCTGTAAAACAAGCGCGTTGTTTTTGGTTTCGACAGGTATGGTAATGTTTTGTGCCCTTGCAAGGTTGGTTAGGCCGAGCGCGAAGGCGAGCGCAATTAATGTTTTAGAATTGATAATTGGTTGGTTATTGTTCATTCTATAAAAATAATATTAATAGCTTATAAATGTCGGTTAAACATATAATTGGTTGGCAAGCAAAAAGTGTATAGCAGCGGCTTTTTACTTTTGGCAGGGTTTTGATCTTCAATCCCAAACCTAACAGCTAAGGCATATTTGTAAAATGGATAATCCTATCAATTGGATGGATTATAAAGGCTGTTTTTAAAGCTGTTTAAGCGTTGGATTAAAAAATACTATGAATGGCGGATGGTATAATCCATTAAAAAAAAAGAATTATCTATTCTAAATCCTCTTTGGGGGCTGTTACTTTGAAAACGTCAACAGTCCAGTTAAACAAACCAATATAATCATACAAACAGTTTTCTGATGGTTTTCGCGGTTAACGCCGTGCAGGCAGCTTGTTGATTTTATTTAAAAAAGTCGATCTCAAAAAGCTTATCATAAATGCAATTATTAAAAGATAAAGTAGTTTTTTTAACCGGTGGAACCGAGGGTATCGGCTTTGAATGTGCCCGTGTCTATCGTGATGCTGGCGCAGCTTTGGCCATTGTGTCAAACAATCAGGAGAGTATCGACAAGGCTTCGGTTACCTTAAACGGCGACGATATATTATATATTTATGCGGATGTATCGGTCGTTGACGAGATCGCACAGGCCGTTGATACCGCTGTGGCAAAATTTGGGCGCATTGATGTGGTGCACAATAACGCCGGTATATCTGACCCATCAAAAAACCTGCACGAAACTACTGATGACGAATGGCAACGCCTTTTCGATGTAAACGTAAAAGGGATTTTTAACACCACCCGCCACGCAATACCTCAGCTTATAAAAAACAAGGGCAATATTTTAAACACCGGCAGTATGGCCGGTGAAATAGGGCAGGAGATACACGCCGCCTATAGCGCTACCAAAGGCGCTATCAGCGCGTTAACCAAATCAATGGCTATTGATTATGCCCCGCATGGCATCAGGGTAAACGCTATAGCACCTGCCGGGGTGTGGACACCCATGCTGCGCAGTTGGAGCGAACAGCAGCCCAGCCCCGCATCTATCGAAAAATACCTGGATAGTATACACCTGCTGGGCTATTGCCCTGATGCTGATGTAATTGCCGATGCCTGCCTCTTTCTGGTATCAACGCCATCGCGATTTATCACCGGCTGTATTTTACCTGTAAGCGGCGGTGCCGAGTTAGGTTATCGCCGTAGTAATTAACACCTTAATGCTTTTTAAATGATCAAAACCATACAAATACAAGATACCCGTTATCAATTGGATGGCAATGCCGGAAGTGATGCTATCCATCGCGATCCGGTATATTCATACGCGGTAACCTTGCTGCATGATGATAGCGGCCTTACCGGTACCGGCCTGGCCTTTACCCTGGGTAAGGGCAACGAACTGGTTTGCGCCGCAGCTAAGTTTTATGCTGATAAACTGAAGGGTTTGGATATTGAAGAGGTAATGAGCAACTTCGGCGTATTGTTTAACAAGCTGGCTAACGAGCAACAGTTCAGGTGGTTGGGTCCGCACAAAGGGGTGGTGCATCTGGCGCTGGCCTCGGTAACCAATGCCTGTTATGATCTGTGGGCCAAAAAGCGCGGTGTGCCGCTGTGGAAACTGCTTATAGAGCTATCGCCCGAACAAATAGTTAACACGCTCGATTTAAGTTATTTAGAGGATGAGTTAACCGCTGAACAAGCTGTAGAGTTGATTACAGCACAGCAAAGTGATATAATCGGTCGGGAACAGATCATCCAACAGGGCTATCCAGGTTATGATACATCCATAGGTTGGTTTAATTACAGCGACGAAAAGGTACGCGAAAACTGCCTGAAAGCCGTAGCCGAGGGTTTTACCGCCATGAAGCTGAAGGTAGGCTCCACCGATGCGCAGCGTGATATACGCCGGGCGCATATTGTGCGCGAAACCGCCGGCGATGCAGTAAAGGTAATGCTTGATGCCAATCAACAATGGAACCTGCCCCAAGCCATAAGTATTTGTAACGAATTGAAAAGCATAAACCCTTACTGGGTGGAGGAGCCAACGCACCCCGATGACGTACTTGCCCACAAAACCCTGGCCGAAGCCATTGCACCGGTAAAGCTTGCCCTTGGCGAGCATGTACCTAACCGGGTAATATTTAAAAACTATTTGCAAACCGGCGCGGCTTCATTCATCCAGGTTGATGCGGTGCGTGTGGGTGGGGTGAGCGAATTTATTACCGTTAGCTTGCTTTGCAAAAAGTATGGCATACCGGTGGTACCGCATGTGGGCGATATGGGGCAGCTGCACCAGCACCTGGTTTTATTTAACCATATAAAACTTGGCCACGAAGCCTTATTTTTAGAGCATATTCCGCACCTGCAAAAGCATTTTGTTAACCCGGTGGTTATTGAAGGCGGACTATATAAAACACCACAGGCACCCGGCAGTAGCTGCGACCTGAAACCAGTATAACCAGCATGATAGGTTCAGTAGATATTATAATTACAGTGCTGTATATTTTGGGCATTGTTATTATCGGCTTATGGTCGGGCATCAGGCATCAGCATAAAAGCAAGGCAAAGGGTGCTGCAGGCGAATATTTTTTGGCCGGTAAAACATTGCGTTGGCCAACTATCGGGCTAGCCTTGTTCGCTACCAATATATCATGCGTGCATTTGGTAAGCCTGGCCCAAAGCGGGTTTGACACCGGCCTGCTCAACGGCAACTTTGAGTGGATGGCATCGTTCACGCTTATTTTATTGGCATTGTTCTTTGTGCCCTTCTACATCCGCTCCGGTGTTACTACATTACCGGATTTCTTGGAAAAGCGGTATGATCGTGCCAGTCGGGATTGGCTGGCCTTTGTGTCCGTACTTTCAGCTATCATCATACACATCGCTTTTTCGCTTTTGGCGGGTGGCATTGTGTTACAAACCCTTTTCGGGGTTGATATGTATACCAGCGTTATCATCATCTCCTTGTTAACCGCCCTGTACACTGTTGCCGGGGGCTTAACGGCGGTGGTGGTTACCGAATCTATACAAACTATTGTTCTATTAGTGGGTGCCGTGATCATGTGCGTAGCGGCAGGGGTAAAAATGGGCGGGTGGGAGCCGATGGTTGATATGTTGCAGCAGCACGGTCAAATGAGCAAACTATCCATGATGCGGCCGCATGGCGACAGCAGTGGCATGCCCTGGTACTCGGTATTTTTAGGGTATCCGGTGCTGGGTATATGGTATTGGTGCGCCGATCAAACTATTGTACAGCGTGTTTTAGGCGCAAAGGATCAGGATCATGCGCGTGTAGGGTCGTTATTCTGCGGATTTATCAAGATACTACCCGTTTTCATTTTTGTGCTGCCAGGTCTTTTTGCTTACGCGCTTTCGCAAAAAGGACTGCTGGATGTATCGGCCCTGCAAACCATGGTTGATGGTAAGCAGGTAGTGAACAGCAAGGGCGTTTATACATTGATGATAACACAGCTCATCCCCAAAGGATTGGTAGGGGTGCTGGTAGCGGCACTTTTGTCGGGATTGATGAGCCAGATTTCAGGCGCGCTTAACTCTATATCAACCCTGGTAAGCTATGATATTTATAAACGCTACAAACCACAGGCTACCGACAGGCAACTGGTTAAAACCGGCAAAATAGCCGCGGGTGTAGCCATGCTGGTGTCGCTGTTTATGCTGCCGTTATTAAACAGTTACGAGAGTATTTTTAACGGCCTTAATGATATCATCGCCCATATAGCACCGCCTATAACCTGCGTGTTCTTGTTAGGCATATTCTGGAAAAGGGCATCCGCGCAATCATCCAAACTTACTTTGTGGCTGGGTTCCCTTTTAGGGGTGGTGGTTTTTATCACTTCGAAACTAATGCCTGCTTCAGTTATAGGGCAAATACCTTTTATGATGATGGCTTTTTACCTGTTTTGCGCTTGTGTAATGATGCAGGGGCTGTTCTCGTACGTTCACCCCGTTCGTCATACTACGGATAGTGAAACCCTGTATTGGAATTCGCCGTTTGATGCGTTAAAGGGCCCAAGCTGGAAGGGGATAGGTAACTACAAGGTGCTATCGGTACTGCTGCTGGTTATTATGTCGGTGTTATTTTATTTATTCAGATAAATGATGAAGCATATTATTCACGGCATTGCGCTATGTGTGCTTTTTGTTTTTGCGGGTTGTGGATCATCTGCAACAAAAGCCAGGCGCTATGGTATGGTTACCGGGGTAAAGCCTGATAAGATAGCCTATTACAAAAAACTGCATGCCAAACCTTGGCCGGGTGTGGTTAAAAAGATAGCAGAATGTAACATCCATAACTATTCTATCTATCTGCAAAAAATAGATGATAAGTATTACCTGTTCAGTTATTTTGAATACACCGGGAATGATTTTGATGCGGATATGAAGAAAATTGCTGCCGATAGTACCACAAAGCGCTGGTGGAAAGAAACCGACCCAACGCAACTGCCCTTACCCGAAGCGCTTGCCAAACACCAGATATGGACAGCAATGCCTGAATTATTTCATCAGCAATAATTATTTTCTTCCTGATTGATCGTTTTAGCAAATTTGCTCATCAGTCTGCAATCGATTTTTGTTAATTAATGCTAAAACTTTAGCTGGTTTTTTAATGAAAATGAAAAAAGCTTTTACCATAATCGAATAATCCATTATAATAAAAGAATACGTCATTTATCACGCTGGTTTGGTAGTATACATTTGTTTCATAAGCCGAAATATAATAACAACAATTTAACGTAAAGGCATTCGCAGTAACAATGCCCATTAATGCAGGATTAAAGCCTGTACAGGCAGCTTATTGCTTTTTTTTACCAATTATTCACCCTTTTTTATGAGTAAACTTTACAAACTAAGTAAACGCCTTTTGGTGTTAAAAATTCCTAGAAAGTACTTACCGGCCGCCTGTTGCCTGCTGCTATTTTCGGTGCTCATGATTACGGCACAAAGTAGTATCGCACAAAACAGGGTGACCATTACGGGTACCGTAACCGACACAACCGGCGGAATTATTGCCGGTGCTAACATTACCGCGCTAAACAAAAACGGCAAAGCCACATCAACTGATGCTAACGGTAAATTCGTTTTGGATGTTGAGCCCGGCACTGTTTTAAAGGTTTCCTTC
Source organism: Mucilaginibacter defluvii (assembly GCF_039543225.1). NCBI lineage: Bacteria > Pseudomonadati > Bacteroidota > Sphingobacteriia > Sphingobacteriales > Sphingobacteriaceae > Mucilaginibacter > Mucilaginibacter defluvii. Next base: position 1,220,000 of record NZ_BAABJI010000001.1, read on the forward strand.
GTCGGTTATCAGGATAAGCAGGTAACCGTAAGTGCCGACCAGCGCACCTACAAAATTGTTATCAAGGAAAACGTAGCACTTGCCGAAGAGGTAATTGTAACCGCCTACAGCCGCAAGCAAACCCGCGAAGCATTGGTCGGCTCGGTTACCACGGTAAAGCCCGGTAATTTAAAAATACCGGCCAGTAACTTAACAACCGCGCTGGCCGGGCAGGTTGCCGGTGTAATTGCGTATACACCAAGTGGGCAACCCGGGCAGGATAACGCCAACTTCTTTATACGCGGGGTAACTACCTTTGGTTATAAGCGCGATCCGCTGATTTTGGTGGATAACGTAGAGCTTACCTCGTCAGACCTGGCCCGTATACAGGTTGATGATATCGAAAGCTTTTCAATACTTAAGGATGCCAGCGCTACGGCCCTGTACGGTGCACGCGGTGGTAACGGCGTTATTTTGGTGAAAACCAAAGAGGGTAAAGTTGGTAAGGCGCAGATCAACTTCAGGCTGGAGAACTCCATTTCACAATCGGCCAAAACCATTGAGCTTGCCGACCCTATTACTTACATGCGCCTGTTTAACGAGGCTACGGTAACACGTAACCCGCTGGCGCCACGCCCGTTTACTGAGAACAAAATACTAAATACCCAGGCTACTTTAGCCGGAGCGCCGGGCAGCAACCCTTATGTTTACCCGGCGGTTGACTGGATTGATATGCTGTTTAAGGACAGAACCAACACCCAGCGTGCCAACCTGAACATCAGCGGCGGCGGTGGTGTGGCCAAGTACTACTTCGCCGGTTCTTACTCAAATGATAACGGTATTCTGCGTACCGACATCCGCAACAATAACAACAACAACGTTAAGTTTACCAACTATCAGCTACGTTCAAACATCAACGTTAACCTAACCGATAAAACTGAGTTGATATTAAGGTTATCGGGTAACTTTAACGAGTACAACGGTCCGTTAACCAATGACGCTTCTTTCTCTACGGATTTGTACAATGTGGCTATGCATACCAGCCCGGTGCTATTCCCGGCGTTTTACGAGCCGGATGAAGCTAACCGGAATACGCAGCACATTTTATTCGGCAATACGTTGTCTACAGGTGGTTCGCCGGCAAATAATAGTATCGGTCAGATAAATCCCTACGCTTCATTATTGCGCGGTCATAAAAACTTTGTGGAGTCGCGCATGCTGGCTCAGCTCGAACTGAACCAAAACCTGAACTTTATAACAAGCGGCCTAAACTTTCATGGGTTGTTCAGCACCAACAGGTATTCGTACTACACGTCGGACATGAGCTATTCGCCGTTTTATTATAACGTTGCTACATATGATAAGCCGAGTAATACCTACACCTTACAATGGCTTAACCCGCAGCCTACCGGCAACAATGTAGCCAGAGAATACCTGGAGTATAACCGTAATATCGGCAGCGATAATATCAATACCTTCGTTTTTTTTCAGGGTGTGCTTGATTACAGCAGGACGTTTGGTAAAAACCATAACATCAGCAGTTCATTAATCGGTACCCGCCAGCAGCAGGTATATTCGGACGCTAAAGATCCACGGTCAGGTACTACAACGCTTCAATACTCATTGCCGTACCGTAACCTTACGCTTGCAGGCCGTGCAACATACTCTTTTAAAAGCAAGTATTTCCTGGAGTTTAACTTTGGTTATAACGGATCCGAAAGGTTTTCCGAAGAGCACCGTTATGGTTTTTTCCCGGCAATCGGTGCTTCGTGGATCATATCTGAAGAAAAATTCTGGGGCGATCTATATGATGTATTTGACCGTGTGAAGATCCGCGCCAGCCATGGTTTGGTGGGTAACGATGCTATCGGCGTACAAAGGTTCTACTACCTGTCAGACGTTAACTTGAACGGCGGTAATTCGGCTGTATTTGGTACCAATAACGGTTATGGCCGTAACGGTGTTAGCATCCGTAACTACGAAAACCGCGATGTTACCTGGGAAACCTCACAACAAACAACACTTGGTTTAGAATTTACGCTGCTTAAAAACCTGAATGTAATTGCCGAGGTTTACAAAAACCATAAATACAATATTTTACAGGACAGGGCATCAATCCCGACTACTATGGGCTTAGAGGCCCCGATTGCAGCCAACATCGGTAAGGTTGACTCAAAGGGTATTGATATATCCGTTGATGGTAAAAAACAATTCTCAAAAAATGCATCGGTTTCACTGCGTGGTAACTTTACCTTCGCGCAAAATAAATTTACTCAGTTTGAGGAGCCGAATTACCTTGAGTCGTATCGTTACAACGTAGGCCAATCGCTTAACCGCCAGTACGGCTACATTGCAGAGCGTTTGTTTGTGGATGATAACGAAGCGCGTAACTCTCCGCAGCAGGTATTCAGCACAAACGGGCAGCAGCCAATGGGTGGCGATATCAAATATCGCGACCTGAATAACGACGGACGGATTGATGGTGCTGATCAAACCTTTATTGGTTATCCAACCGTGCCGGAAATTGTTTATGGTTTTGGTATAACTTCACAAATACACAACTTCGATTTTTCAGCTTTCTTCCAGGGCCAAACAAGGGTATCATTCTTTATTGATCCGGCCCGTACCAGTCCATTCATTCAAAGTCCGGATTCGTGGCTGCCTGGGAATACGCAGCTGTTAAAAGCCTACGCCGATGATCACTGGTCAGAAGATAATCAAAACCTTTACGCGCTTTATCCGCGTTTGGGCGCCAACGGTGCTCAAATTGAAAACAACCGCCAAAACAGCACCTGGTGGATGCGCGATGGCAGCTTTTTAAGGCTTAAACAATTGGAGATAGGTTATTCCATTCCCAGAAAATTTGCGCAATCGCTTAAGCTGCGCAATGCCCGTATTTATTTCAGCGGCCTGAATTTAGTAACCTGGAGCCCTTTCAAACTTTGGGACCCGGAGATAGGCGGCAATGGTTTCAATTATCCTATTCAGCGCGTATTCAACCTTGGCCTCAATGTAAATTTATAATTAGTGATGAAGATGAGATCTTACAAAATATTAATATACCTGGCCTCTATTACCATGCTGGGTACATCGTGTAAAAAGTTTCTGGATGTAACGCCGGAGAACGTGGGCACAATTGATTATGCCTTTCGTAACCGTAATGAGGCTGAGAACTATCTGTTTTCATGTTACGCTACCTTGCAGCAATTTCAATATCCGCAAAATGATCCGAGCTTTACCAGCTCCGGCGAAATCATATTTCCAAATAACCTCACGGATAATCAGGGGATCGACCCTACGGGTTTTAACCTGATCCGCGGCACGCAAAATGTGCAGAATCCGGGTTTGAATTATTGGGATGGGGAGAATGGGGGGCAGGCTATATTCAGGGCATTACGCCGCTGCAATACCATGCTCGAAAACATCGATAAGCCGATAGACCTTACCACATCAGAAAAGGCCAGGTGGATAGCCGAAGTAAAGTTCCTGAAGGCTTACTACCATTATTACCTGTTCCGGATGTACGGGCCGATACCAATCACAGATAAAAACCTACCTATCACCAGCTCGACAGAAGAGGTGAAAGTTAAACGTGATCCGGCTGACTCGGTAGTGAACTACATTGTTCGCTTGCTGGATGAGTCGGCGCCTGACCTGCCGGTAGTTATACAGAACCAGGTACGCGAACTTGGCCGTATTACCCGCCCGATAGCGCTGGCTGTAAAGGCGGATGTACTGGCAACAGCCGCCAGTCCTATGTTTAACGGTAATCCTGACTTTGCCAGTCTCGCCAATAAGGATGGCGAAAAACTATTTAGCAGCACGTATGATGCCACTAAATGGGACAGGGCTGCCGAAGCCTGCGACGCTGCGGTTAAGTTGTGCGAAGCTAACGGGTTTGCGCTGCACACCTTTAACGCGCCGGCCAACATTCCAACTAATTTAACTGATTCGTTACGGAGAGTACTTACACTGCAAACCGCCATTACCGAAAAATGGGAGCTTAACAAAGAACTGATATGGGCGCTAAACCCGGTATTCGGTTACGGCAGGCAGGAGTACAACATGCCACGCTTAACCGCTAAAGCCGCCGCAAATTTGATAGCGCAAGGTACGTTTGCCGCGCCGATTGCACAGCAGGAGTTATTTTACACCAATAACGGTGTGCCCATTGCCGAGGACAAGACCTGGGATTATAATAACCGTTACAACCTGCGTACAGGCGATGATGATAACCGCTTTTATATTCGCAACGGCTACCAAACCGTTAGGGCGCACTTTAACCGCGAACCGCGCTTTTACGCAGATATGGCTTTTGATGGTGCTATCTGGTACGGTAACAACGTGTTTAACCAGGAGAACGCTCTGTATGTACAGGCGCGCAGCAGCAGCTCATACGCGGGGCCGAAGGATAACATCCGCATAAATGTAACCGGTTATTGGGCTAAAAAGCTGGTAAACTACCAAACCGTGTATGATGAAAATATGACCTGGGTTGATTTCCGCATGCCGCTCATCAGGCTGGCCGGATTGTACTTATTGTATGCCGAGGTGCTGAATGAGCAGGGCAAGCCTTACGCCGAAGTGGTACGCTACATTGACCCGGTGCGCCAGCGTGCCGGCTTGCCGGGCGTGGTTAATGCCTGGAGCACCTACTCACGCAACGCTTCAAAATTTGCCACACAGGATGGTATGCGCCAGATCATACACCAGGAGCGCCGTATTGAACTGGCTTTTGAAGGCCAGGCCGGTTGGGACCTGCGCCGCTGGAAGGAGATACAAAACGTAATGAGCAGGCCGATGCAGGGCTGGAATATTTACGAGGAACAGCCGCTTAATTACTACCGCCCGCGCACCATACTTACGCCGGTATTTAACGTGCGTAATTACCTGTGGCCAATAAAAAATAACGATTTGATAGTGAACGGCAATCTTGTACAAAACCCAAATTGGTAAGCCGGATAAAACTCAATAACATGAAAAATATTAAGCATTATATAGCTATTGCAACCTGCCTGATTATACTGGTAGCTGCGGCATGCAAAAAAAATGATGGTTATAATAAAACCCCAATATCGGGCGATACAACAAAGCCTGGGGTAGTAACCAATGTTAAGGTTGATAATTTTAACGGTGGCGCCTACATAACCTACAACCTGCCCAACTCCGAGAATATATTGTATGTGCTAGCACAATACAATATTCGTGAGGGGGTAAAGCGCGAAACTAAATCATCGTACTATACCGATACGGTTACGGTTAACGGTTTCGCTGCCTCGGCAGATTACGATGTTACACTTTACACCGTATCGCGGGCCAATGTAATGTCTGACCCGGTTACCGTAAAGGTTCATCCCGAAACGCCTGTTTATCAGTTGATAAGGCCTTCAATAAATGTGAATGCCGATTTTGGTGGTGTAAACGTTCAGGCCTTAAACCCGCTAAAAAAGGAAATTGGCATTATCATCACCGCTTTTGACGCAACAACCAACTCAATGGAGGTGCAGGATCAGTTTTTTACCAAGGCGGACACGATCAACTATTCCATAAGAGGATATAGTACTGACCCACGGCAGTTTGGTGTTTATGTAACCGATCAATGGGGAAATATATCTGATACGCTGAAAAGGGAGATCAGCCCGCTATATGAGGAGTTGTTGAACAAGAGCTTGTTTAGTGCCTTTAACCTGCCAAGTGATACGCCTATAGGTTACGGCTGGCAGCTGCCAAACCTGTGGAATGGTACCGAAAACGGCGATGGCTGGCATACCCTGCCCGGCGAAAAGCCGCCCTTTGTTTGCACGTTCGATGTAGGCCGTGTTTACAAATTAAGCCGTTTCGTAATGTGGGAGCGCTTTGGTGAATGGGCTTACGGCCACGGTAACCCGCGCGATTTTAGTTTGTGGGGTACAAAAGTTGCTAATCCAAAGGATGCTAAACTACCAATTTCGGCACCTGAAGGGGCTGTGGTGGGCGACTGGATAAACCTGGGTAACTTCCATTTTCCTGATCCGCCGTCGGGCTCGCCGCCGGGATCAACCACCGCGTCTGACGAGGCATTTGTACGCGCAGGTGTAAACTTTAACGTTCCGTTTGACGCGCCTACCGTACGCTTTATTCGCTTGGCGGTTAACAGGTCATGGTCCGGCGGTGATATCGCCCACGTTATGGAGCTGTCATTATATGGTAATCCGCAGTAAAAAATTAATTAAGCTAAATAAGATGAAGACCTTAAGATATTGTTTAATGATCTGTGCCATGTTTGCCGTTATTTATGGCTGCGGCAAAAAGGATACAGAGTTTCGTGATTTTTTTGATGGCAAGGAGATCACTTATACAGGTGCTGTGGGCGACGTAACCTCGCAACCCGGCGATCTGCGCGTTGGCCTTAAATGGAAAGCCAGTACCGACCCAAGCATTATCAAATATATAGTATACTGGAACAACAAAGCCGACTCGCAGATAGTAAACATCACCGAGAAAAAGGATACCATAAGCACCGTGATCAGCGGTTTGCGCGAGTATGTTTACTCGTTCACCATATACTCGTTTGATGCAAAAGGTAATAAATCCATAGCCAAGGAGGTTAATAACGTTAAGGTTTACGGGCCTATTTATAACGGTACGCTGCTTAACAGGGCTTATGATGCAGTTAACCCTTACGTGCTGAATGATAACGGATCGGTAACGTTAAACTTTATTGCGCCTGATACCATCAACATAACTACTAAACTGATGTATACCAACACCGCCGGTACGGCGGTAACAGCTAATTTGGCGCCTGATGTTAACAGCATTACGTTGAATGATTTTAAGTTGGGTACCATCATTAAATACCAGTCAGCATACATACCTGAGCGTGGATCAATTGATACCTTTCAGGTAGCTGCCGCTGATGATTATCCTTACATATATAGTTATGTTCCATGCAGCAAATCATTCTTTGCACAAATGAACGTTGCGAATGATGTAAGGGCTGATTTTGGTACCGCCATTGATAAATTGTGGGATGGTACCACTACGCCACAGGGCTACCCTAACATATTTCACTCTAATGAGAAAGCCCTGCCGCAACAGCTTACTATTGATTTGGGCAGGCTGTATGATAACCTTGGCCGCATGGAAGAAACCGGGCGTGATTGCTGCCACAATCCAGATCAGTTTGAGGTTTGGGGTATTACCGATATAAATGGCCACGATACCAGCCTGCCGGCAAACAACCCGGGTTGGAAAGAAGAAGCGCTCTCAAAAGGTTGGGTGTTACTTAAAGATGTGGTACGTACTGATGACGGCAAAAATCCATACAAATTTGATCTGGATAATCAGGGTAAACCAATACGTTACATCAGGCTCCGGATAAAACACAACTCAAACGGCGAAAGCAATTATAGCAATATGAGTGAAATAACCCTTTGGAATAAACAGTAAACTAAACAGGCCTGCACAAAAAATGGTGCAGGCTTTTATTTTTGCTATGCGTCTAACATTCATACTTTTTTGGTTTTGCTTAACCACGGGTGCATTTGCCCAAACTCTGGTTAAAACGCCGCCATCAGCCATAGATAATTTTATGGATAAGCGGTTCGGTATGTTCATTCACTTTGGGCCGGTTACCCTGCGTGGTACCGAGATAGGGTGGAGCCGCAATAAAGAAGTGCCCGAGGCGGATTACGATTCGCTGTACCGTGAATTTAACCCGGTTTTATTTGATGCTGACCAATGGGTTAAAACCGCCAAAGATGCCGGTATGAAATACCTGGTGATAACGGCCAAACACCACGATGGCTTTTTGCTTTGGCCATCGGCAGTATCAGCGTATAACGTAAGCCGTACGCCATTTAAAAAAGACATGGTTGGCTTGCTGGCCAAGGCGTGTAAAAAGCAGGGCATCTCATTTTGTATCTACATGACGGTGCTGGACTGGCACGATCCGGATTACCCGATCCATAGTCCGCATGATACGTTGCACAATGTAAAGGGAAATATGCCCCGTTTTGTAAATACCATGAAAAATGAGCTTACCGAACTGATAACCCGCTATAAGCCCGACATGCTTTGGTTTGATGGCTACTGGGAAAAGCCCTGGACAAATGCGTATGGCCATGAGATCTATCAGCATATAAAAAAACTGGATGCACGTATTATTGTGAATAACCGCCTTGGTAAGGAGAGTGAAAAGCTGAATGAAAATTCGCTGGGTGATTTTCTAACTCCGGAGCAGCGCATTGGCAACATTAACATGCTTGAACCATGGGAGAGTTGTATAACCATTTGTAACCAATGGGCCTGGAAGCCAAACGATCAAATGAAATCGTTAAAGGAATGTATACAAACGCTGGTAAAAACAGCTGGAGGTAACGGCAATTTACTATTTAATGTTGGCCCGATGATGGATGGGCGCATAGAACAACGGCAGGTTGACCGGCTCAATGAAATGGGGAACTGGCTCACAAAATACGGGCGTGCAATTTATGGTACAAAGGGAGGTCCGTATGTGCCTAATGACGTTTACGCCGCAACACGTAAAGGCAATTTTATATTTATACATGTATTTAAACCGTTGGATGTGCTTAAGTTGCCCGCACTAAACGGCGCTAAGGTAAAAAACGTAAATATATTCGGTGGCAAGGCTTTAAAGTTTACGCAGACCGAGGGCTTGCAAATTATGATGCCTAATAAATTACCGGATGATAACTGCACAGTTGTTACCATCGAGATTGATGGTGATGCTGAAAAACTCCCGGTTATCAGGCAGTAGTGATAGCATCACGCTTCGCCGTTGAACGGTATTGCTCCGGCGACATGCCCATGAATTTTTTAAACAGCCGCGAAAAGTAATATTGGTCTTCATAACCCAAATTGCCGGCCACCGTTTTTATGCGTATCTCGTCAGAGAAAAGCAGTTGACAGGCTTTCTGCATTTTAAGGTTGATAAAATAATCAATAGGTGGCATGCCTGTAGCCTTTCTGAAAATGATTGAGAAATATGAGCTTGATAATTTATGCTGGTTTGCCATATCATCAACCGTGAGTTTTTTATCCAGGTTAGCGCGCATGTAATTAATGCTGAGGGTAATTACATCGGTACTTTCATCACGGGCTGCATCTATATGGCGCTCGGGGAATAAAAAATTCGCGATAAAGTTATACAGGCAAAAGTTGGCGTTGCACAGGTTTTCGGTACTGTAACCCATTTCAAGGCTGTCGTACATGTTTTTCCAAAGCTCAATAGCCTTTGCGTTAAACGGAATGGTGACCGCGCCTTTGGTATTATTGATGTTTAAAAAGTTATTGAAGCCATGCATATCGGTACCGTTAAAGTGTACCCAGTAAATGGTCCACGGCGTTTCGGCATCAGCCCAATAGCGCATATACTTGTCGGTTGCGGCCACCATAATATATTGGTTGGCATTAACCTCAAATTTTTTATCGCCAATAATAAAGTAGCCCTTGCCCTGCAGGCAATAAATTAAAATATTGTCTTCGCAGCCTTTGCGGCGTTCGCGATAGTGGTATGAAGCTCTTGGAAAATAGCCAATCTGTGCTACATATATCCGGAAGAAAGAAGGGTCCTTACTGAAAACATCTTTCCATACTTTAGGCGGAATGCTGATAATCTTTTCACCTTCAAAGCCGTCTCTTCTTTTAAAAGCAGTACTGTTCATTCAAATTAATAAATTAAAAGCGGGGGATGCTGCGCAGGGTTTATGGCTGCGATATGCTATTATAATACAATTAAATGTATATCGCCAAAGGCATTAAGCGTATTGGTTAAAATTAAATAATAGATGGAATATATTGCTTACAGGCAAAGGCGGGCATTATTTTTTTATTGAAAAAAGATAGGATTGTCCATCTTATAAAATGGTTTATCCATTTTTGAAAAGGTAGCCCCGGCATAACTTTATCACACCAGTTATTTATGACCATCAGTAAGTTTAAACTATTTGGAAACCAATATATAATTCCATTTATGCTTGTCGTGTTTTTTGCTGCACAAGCAAATGCGCAATCGCTATGGAAAGGTTTCAATAAAACCGATTTAAATATCATCGGGCACAAGGCTTATTATGTGAAGCCGAAGGTAGCCCTGCCGGGCAGACCCTGGGTATGGCGCGCCTCGTTTCCTGATTGGCATACCGGTATTGATAGTTTACTACTTTCGCGAGGTTTTCATGTGGCCTATGTAAGTGTTGATGACCAATATGGCAGTCCTTACGCTATGCAGGTATGGGATAGATTTTACAACTATTTAACCGATACCGTTCAGCTTGCCCCGAGGGCAGCCTTAGAGGCGGTTAGTCGTGGTGGTTTGTATGCTTTGGGCTGGGCTAAACGCAACCCCGATAAGGTTAGTTGCATTTATGCCGAAACGCCGGTTTATGATATTAAAAGCTGGCCGGGCGGTAAAGGCAAAAGTCTGGGCGATACAACTGCATGGAAGCAATTAAGACAGGTTTACCATTTTACGGAAGCCGAGGCATTGGCATATAACGATAACCCATTAAATAACTTGGAGGGGCTGGCATCGTTCAAGGTGCCGGTATTGAACATGATTGGGTTGGAGGATAAGCTGGTGCCGCCAGCCGAAAATAGCCTGCCGTTCGCTCAAAAATATATTGCTGTCGGTGGGCCGGTAACAACCTACCCGGTAACCGAAGGCCCGCAACAATTAAATGGCCACCATGTGCCCGACAGGCATAACGATGAATGGGCCGATTTTATCTACTATAATTCCTACCCCGTAAAAAAAATACTGCCTTATGCCGATTATTATAAAAAGCGGAATGGCCTCAAAATTTTTTATCACTCGGCTACCATCAACAAAAAAGCAACGGTAGCTTTTTTAGGGGGATCGATCACCTTTAACCCCGGCTGGCGCGATAGGGTTTACCTGTATTTAAAAGAGCGCTTTCCGCAAACCAAGTTCAGGTTTATTATGGCGGGCATTCCATCGCTCGGCAGTTTGCCGCACGCGTTCAGGCTGCAGCGCGATCTGCTGGATAGCGGCAAGGTTGATCTGTTGTTTGTTGAAGCCGCCGTGAACGACCGCGTAAACAAAACGGATAGCATGACGCAGGTGCGGGCTTTAGAGGGTATTATTCGCCATGCCCGTAAAACCAATCCGCAAATGGATGTAGTGATTATGGAATTTGCCGATCCGGATAAAACCAATGATTACAATGCGGGTAAGCAACCCGTCGAAATAACCAACCATGAACGGGTAGCTTCACATTACGGTCTGCCATCTATCAATATTGCTAAAGGTGTTAAGGAAAAACTGGCCAATAAAGAGTTTAACTGGAATGATGATTTTAAAGATTTGCACCCGGCCATATTCGGGCAAGAACTTTATTTCGCCTTTATCAAGTCGCTGCTCACTGATTGCTTTGTTAATGTATCGGCGAAACCGAAAAAATATAATTCGCCCGGGCCGCTTAATGAATACGCTTTTGAGCACGGGCAATACTTTAGCATCACCAATGCCAGGCACGATGATAAATGGAAGATAGACCCCAACTGGCAGCCTGCCGACGGTTTAGGCACTCGCCCCGGTTTTGTAAATGTACCCATGTTAGTGGCAACCACGCCGGGTGCTACACTCAACCTTTTGTTTAAAGGTAATGCCATCGGTATAGCCATAGTTTCGGGTGGCGATGCGGGTATCATTACCTACTCCATTGATGGTGCGCCGGTTAAGCAGGCCGACCTGTATACGGAATGGAGCGGCTTTTTGCACCTGCCCTGGTATGTGTTGCTGGGTAGCGGTTTAAAAAATGGCGACCATACCCTGCAAATAAAAGTAAGTGCCGACAAAAATGCCAAAAGCAAAGGCAACGCCTGCCGGATAGTTAATTTTCTGACCAATAAATAACCCCATTATACATGAGATTTTACACAAGGTATCTGCAGTTTTTTGCCTTATTGATTTTTGTAAGTACATCGGCCGTTAACGCGCAATCGTTAAAGCTATGGTATGATAAGCCTGCCCGTGTTTGGGAAGAAACCTTGCCACTGGGCAACGGTCGCCTGGGCATGATGCCGGATGGCGGTGTGAGTAATGAGAAGATCGTGCTGAATGACATCACACTATGGTCGGGCGCACCGCAGGATGCCAATAATTATGAGGCCTACAAATACCTGCCGCAGATACGCCGACTGCTTGATGAAGGCAAAAACGAAGAAGCGCAGGATCTGATCGACAAAAATTTTGTGTGCAAAGCCCCCGGTTCGGGCGATGTGCCATTTGGTTGTTACCAGGTTTTTGGGGATTTGAACATCAAATTTAATTATGGCGACGGTAAGTACCCTCAATACAGCAATTACAGGCGCGAATTGTCTTTAAAAAATGCCGTAGCAATGGCCAGCTATACCGTAAACGGTGTAACCTACCGGCGCGAATATTTTACAAGCTTTGGTGATGATGTAAGCGTTATCCACCTTACGGCAGATAAAAAGGGAATGCTGAATTTAAGCATATCCTTAAGCAGGCCCGAACGCGCCGAAGTAAGCATAGCCGGCAATACCCTGCAAATGGCAGGTGGCCTTAAAAGCGGTACCGATAAACCTGGTATGCAATTTTTGGCGAACGTTAAAGCGGTGTTAAAAGGTGGTTCGCAAAGTACTGCGAACAATACGCTCGAAATAAAGAGTGCTGATGAGGTTACTCTTTTTATAACTATGGGAACGGATTATAAGGATGGGGCATATAAACAAAAGCTTGTCAGCTTGCTTAACGTGGCGATTAAAAAGCCTTACCATCAGCAAAAGCAAGAGCATATAGCCAGGTTTCAAAAGCTATTTGGCAGGTTGAGTTTGTCATTAGGGCAAAGCAAAGCAGCTGATGCTTTACCCACTAACCAGCGGTTGATCGCCTTTCATAAAGATCCATCGGTAGATAAGGGGTTGCCTGCTTTGTTTTTTCAATTCGGGCGGTATTTATCTATTAGCAGCACCAGGGTAGGGCTGTTGCCGCCAAACCTGCAAGGTTTGTGGGCTAACCAGGTACAAACTCCATGGAATGGCGATTACCACCTGGATGTAAACGTACAAATGAACCATTGGCCGGTTGAGGTAGCTAATCTATCCGAACTTAACCTGCCACTTGCTGATTTAGTGCAAGGCATGATAGAACCGGGTAAACGCACGGCCAAAGCCTATTACAATGCCGATGGCTGGGTAGCCCATGTTATCACTAACATTTGGGGCTTTACCGAGCCGGGAGAGAGTGCCTCATGGGGGATAACCAAGGCCGGTTCGGGCTGGTTGTGTAATAACCTGTGGGATCATTATGCGTTTAGCAATGATAAGGCTTACCTCAAAAAGATCTATCCTATACTAAAAGGCTCGGCACAGTTTTACAGCAGCATCCTCACTAAAGATAAAAAAACAGGCTGGCTGGTAACTTCACCATCATCATCGCCCGAAAATAGTTTTTACCTGCCTAACGGCAAACATGCCAGTATTTGCATCGGCGCTACTATTGATAATCAGATCATCCGGGAGTTGTTTAATAATGTGATCATCGCCTCAAAAACATTGGGTATTGACGCAGCTTTCAGCACCCAATTAAAGGATAAACTAAAAAGCCTGCCACCGGCAGTTAACATCGCCAAAGATGGGCGGGTAATGGAGTGGCTGGAAGATTATAAGGAAACCGACCCGCAGCATCGCCATATTTCTCATTTATACGGACTATACCCTGCTCAACTGATTACGGCGGACGGTACACCTGAATGGGCTGAAGCGGCTAAAAAAACACTTGAACTTAGGGGAGATGACGGCCCGAGCTGGACGATTGCCTACAAGCTGCTGTTCTGGGCGCGCCTGCATGATGGCACCAGGGCATACAAACTGTTCACCGAAATTATGAAACCTACCGAGCGAACTGATATTAATTATGGTGCAGGCGGCGGTATCTATCCCAACTTATTATCAGCAGGCCCGCCTTTCCAGATTGATGGCAACTTTGGCACCACGGCAGGCATAGCCGAAATGCTCATCCAAAGTCATGAAGGGTATATTAACCTGCTGCCCGCCATACCTGATAGCTGGAAAGCCGAGGGGACAGCCAAAGGCTTTAGGGCGAGAGGTAACTTTACGGTTGATTTTAGCTGGAAAAACGGTAAGGTTATTAGTTATAAAGTAACATCTTCAACACCAAAAATAGTAAAGCTAAAAGTAAACGGTAAATTCATCACCATTAAAGCCGTAAAAGCCTGAACATGTTTATCAGTATAAAAAAAAGCGGACTGTGCATAGCATTGCTATGCCTGTGCGCCACCCTGTCAACCGCTGCCATTGGGCAGTCAAAAACCATCCGTATATCGTATGGAATAAACCGATACATCGCATACAACCTGAGTACCGGGCAGTACGATGTTCACCAAAATGGAACCCAGGTTTTTAACCGTATTTCAGCATCGGTGATTGTTAACGGTCAAGCCTTATCGTCAACAAAATATACAAAGCGTACTTACACCAAAGCTGTTGTTAAAACCGGCTTCGGTAAGGGTATGAGGCATATTATCAGCTTATCGGCTAACGGCTTGCCAACAATGCAGCAGGTGTTTTACACGTATAACAGCGGGAGCTTTTTTACGCAATTAATTATAAAAGGCAAGGCCATAAACACCAATAACATGGTGCCGTTTGAGGGCGGTTTTAAGCAGATCAGCGGCGATGTGTATTCGCTTTTTATGCCTTTTGATAACGATACTTTTATCAGCTATAACGCAAAGCCATTTAAGGGCAATGAAAAGGTAACCAGTGCCGAAGTGGGGGCGGTTTATGATAACGATACACGTGGTGGGTTGGTGGTTGGCTCGGTTGAGCATGTGGTTTGGAAGACCGGCGTAACCACCGCTGCTGCGGAAAGCAATACCATAAAAGCTACTGCTGGCTATACCGAAGAGGGCGTTACCCGCGATAAGATAGCCCACGGTATGGTAAGCGGGAGTGAGGTATGCTCGCCGCTGATATTTGTTGGTTATTTTGCTGATTACCGCGCAGGCCTCGAGGCATTTGGTAAAGCTAACCGTACAGCCGAGCCGCCTTTTGTAGCCAAATGGACAAAACCCACACCCGTAGGCTGGAATAGCTGGGGCGTGATGCAGGAAAAGTTGACCTTTGATAAAGCCATCAAGGTGGCTGATTTTTTTGCCGATAGTTTGAAAGGCTTTCGTTCAGGTAACACCGCTTACATTGATCTGGATTCTTACTGGGATAATATGCTGGTTAATAAAAATGGCGAGCGTGATTTTTCAAACCTGAAAGAGTTTGCTGATCACTGCAAGGCCAAGGGTTTACAGCCCGGCATTTACTGGGCGCCTTTTACGGATTGGGGTTTTAAATCAGGCCCTGACAGGAAGATGGAAGGCAGCGACCATACCTGGGGCGAAGCCTGGACAAAGATAGGCAACCAATACCATGAGCTTGACGGCGCAAGGGCCATCGATCCAACGCACCCGGGCACACAGGCGCGTATCAATTACATGATCGATCATTTTAAGTCCTGCGGTTTTACCATGATCAAGATCGACTTTTTAGGCCACGCGGCTGTAGAGTCGACAGGCTTTTATGATAAAGGCATAACCACAGGTATGCAGGCTTACCGCAAGGGCATGGAGTATTTGATTAAACGTATCGACGGACAAATGCTGATCTATGCCGCTATATCGCCAAGTTTGGCCAGCGGTCGATATGTACATACCCGCCGCATAGCTTGCGATGCGTTTAAATCCATTAAAGACAGCCGTTATACTTTAAACAGCGTAACGTATGGCTGGTGGCAAAGTTATGTGTATGATTATGTAGATGCCGACCACATTGTGTTTTCAACCGAAAGCGAAGGAGCAAACCGCGCACGTTTGCTATCAGGCGTAATAACAGGTACATTGATTACCGGTGATGATTACTCCGAGGATGGCCCGTGGAAAGCCCGTGCCAAGGAGTATCTGCAAAATCTGGAATTGTTAGCCATCGTAAAAAATGGAAAAGCGTTTAAACCTGTTGACGGTAACATGGGTGAGGGCGCGTCGTCAATATTTGTTAATAAAATAGGGAGGCGTTACTACGTAGCGGTTTTTAATTATACCGATAAGGAAGCGACTGTTAAGCTTGATGCAAAACGTTTAGGCATACCGGCTAAGTGTAGCGTAACGGAGATTTTAGGTAAGCAGAAGTTAGGTTCTTATCGAGACGAAATGGGTGTATCGTTACTTCCGGCGGACGCGATTATTTACCGGTTTGATCCTGACCCTTCTTAAACGGCGAAGCCCTCATGAGCACCGCTAAAAATAATAGTAGCGAATAATCCTCCCCGAGGGGGAGGACTTTTTAAGGTATTTCTTATTAATCTTCGTGGTATAGTTCACCGGCTTTTTCGGCTGAGAACTTGATGCCTTTTATCATGGCGGAGCTGAAGCCGTGGTGTTCCATCTCGTTCAGGCCGGCAATGGTACAGCCTTTGGGTGAGGTTACTTTGTCTATTTCCTGCTCGGGGTGTGATGACAACTGCAACAGCAGATCTGCAGCGCCTTTAGCGGTTTGTGCCGCCATGCGTAAGGCATCCTGCGCGTGAAAACCAATCTCGGTACCACCTTGCGATGCCGCGCGTATCGATCTTAAAAAAAACGCGATACCGCAGGCACAAAGCGCCGTGGCCGACGTCATCAGTTCTTCGTTTATCTGTATGGTAACGCCAACGGTATTGAACAGCGAGCGTACCAGGTTTACGTTTTTGGGCGAACCGTTATCGGTAGCAATACACGTCATGGATTGACCAATGGCGATAGCGGTATTGGGCATGGCCCTAACCACCTGAATGTTCATCTCCAGGTATCGGCGGATATCATCACAGCTAACACCCGATATCACTGAAACCAATAGCTGTTTCTCTGATTTAATGGCCGGTTTTATCTCGTCAAGCAGTTTATTTAACTGTTGCGGTAGCACAGCCAGCACCACGATATCCGCTTTTTTTACTGCCTTTAAATTGGCCGATGTTGTTTGATAGCCTTGCTCTTCATATTCTGCCAGCGCCTCAATGTTGCGGCGGGTGAGTATCACCTGCGATGGCTGGCATATATTGGCGGTAACCAATCCCTTTGCTAATGATAGCCCGATGTTACCGCTGCCTAAAATGGCAATTTGTTGATTCGCATTCATAATTAATTACTTAACCTTGTCCCAAATGGTTGTTTCTCCTGCAAACGACCTAAATCGTCTGACTTTCCTATAATCACTGATCGCACACCGCAGGCAATGGCCGAAAAAGCATTGTCGAGCTTTGGCAGCATACCGCTGTGTATAATTTGTTGTTCCTTTAATTCCTGATATCTCGCCGGGTTAATATCCCGGATGATAGAATCTTCATCATTAATATCGTGCAATACACCCGCTTTTTCAAAGCAATAGATCAGCGTGGTTTCATACAGCCTGGCTAATGATACTGCAAGCGCCGAAGCAACAGTATCTGCATTGGTGTTTAGCAATTGACCCTCGCCATCATGTGTTATCGCGCAAAACACCGGTGTAAAACCTGCATCCATCAAGCGGCTGATGTTTTCCGGGTTGATAGAGGCAGGATCAATATCACCTACAAAGCCGTAATCGATTGTTTTTACCGGCCTTTTTTTTGTGCGGATAAAGTTACCGTCGGCACCGGTAAGTCCTATCGCGTTGGTGCCAAAGCGTTGCAGTTGCGCCACAATGTTTTTGTTAATCAATCCCCCGTAAACCATCGTCACTACACGTAAAGTTTCAATATCGGTTATCCGGCGCCCGTCAACCAGCTTAGCCTCAATGCCAAGCGATTCTGATAATTGCGTAGCTACTTTCCCACCACCATGTACTAATATTTTATCGCCCTCAAGCGCGGTAAAGTCTTTTAAAAAGTGGTAAAGATTCTCGGAGTTATCAATAACGTTACCACCGATCTTTATAATATGTAGTGATCTCAATGTTTTTCAAAGCTGTAATACGGGGAGATTAACTATTAAAGATCATCCGTATCAATATAAAAAATTACCTGCAAAAATAGCATTTTAAGCGGATTTTTTGGCGAATGCAGATGGAATAGCGAATAAATGACTGAAATTGGATATTAGTTCCATTTATAACGTGCAGCATTGCGATAATGACTATAAATAATGTATAAGTAATCGTAAATCGGTATTAATTGTAAATTTTATGTTAAATACTCATAAAATCGCCCTATAATATAATTTAGGTAATATTTACAGCTTTTTATGTAAGAGCTTTTTGTTGTACGGTTGGTTTGCTAAACTTTTTGTAAATGTAGATGTTAGCAAATAAACACTCCCGGCAACGTTAATGGAATTATTTGTAATTATTTCTTTACTCATCGTTTTAAGCGCAATTTACTCTTATCTCAATGCGAGGTTTATAAAGCTTCCGGGCACCATCGGGGTTATTACGATAGCAATAGTGGGATCAATAGGTATTATCATCAGCAATAAACTGAATACCGATTGGGCCAAGCGGCTAACAGAGCTTGCGCATAGCATTGATTTTTCGCGGACGGTGCTAAACATCATGCTGGGATTTCTATTGTTCGCTACCGCGTTCCGTATTGATAAAACTAAATTGAAACGGCAGATGTGGCCGGTTATAACACTAAGTACGGTTGGGGTATTACTGTCTACAGCCATTTTTGGCGGGTTAATGTATCTTGTTACAAATTTGCTCGAACTTAACGTACCCTTGCTGTACTGCCTCATTTTCGGCGCACTTATTTCGCCTACCGATCCGGTTGCGGTGTCAGCTATTATCAAGGAGTCCAAACTCCCGCAAAAACTCGAAACTATTGTATCGGGCGAATCGCTGTTTAATGATGGGATAGGACTGGTTTTGTTTATAACGCTGCTTGAAATAGCAGAGGCCGGCGTTAACAGTACCGATTTTCATAAGGCTTTTATTCTATTTGCACAAGAGGTTTTTGGCGGTATAGCCTTGGGGGCGCTTACCGGTTACATAGCGCACCGGCTGATGCGGTCGATCACCGATTTCCAGACCATTGTTCTTGTCTCATTCGCACTGGTAATGGGTAATTCTGTAGTGGCGTCCTTCTGGCATCTGTCAATCCCGTTAGCGGTTGTAACAGCCGGGTTATTTGCTGGTAGCGAATCCATCAATATTGACAGAAATGAACGCTCGCACCAGGAGCTTGTAAGTTTTTGGGAACTGGTTGACGAGATGCTCAACACCATCTTATTCGTGATGATCGGGCTGCAAATGATTAATATACCGGCAATAAATAATTATTGGTTAATTGGTAGCATATCTGTTATTGTATTACTGATTGCCCGCTGGCTGAGCATTATGTTGCCAATTACTTTTTTAAGGCGTTCGTTGGATGTAAATTATGGTAGCATCAATATACTTACCTGGGCCGGGGTGAGGGGCGGCATATCCATAGCGCTTGCATTAACGCTACCTGGTTCGGCACATAAAGGCCTTATACTTTCTGCTACTTATTTTGTGGTGATATTTTCAATAGTGGTGCAGGGCTTAACTTTGAATAAGGTTATAAATGCCTGGTACGGCGATAAAAAGTAAGTCATATTTTTATTAACTCACCCTGCCATCGCTACGCTTCACGTCCGTGTCTGCGCAAGCGCAAAGAGGGAGTTTTCTTTTGGCTTGGTTCTGTTATGTATCACTTGCCTTTGCTTTTGACCTGTCATCGTTAAACTAGACATCCGCTCTCTTCGCAAACGTAAAAAGCCTTAAAAATAAAACCCTCTTTCCGCACAGCGGAGAGAGGGATAACCAGCGCAACGCAGTTGGGGTGAGTTAAATCTCCTCCAGCATCTGCTTTAATACCGCCTGAGCAGCCCAAACACGGTTACCCGCTTCATGTACCACAACCGAGTTTGGCCCGTCCAGTATCTCGTCAGATAATTCCAGATTACGGCGCACCGGCAGGCAATGCATTACTCTGGCATCGTTAGTTATCTTTAGCTTATCATTATTCAGCATCCAATCCTCATTGCCGGGCAAAACTTTACCATAAGGCTCGTAAGCTGACCAGTTTTTTACGTAGACGAAATCAGCACCGGTAAGTGCCTCATCCAGGTTATGGGTGATAGTTGCGCCGTTTGTAAAATCAGTATTCAGCTCATAACCCGCGGGGTGGGCGATGGTGAAGTCCACATCGGCCTTACACATCCACTCGGCAAATGAGTTGGGCACAGCTTGCGGCAGCGCTTTAATATGCGGCGCCCACGCCAACACAACTTTTGGTCGGGCGGTTTTCTTTAGTTCCTGGATAGTAACCAGATCCGCCAGGCTTTGCAGCGGGTGGCGTGTGGCCGATTCAAGGCTTACTACAGCAACGCCGCAATATTGTACAAACTTGTTAAATATTGCCTCGCTGTAATCCTCCTCACGATCCTTCAACCCCGGGAACGAGCGCACGCCGATAATATCAACATACTGCCCCATTACAGCTGCCGCCTCGCGTACGTGCTCAACGGTGCCGCCATTCATTATCGCGCCATCCTGCAATTCCAGTGCCCAGCCTTCTTTATCGATGTTCAGCACCATAACATTCATGCCCAGGTTAAGCGCTGCTTTCTGCGTGCTCATGCGGGTACGCAGGCTTGGGTTTAAAAACACCAGGCCTAACGTTTTATTTTTACCCAGATGCTGGTGAGCATATGGATTTTGCTTGAGCTCTAACGCCTCGGCAGCGAGGGCGTTAATGTCGTTTACGTCGTGTACGGATGTAAATAGTTTCATAAGCCTTTTTGTGTTTATGCCGAAGCTATGGTTTGTTTAAACGCCTCTAAAAATCTATCGGCATATGCTTTAGTCAGGTTTAAAGCCGGCAACAACCTCACCACATTTGGCTTAGCCTCGCCGGTAAATATATGATGCTTAAACAGCAAATCCTTGCGTACATGGCTAAGTTCTTCCGGCAGTTCAATACCGATCATCAGCCCACGACCGCGCACTTCTTTAACCTGATCAAATTTTTTCAGTTCGCTTATCAGGTAACCGCCAACTTCGGCAGCGTTTTGCAGCAGGTTATCCTGCTCAATAACTTCAAGCACCGCTAAACCGGCCGCGCAGGCAAGGTGGTTTCCGCCAAAAGTAGTACCCAACATACCATAAGCAGGTTTTATTTTAGGCGATATAATAATGCCACCGATAGGGAAGCCGTTACCCATGCCTTTAGCCATGCTGTAAATGTCGGCATCAACACCGGCAAAATCATGCGAGAAGAACTTACCTGTGCGGCCATAGCCACATTGTACCGAGTCGGCAATAAATACCGCGTTATGCTCGTCGCACAAAGTTCTGATCTTTTGTAAAAAGCTTTCAGTAGCCACCTGAATGCCGCCAACACCCTGTATGCCTTCAATAATTACTGATGATATTTCGTTGTTGGCAAAGGCTTGTTCCAAAGCAGCCTCATCGCACCATGGCAAAAATATCACATTATCGGTTTCGTTAACAGGTGCGACTATCTTCGGGTTATCCGTTACGGCAACAGCCAGCGAGGTACGCCCGTGAAAGGCTTTACGAAAAGCGATCACCTTTTTTTTACCATTGTAGAACGATGCCAGTTTCAGCGCGTTCTCGTTAGCCTCGGCACCTGAGTTACACAGAAACAACTGGTAATCTTCTTTGCCCGATACATGGCCCAGCTTTTCAGCCAGTTGCTTTTGCAGCGGAATCTCAATAGAGTTTGAGTAAAAACCGATCTGGTGCAACTGGTCTTCCAACCGCTTTACATAATGCGGGTTGGTATGCCCGATAGAAATTACGGCATGACCACCATACAGGTCAAGATACTCGGTGCCTTTGTCATCATACACAAGACTGCCGGTGCCCTTTACTATATTGATTGGATTAATTGGATATACGTCGAATAAATTCATTGTTTATTAAGGTTAAAGGAGAAAGGTAAAAGGATAAAGGTTACTTTTCGTTTCGTAAAAACTTAATGAATGCGATTAACATAGCCTTCACTTCATTTATCTCCTGATTAATATTATCATACTTGTCTTTTGAGATATAATCCAAATCAAAAAATCAAATAACAAGTATATTCTACTTCGTGTGCCGAACCTAAAGCATTATCAAGATAATGCGCAAAGTCCTTGTTTGTATTTTTACCGCAACCTTCAACAATGTTTAAAGGTATTGAGTAAGTTGATCGTCTTAATTGGCTGGATAAAGCAAATTTTCTTCAACAGGTAACGAAGGAATGATATCGGTATAAACTCGCTTGGTAAGCAAGTGAGCTTTTAACCAAACATCCAGTTTCTTATAATCCCTCATGTCCTTTAATGATTTTCTGTAGCTGCCTTTTTCCTTTCAGCTTTATCCTTTCGCCTCAATTAAAATCCAATCGCTTTCAATCGTAAGCCGGCGCGTTCATCCAGGCCAAACAGTAGGTTCATGTTTTGAACCGCCTGGCCCGACGCGCCTTTGAGTAAATTGTCTATAATGCTTATTATTAATAGTTTATTGCCATGTTTTTGTACCTGTATAAAGCATTTATTGGTATTTACCACCTGCTTCAGGTCGATGTTACGATCGGTAACATGGGTAAATGCCTGATCGTTATAAAAGTCAGTGTATAACGCCAACGCTTCTTCTTGTGTTAAGTCGCTATCGGTATACATGGATGCAATAATGCCGCGGGTAAAATCACCGCGGTAAGGGATGAAATTTAAGGTTCCCCAGCTCGCACCAGGCGCGGTGTGACCGGCTTGCAATTGATCAAGCGATTGACCTATTTCGTTCAGGTGCTGATGATCAAACGCCTTATATACCGACAGGTTATCATTCCGCCAGCTAAAGTGCGACGTGCTTGAAAGGCTTTGTCCTGCACCGGTTGAGCCTGTTGTGGCTGTAATATTTACTTCGCTGGTGATAAATCCTTTTGATGCTAAAGGTAACAAGCCCAGTTGCAAACAAGTAGCAAAACAACCCGGGTTAGCAATATTCTGCGCTTTGCGGATGGCATCCCGGTTTAATTCAGGCAGGCCATAAACAAAGCTTTTGCTACCGATGGTCGCTTTGGGTTTAAGTCGAAAATCCTGACTAAGATCAATGATCTTTACCGTGTCCGGAATAGGGTTAGCTTCTAAAAATTTACGTGCGTCGCCGTGGCCTACACATAAAAACAGCACATCAATATCTATAGATAATTCGCTCGCAAATTTTAGATCGGTATCACCAAACAGGTCAGAGTGTACCTCATATACATAATTGCCCGCATTGCTGTTACTATGCACAAAAGCTATCTCAACATTAGGGTGATTAACGAGGATACGCAGCATTTCGCCGCCTGTATAGCCGGCACCGCCAACGATTCCTGCACGGATTTTAACTGAGGTTGATTCTGTCATTATTGGTAGATGGATATGAATACAAAATAAATTCCAGGTCAGCATCCCATTTATTACTGATGTAATGTTGCTGGCCCGGCTTAATTTCGATGCCTTGCTGCTCTCGTAAGGCATGCTCGGTACCGTCAATACCAAAGGTTGCTCTGCCTTTTAGTATGAAGAACAGTTGCGTTGCCTTTTCGTGGTAATGCAACTTTTCAGCCGTATCAGGCGGCATTAACTCCTGCTTAACCGATAGTCCGTCAGTATCAACAAAAGTCCAGCCGTGGCAACCATCGCCCCATAAATAATGATTAAGGCATTCGCTTTTTGAAAAAACAAGAGCCCCCTGATTCCCTAAAGGGGGAACATTGTTAGCGCTATTGTTTTCCGTTGATGACATAATAAGCTTTTTAAGCCCCCTTTAGGAGGTTTGGGGGTTAACTTTATGGTAGATCATTACCTGGTTGCCAAATATTTTTGAGAAACCTTTTACATCCTCACCGCTCCAGGCATTGTTCATTTCGCCGTAGCTGCCAAATTTGTTCGACATCAGGTCGCGATCTGATTCAATACCCACTACATTAAAACGGTATGGGTTAAGCTGAACGTATACTTTACCGCTAACGGTTTTTTGGGTATCGGTTAAAAACGCTTCCATATTGCGCATAATCGGGTCGTGAAACTGCCCTTCGTGCAGCCAGTTGCCGTAAAAAGTAGCTAACTGGTCTTTCCAGGTCAACTGCCATTTGGTAAGTACGTGTTTCTCTAAGGTATGGTGAGCCTTGATGATGATCACCGGGGCAGCAGCCTCAAAACCAACACGGCCTTTAATGCCGATGATGGTATCGCCTACATGTATATCACGGCCAACGCCGTAAGGCTGGGCAATGGCTTGTAGTGCCTGTATTGCTTTGGTAGGATGATCGTACTGCTGGCCGTCAATAGCAACAAGTTCGCCTTTTTCAAAGGTAAGCTCCAGGTTTTTTTCTTCGGTTTCAGTAACCTGTGTTGGCCATGCATCTTCAGGTAAGCCTAAATTCGAGGTAAGGGTTTCCTTACCACCAACTGATGTACCCCAGATGCCTTTGTTGATCGAATATTTGGCTTTCTCAAAATTCATTTCAACACCATGTTTTTTAAGATATTCTATTTCCTCTTCGCGGCTCAGTTTAAGGTCGCGGATAGGGGTGAGTATCTTTACATCCGGTACCAGGATGTTAAATATCATATCAAAACGTACCTGGTCGTTACCGGCACCGGTGCTGCCATGCGCTACATATTCGGCGCCGATCTCTTTGGCATAATTGGCAATTGCGGTAGCCTGGCTAACCCGCTCGGCACTTACTGAAAGGGGGTAGGTGTTGTTCTTTAACACGTTACCATAAACCAGGTAGCGCACGCAGCTATCGTAAAAGTTGGTCGTTTCGTCAACCACATGGTGGCTGGTTACGCCCATTTTAAAGGCGCGTTGTTCAACGCTTTTCAGCTCTTCATCGCTAAAGCCGCCGGTGTTTACAATTACCGAGTGCACCTCCATACCGAGGTCGCGGGTTAAATAAATACAGCAAAACGATGTATCTAAACCGCCGCTGTATGCCAATACTACTTTTTTCTTCATTATATATGTTTGTTCAACCGGGTTAAAAGTTTAAACCTTTGCCAATAGCGATACAAATTTGGCCGATCCGCGCAGGGCGTTTTCAATACGCTCAAGCAGGGTGGCTTTATGGGTTATTTTCTTTAATTTATTTTCGGCCTGTTTGGCCTTATCAGCCGGGTCATACAGCATGGCGGTGCACATGCAGTTTTTACGGCCTTTGCTCATCAATATGTCGTAATTAACACAGCTTTTACAACCTTTCCAAAATTCTTCGTCCTGTGTAAGTTCAGAGTACGTAACAGGCTCATAACCCAGGTCAGAGTTAATCTTCATC
The DNA here is from genome assembly GCF_039543225.1 of Mucilaginibacter defluvii. Classification (NCBI taxonomy): domain Bacteria; kingdom Pseudomonadati; phylum Bacteroidota; class Sphingobacteriia; order Sphingobacteriales; family Sphingobacteriaceae; genus Mucilaginibacter; species Mucilaginibacter defluvii. The sequence goes on from NZ_BAABJI010000001.1 coordinate 1,245,285, forward strand.
ACCGCCAAGCCGGTTGTCAGGCCAAATAGCTTGGCGTCAGGGTACTTGGCGCGCGAGAGCTCAAATATCTTCTCTTTAATAGCCTTTGCCAAACCAACTTTGCGAAAGTTAGGGTTAACAATAAGGCCGGAGTTAGCCACAAACTGCCCGTGACTCCAGGTTTCAATGTAACAAAAACCCGCCCAGGTGCCATCCTTATGTAATGCTATAACCGCTTTGCCTTCCAGCATTTTATTAGCTACATACTCGGGCGAACGCTGCGCGATACCGGTACCGCGTGCCTTAGCTGATTCGGCCATCTCATCACATATCTGCTGCGCAAAATCAACGTGTTGGGCTGAGGCAACTAATATATCAAAATCGTTTATGGTCATTAAAAAAGTAGAATAATTGCTGTAAACCAAATGGTTATCTATAACCTATTAAGTAATCAGATGATTTTTTGTTGAAAGAGTTTAAAATCAAAAACTCTTTAATGGGTTGTAGCAGTGTAAATTAAACCCGGGGGATAAACAATCGTCGTCGAGACGGAACACACATAAAAATAACTGAAACCAAAGCATTGGCAACAGGAGCGAAAATCGCTCTTGTAACTGGCTTATATAAGCTTTGCTGGTTCATTTATAGGGTGTTTATTCGTGTTTTTAAATTTTGTGCAAAGTATCGTATTAATTTTTATTTATGCAAGAAAAAATTGCACTAATTAATAACTTAACAATGTCTTATTACATTGAGTTGAAAAATGGCAATTACTGTGTTGCCTGTCAATATGTTATGCTTAGCTCAGCTCTACGTTCCCGGCAGCAAAACATTATATATTGTCGGGCGTTGAAAGCGCAGTAAAAACATACCCATGCACACCGAAAATCCACTTATATTAACGCTTAAACTGGATGATAAAGTACAAACTTATTTTAATCAGCTACGTGCAAGATATTTCCCATCTGAAAGGAACTTTCTTGATGCGCATCTGACGCTTTTTCACCACCTGCCTGCTGAGGAGCCGGGCGTTTATAGTATGATTGAAGAACTGGCTGCACGTCAGCAATCTTTATTAATTGATGTGATCAAGATTGTTTCGACAGGCAACGGGGTAGCTTTTAAATGCGAAAGTGCTGAACTGCAAAAAGTTCACAATCATCTGCAACAGCAATGGCGGCAATGGCTCATTCCGCAGGACAGGCAAAAACTATGGCCGCACATCACCATACAGAACAAGGTTAGCGCTGATACTGCCGCAAATACTTTACAAGAATTATCAAGCGGGTTTACTCCATTTGTAATGCCAGGCTCAGGGCTAAGCTTGTGGCGGTATCTGGGTGGCCCCTGGGAACATGTGGATGATTATAGTTTTCAATAAAAAAGGCTGCCGGTTAACCGTGCAGCCTCATGTATGTGTGAAGTCTAAAATTTCTTAATCTTTGCCACCGCCAAATACCGAGAAGCTTACATAACGCTTAGGATGTGCCTTAAGGTCAATAAACAAATTGTTAAGGTTAGCAGATGCCGCGCTCAGGTTTTTGTACATGGTACTATCGTTAATTAATAAACCTAAACTGCCATCCTTGCTGTTAATCTTATTAGTGGTTAGCTCGAGGTTAGCCATGGTTTTATCAACATTGTCCATCGTCTTTTTAAGGTCGGTAGACGCCAGGTCGTTACTGAACTTCTTAAAATTGAGGGCTATATCATTAAAATGAGCCGTGGTGCCTTTCAGGTTTCCAGATACGGTAGCCGCGTTACCCATAATGGTATTGATATGCGATGATTGCGACCCGACAAGCGCGTCTATCTTTTTAGTTGTACCTTCAAGCGTTTGCAGGGAATTGGCAATGCTGGCAAAACTGCGGTCAACGTTTTTCTCAAAAGCCGGGTTCATGATACGGTTTATTGATGCCAGTGACGAATCCATCTTAGTGATAAGCGCTTCCGCTTTTTTCTGGATAGGCTGTAAACTTTCCGCAAGGCTGCCCTGTATGTCGGCAGCCAAGGTGTCCTCATTCTGCGCTGGTTGCGAGCTGTCGCCTAAATCAAACACTATAGCCTTACCGCCTAAAAGGTCGGTACTTTGCAACTGTGCCAGCGTGTTTGACGGCACGTTATATTTGGAGTCGACCTTAAATTCAACCACCGTGCGGCCATCAGGCTGTAATTCCATTTTTGAAACCCGGCCAACCTGGTAACCATTTACCAAAACCGGTTTTGACACGGTCAAGCCTTCCACATTTTTATAGATAGCGTAATATTTATTGGAGCCCGAAAAAACATCATTGCCGCTGAGGTAGCTATAGATTAATAGTAGGGCAGTGATGGCTATCGCCGTAAATACGCCTATTTTGGTTTCGTTTGAGATTTTCAAGGTATAGCTGTTTAATAATTCTAATTTTCCAGTTGTTTTTTATAACTCTTCAGGGCGCTCAAAATAGCGTTTACAATATCGTTCTGTCCTTCGTCTGATGTAAGGTAATCTTCCTCATCCGGATTATTGATAAACCCGGTTTCAACAAGTACAGATGGCATAGCCGTATGATCGAGCACCAAAACCACCTGTTCCTTCACACCATGACTTTCGCGATTGTAAGTCCCGGTAAGTTCACTGTCTATTAAACTCGCAAAGCGTATACTTTGTTTACGATATTTATCTCTAAATGTGTTTAGCATGATAACCGACGCCGGGTTATCCGGATCGTACCCTGCGTAGTTGTCCTTATAGTTCTTTTCCGTAAAGATAACCGCGTTCTCACGTAACGCCTCTTCCTGCGCACCCACACGTCTCGATCCGTATACCAGTATCATGGCGCCTTTACCGCTGCGGTTGGCAACTGTGCTGGTTTTATAAATAGGTATGCTTTTGCCTTTGCGCTTGCGGTAACCCACCACCTCGGTAACCTTGCGGTTAGCCAGGGAGTTGCAATGCAATGATATGAATAGCTGCCCTTTGGCATCGTTAGCAATGTCAGCCCGCTTGTGTAATTCCACAAAGGTGTCGTTTTTACGCGTCATGATGGTGTTAACGCCGGGCAAATCGCGCTCTATGGCTTTTTGCAATTTAAGGGCTAGCGCAAGCGTAACGGTCTTTTCGTTGGTGTTTGGCCCGAAAGCGCCTGGGTCCTTACCGCCGTGGCCGGCATCAATAACTACTGTACGCAGCCTGAAGCCTTCAGGCGCCTGCACCGAGTCGGCTGTTTGCTGTTCAAGCGCTTTTGCCGGTCGGGCTAATAATAAAGAACTGATTAATATTGAGAAAGTATAAACGTATTTCCTTAAAAATGCTGTCATCATTTGCAGTTAACGGACTAAACTTAATTTTATTGGCAATAAACACTAAGCTTCCACTTCGGTTTTAAGAGTTTTTAAAGCGCGTACAATTGTAGCTACAATCTGGTTCTGGCCTTGTTCAGAATTTAAATAATCTTCCTCATCCGGATTATTGATGTAGCCGGTTTCAACAAGCACTGCCGGCATGGCGCTGTGGCATAGTACCAGTACGCCCTGTTCGCGTATACCCTCGCTTCGGCGGCCGTCGTTCTCAATAAATTCCTGGTTTAAAATACTGGCAAACCTTACGCTTTGTTTACGGTATTTGCGTTTGTATTCATTCATCAGTATCATGGCGGCCGGGTCATTCGGGTCAATAACAGCATCCATTTCTTCCTCGTCGTTCAGGCGGGTTTCTTTAATAGCTTTTTCTTCTTCTTTGGTGCGATGAAAACCATAAACCAATAACAATACCCCTTTGCCTGAGCGGTTGGCCACGCTGGTTTTTTTGCCTGAAGCTGAGCGTATAATCTTATTAGGCAGTGAGTTGCAGTGTATGGAGATAAAGATGTCGCCTTTGGCTTCGTTGGCTATATCCGAGCGTTTTTGCCACAAAATGTCATCATCGGTGGTGCGGGTCATCACTACTTTTACATCGCTCAATTCTTTTTCTATCGCCTTCTGCAATTTAAATGCAATTTGCAGCGTTACGTTTTTTTCGACAGAGTATTTGCCTGAAGCGCCGGTGCGAAAGCCGCCGTGTCCGGCATCAACAATAACAGTTTTTAGTTTAAATTTATTAGTTTGATTAACCGTATCTTTGGGCGCATTAAAATTGGATGCCCGCGAAGTTTTAAAACAAAAAAATGCAAGTGATATAAACAGTAACCGTAAACAATAATTCAATCTGTTCAGTGTTTTCATTATGTTTGAACGCTGGTTAACCATATCTGCAAAAATACTATTCATTATTAATTTTGAAATTCGTTAAGCCTTTTTTTCTGCTTGCTATTATATTAACGGTAAATGCGGTGGCTGTTGCATACCGAAGCGGATATAAAAGTAGCTCAAAAGTTATAGCGCGCGATACGATTATAAAACTGGATAGTAACCGCGCTACCGACCGCCGCCTGATGAGAGGCCCTTTTGGTAAAAAAGCCGAACCACCCCGCGCTAAACAAACCGCCGCTGTAGCAAAAGACACCATCCCGAAAGATTCGTTGCGCCGGGATACAGCCATCCGTGATACCGGCCGCTCGGCAATGGTTTTGCCAACCGATACCGGCCGCCGGTCAGCCAATGGTTTGGAATCTGAAGTTAAGGCGCATGCTGAGGACAGCATAATCGTTGATAACGAAAATAACCTGATGTACCTCTATGGCAAAGCCCGCGTAACGTATGAAGATGTTGAGCTTGATGCCGAATACATCCGCATTGACAAAAAGAACCACCTGATATACGCCAGCGGCAGGCCGAGCCCAAAAACAGGCCGCTACATAGGCCGCCCCATTTTTCAGCAAAAAAACGACAAGCCTTCATATGCCGACTCATTATTGTTTGATTATAAAACCAAAAAAGGAAAGATATTCAACCCCGCATCTGAGCAGGACGGAAATTTTATATCAGGCGGGCAGGCAAAAAAGCTGAATAATGATGAGGTTGCTTACAAGAATGTAATTTACAGTACCTGTAACGAGCCGTTCCCGCATACGCACTTTGGTATCGTGATTACCAAGGGGATAGGCGAGAAGCATCGCATCATCTCCGGCCCGGCTTACCTGGAGATCGCTAATATACCTTTACCTTTAGGTGTTCCGTTCGGTTTTTTCCCGAAGCCGGAATCAAGGGCATCCGGTGTTATATTTCCTACGTTTGGCGAGGATGCCCGTTTGGGTTTCTTTATGCGTAACCTGGGTTACTACATCGCGCTTAATGATTATATGGACATGACCAGCAACGTGTCTATCTACTCGCGCGGATCGTATGAGTTAAGCACAGCGGCACGCTATTTAAAACGCTACAAGTACCAGGGTAATTTAACGCTGAGCTACGGCTCGCACAATTACGGTTTGCCTGGCGATCCTGCAGCTAAGGACTTCAATATATCCTGGTCGCACAGCCAGGATGCTAACGCTCATCCCGGCAGTACCTTCAGTGCATCGGTTAACGCAGGTACCTCAAGCTTTTACCAAAACTCGCCGGCAGGACAAAACTATAGCCTTACGCAGTTAACACAAAACAACATGCGTTCAAGTATCGCTTACGGTAAAACTTGGGCCGGTACGCCGTTTAACTTAAACGTAAGCTTAGGCCATAGCCAGGATATCTCGCAGAAGCGTGTAACGCTCGATCTGCCAACGGTATCGTTCAACATGTCAACCCTTAGTCCGTTTGATAGTAAGAACCGTATAGGCGAGCAAAAATGGTATCAGAAAATTACGGTAGGTTATAGCTTGCAGGCGCAAAATAAGATCAATAATATTCCGGAGTCGCAGTTATTTACCAGCGAAACATTGAGCAAGCGTTTGCAAAACGGTATGCAGCATACTATACCGGTGGCGTTGAGTTTGAATGTTCTTAAATACTTCCAGTTTAATACGTCGGCAAACTACACCGAGCGCTGGTACCTGCAATCCATCCGCAAACGTTATGATCGTGATAACCCGAATGTAGCGCCGGGTACCGCAGTTGTTGATACCGTTGCAGGCTTTGCACGTGCCGGCGAGTATAATTTGAACGCCGGCTTCTCAACGAAAGTTTACAGCCAGGCTAATTTTAAAGGCAAGATCAAAGCCATCAGGCACGTAATGACGCCGTCGTTAACGTTTAGCTACCGTCCGGATTTTTCTGACCCGAGCTACGGTTACTACCGTACAATAGTAAGTGAGGCCTCTATACCTTACACCTATACCGCGCAAACTTATTCTATATTTGAGCAATCCGTTTATGGTGGACCGTCAGCAGGGCGTTCGGCGGGTTTGGGTTTAAATATTGATAACGTTATCGAGGCTAAGGTTAGGCCCAAAGCAACCGATACGTCTAACACCGATAAAAAGATAGCCATTTTGCAGGGCTTTTCGGTATCAACCTTTTATAACTTCGCGGCTGACTCTATAAAACTTTCACCCATATCATTCTCCGGCCACACTGGTTTATTCGGCCAAAAGGTTAACATCAGTTTTAACGGCTCCCTTAACCCGTACGTGTTGCGCGTGCGCGATTCAATTACTAATGGCGCGGTTATTCGCTATGCCCAGCCAACGGCGCGCTACACCTGGAAAGATGGTAAATTGCCGATGCTGACCAACCTGGGGTTATCCATGAGCGGTAGTCTGAATTCATCATCCTTTAGCCCTAAAAAACAGGCGCAGCCGAACACCTTGCAGGGGATGACTCCTGAACAATCGCGGCAATTATCGCTTATTAATAGCGACCCCGGTGCTTATATTGACTTTACCGTACCCTGGAATATATCCTTCAGTTATAACTTTAATTACAGCAACACGGGTGTAGCTACCAACACTACTAACACCATGATGATTAGCGGCGACGTAAGCATAACGCCTAAGTGGAAAATACAGTACTCAACCAACTTTGACTTTAATGCCATGAAACTGGCTGATGCCACATCGTTTGCCATATACCGCGACCTGCATTGTTGGGATCTCTCGGTACAGTGGCTGCCGTTCGGTTATTATAAATCGTACAACGTTACCATTAAAGTTAAATCATCAATTTTACAGGACCTTAAACTAACTAAACGCAGCGATTATACCAGCAACAGGTATTACGGCGGCGGATTTTAATATGCTGGCAGAAATTATTACCATTGGCGACGAGATACTGATCGGGCAGATTGTTGACACCAATTCCGCCTGGATTGCGCAGCGCCTTAATGAAATCGGCGTGCGCGTAAAGCAAATATCATCCGTATCTGACGACCGCGAGCATATCCTGAAAGCGTTTGCTGAAGCTGCCGGCCGTGCCGATATTATATTGATAACCGGCGGCCTTGGCCCCACGAAAGATGATATCACCAAAAAAACACTGGCCGAATATTTTAGCGTCGAACTGGTTGAAAGCGAAGTGGCTTTAAACAATGTGCTCGAGATTTTTAAGCGCTACAACCGCCCGCTGCTGGATACCAACCGTCAGCAGGCTCTGGTGCCCGCTAACTGCGAGGTGCTCAATAATAACAACGGCACCGCGCCGGGCATGTGGTTTAACCATAATGGCAAGGTTTACATGTCAATGCCCGGTGTGCCTTTCGAAATGATGTACATGATGGATGAGCAAGTGCTGCCAAAAATTAAGGCTACCTTTAAGCTATCAACCATCATACATAATACTATACTAACGGTAGGCGAGGGCGAGTCATACCTTGCTGAACGCATTGCCGATATTGAAAATGAATTGCCTGCGCACATCAAACTGGCTTATCTGCCAAAATTAGGACAGGTACGTTTACGCATAAGCGGATATAGCGATGGCGATGAAACGCTTTTACAGCAAGAGGTTGACGCTTTTACCAACCGCATTGCCGAACGTGTAAGCAATGTAGTGGCGGCGCATGAGGATATTCCGCTTGAAAAGGCCATCCTGAACCTGATGACCGAACGCGGCCTCACACTATCAACCGCCGAAAGCTGCACCGGCGGGTTTATTTCGAGTTTGCTTACCCAACATGCCGGTTCATCAAAGGTATTTTTAGGCGGGGCGGTATCATACTCCAATCAGCTTAAGGAAAGTGTATTGGGCGTGAACGCCGAAACCATCCGGCAATTTGGCGCAGTAAGCGAGGAAACCGTTATAGAGATGGCTACGGGCGCGCTTAAAAACTTCGCGTCAGACTATACCATTGCCGTTACCGGCATCGCGGGCCCTGATGGGGGTACGCCGGATAAGCCTGTCGGTACGGTTTGGGTAGCCGTGGTATCGGCCTCGAAGCAGCTGGTTAAGAAGTTTACCTTCAGGGGCAAGCGCCAGCAAAACATTGAACGCTCGGCCATAAGCGCCCTGGGCATGTTAAATACTTTACTTAACGATAAGGTAATTTAATCGCAGATTTAGTTATTTTTGACCGATCAACTGTTACATGATATATGGCTAAATTTCAGTTATTGCTACCTAAAATGGGCGAAAGTGTTGCCGAAGCGACTATTGTAAAGTGGGTAAAGAAACCTGGCGATACCATAGAAGCTGATGACACCATAGCCGAGATTGCTACAGACAAGGTAGACTCCGAAATTCCATCCCCCGTAAGCGGTAAACTTATTGAAATATTATTTAACGAGGATGACGTGGTAGAGGTGGGAAAAGTTATTGCCGTAATAGAAGTTGAGGGCGAAGAAGTGGTTGAAGAACCGCAGCAGCCTGCAGAACAGGTTCAGGCTCCGGAAGCTACACCTATAGCTGAACCTAAGGCAGCCCAACCCATAGAAAATACAAACGAAAAATACGACATACCCGGTACAGAGCAACTTGCTCAACGCGAAGTTCACGTGGCTGCATCTGTATCATCATCGGTACGTTTTTACTCGCCACTGGTGCGCAACATCGCGGTAGCCGAAGGCATAAGCAATGAGGAACTGGACAGCATTCCTGGCACTGGGGCTGATGGCCGCTTGACCAAGGACGACCTGATGATATACCTGGAAAGCCGAGGCAAAAGGGGTAATCAGCCGGCTCAACAACAGCGTGCAGCGCAGCCGCAGGCTATTTCTCAACCGCCTTCCAAACCGGTTTATAACTCGCCGGTAAGCACAATATCATCTTCAGGTAACGAGGAGATTATCGAGATGGATAGGATGCGCAAGCTTATTGCCGATCACATGGTGATGAGCAAGCAGGTATCGCCGCATGTAAGCTCATTTGTTGAGGCTGACGTTACCAACCTGGTAATGTGGCGCGATCGAGTAAAAAACAGTTTTGAGCAGCGCGAGAACGAAAAAATAACCTTTACTCCGATATTTGTTGAAGCCGTAGTAAAAGCCATCAAGGATTTTCCGCTTATTAACGTATCGGTAAAAAATACCCAGATCATCCGTAAAAAGGATATTAACATCAGCATGGCAACCGCATTACCAAGCGGAAACCTGATCACCCCCGTTATAAAAAATGCCGATCAGCTTAACCTTGCCGGCCTTACCCGTGCGGTTAATGATCTGGCTAATCGCGCCCGTAACAACAAGCTTAGTCCGGATGATATTAAGGATGGTACCTTTACCATTACTAACATTGGTACATTTGGTAATATTATGGGTACGCCTATTATTAACCAGCCGCAGGTAGCTATCTTGGCCATTGGCGCCATTAAGAAGAAACCGGCCGTTATTGAAACCCCGCAGGGAGACATGATCGCCATCAGGCAAATGATGTACCTTTCACTATCATACGATCACCGTGTGGTTGATGGTATGCTGGGCGGCTCGTTCCTGAAACGTATTGCCGATTACCTGGAAAACTGGGACGTTAAACGCGAGATATAACGTTTAACGCCGGGCAAAAGGCAGGCGGTAACGCATATCATGATCCTCGCCGGTTTTATTGGTAAAGCGTGCTTCGCCCATCACTCGCAGGGCTTCTTCATCGCAGCCATGGCCAAGGCCTTTTACTACGCTCAGGTTTTTGGGTTTGCCGTCTTTATCAACTGTGAGTTCAACAGTAACCCAGCCGCTTACGTGTTCCTGCGAGGCGTTCTCCGGATACTTTATCTTAGCATACAGCGCTTTCTCACCGCCTATTAATTCAACCGGCGACTCTTCACGCTGTTCATAGCTATAATACAAACTGTCGGGATTAGGATTACCTTTTTGTGTAGGAACTTTGTATTTAATATTCCATTGCTGCAAATATATTTCCAGGGGCGGAAATCCGACTTTTTTGCGGCGTACGTTAACATTGGCCTCATCAACGATAGGATATAATTTCACAGTGTTGCCCATTTGCCAGAGTTGGGTTCCATACACTTGTTTTTCATTCAGCCCGGTTTTAACGCGGTCTATCAGCAGGGCAAGCGATTGCTTAGGCAACTCGCCTTTTTCGGCAGCCTTGGTTAAAAGCGGCAGGTATTTACGCTGGATTTCGGCATTGCTATGTTGTATCACCATAAAAGCCAGCGAAGCGTTTTCTTTGCCAACAAGTGATTTGCCCGGGTAACCGTATTTATCAATTATGGCCGTTACCCTGCTCGTATTCTCGACATCGGCTTTGCCTTGCAGGCGCATCAGCGAATCAGTTGCCGGCGAATCCCAGCCATATTTTTCGGCGGCTGTTTTCGTGGCCAGGCGATAGTACTGATCGGCGCTGTAAATATCTTTAAGTTCAGCAATGAGTTTTTTATTAAGATGTTGGGCATTGCCTGTTGCCGCAGAAAACATTAGCGCGGTTGTAGTAAATAGTGATAATTTGCGGTTCATGTTAATTAGATGGCTTTGTTGATAAAAAGTTACGCAGTTAAGTTATCATTAATAAACCATAGGGCTTAAATTTGGTCAGTGTATCATTTATAGCTTTTAAGGCGTTAGCTGAAAACAAATCTTAACACAATGAGGTCAATATCAGTAAATAAACCTATACTTTTATTTGTAATATCAGCTTTTATATTGTCATCGTGCAGTAGTATCAAAAAAACGCAGCGCCCGGTTTATGGAAACAACGGCGGGGTTATTGTGCAGCCCACTGGCCCGACAGTAAAACGCATGGGGCCTTATGTAATGGAAAAGCCGGATAAAGATGACGTAGAGAAGTACTCCGCTATTATGAACGTAAAGAAGAGCGATATAAAAAATGGCAGGCTGTATAGTTTTTTAAATGATTGGATGGGTACTCCCTACAAATATGGCGGTTTGGAAAAGGATGGTGTGGACTGTTCGGGATTTGTGTATCGTCTGCAGCAAGAGGTATATGATATTGAGAACATGCCCCGCTCAACCAATTTACAGATCAACTTTATAAAGCGTAAATACGAGGAAGAACTAAAGGAAGGCGACCTGGTCTTCTTTGATTTTGACGGCAGGCAGTTCAGCCACGTAGGGGTGTACCTGCAAAACGGCTATGTAGTACATGCCAGTACCCGCAAGGGTGTAATGATCATCAAGCTTAAAGACCCATACATGTATAAGTACTTTTCGCGCGGCGGGTCTGTTTTAGTAGAGCGCGAAGGTGAGGCGGAAAGCAGCGGAAGGTAAGCTTATTTGTTACCTTTGCCGTTATGCAAAAACCTAAAGAAGATTACTCATTTTGGACGCAGTATAAACGTTTCGCCACTACGGAGATCATGCTGTACGTGATCATGATCGTCGGGATCATTGTAGGGACCGCTATCTTTTCGTAAAGTGTTTCACCAATACTTCGTTTATATCATCCGATGTAATGATGGCTCGTATTATACCGGTGTAACCAATGATATTGACCGTCGTTTTCAGGAACATCAGCAGGGCATTATTGTGCATTGTTACACATTTAAACGGCGGCCATTGGTGTTGGTTTTCCATGAGCCGTTTGGCGACATTAACCAGGCCATAGCTTTTGAGAAGCAAGTGAAAGGGTGGCGCAGGGCTAAAAAGGAAGCGCTGATAGCCCGGCGATGGGATTTATTGCCGGAACTTTCAAGAACAGCTAAATAGTCCGTTTATGCTTCGACAAGCTCAGCATGACAAATTCGTTCTTAAAGTAAGAGCGTTGGCCTGTCACCCTGAGCTTGTCGAAGGGTGCGAGCGGGTGGCCTAAATATTCGGCTAATGCTTCGACAAGCTCAGCATGACAAAGTTTGATATATTGATAAAGGAAAGAAGGCCTGTCACCCTGAGCCTGTCGAAGGTGTGTGCGGTGGCCTAAAAATAGTGCTAATGCTTCGAGAAGCTCAGCATGACAATCGTTAGTTTTTAAAAGCGTTGGCCTTGTCACCCTGAGCCTGTCGAAGGGTACGCGCGAAGGCCTGAACATGTGCGAGTGCTTCGACAAGCTCAGCATGACAAAAAAGTAGTAAGTTAGCCGCTGCATGGCAACGCAGAAAATACTCAAATGGCTCAGCAAACCAAAACGCATTATCGCGTTAGCAGTGTTGTTGGCCCTGCTTATTCTCTTCATATTCTGCCTGCCGAAGCCACTGTTTAAAAAGCCAACATCTTACGTAATTGACGACGATCAGGGTCAGCTTTTAGGCGCGTCCATAGCGGCCGACGGGCAGTGGCGATTCCCTTACAACGACCGTGTCCCCGAAAAATTCAAGCAGTGTATCATTACCTTTGAGGATAAGCGGTTTCGCTACCATCCCGGGTTTGATCCGCTGGCGTTTGGCAGGGCTATCAGCCGTAGCATCAAGGCAGGGCACGTAACCAGCGGGGGCAGTACGTTAAGTATGCAGGTTATCCGTATGGCTACCAATCACAGGCGTACGGTTTGGAACAAGCTCATCGAAATATTCATGGCTTTGCGGTTAGAGGCCGGTTACAGTAAGGACGAAATACTGGCTTTATACGCAAGTAACGCACCCTTCGGAAGTAATGTTATCGGGCTCGATGCCGCATCGTGGCGGTACTTTGGGCGTAGTCCGGATAAATTATCATGGGGAGAGATGGCTGCTATGGCCGTGTTGCCGAATGCGCCGTCGCTGGTACATCCCGGTAAGAACAGGACGGTGCTGTTAAACAAGCGCAATCGCCTGCTGGATAAAATGGTTGCCGAGAAAGTGATAGACAGTACCACTGCCCGCCTGGCCAAGCTTGAGCTGGTGCCTGACAGGCCTGTAGCTTTGCCGCAAATGGCTCCACACCTGTTACAGGTATTCAAGGCTGAGCATAAAAAAATGCAGCAAACCACAGATACGCGTATAACCACCACTATCAAAGCCGATCTGCAACTTCAGGTAACCAATATCCTGGAGCGGCACCACCAAGTGCTGCGTGCTAATGATATCAACAACATTGCAGCTGTGGTGCTTGATGTAGAAACGGGCGCGGCATTGGCTTATGCAGGCAATATCTTCCATCCGGGAGAAAGCCAGTTGGAGAGTGATGTTAACGTGGTGAACGCGCCGCGTAGTCCGGGAAGCACGCTAAAGCCATTGCTTTACGCCGCCATGCTGAATGATGGATTTATTTTACCCAACAGCCTGATACCCGATGTGCCGACACAAATAGCCGGTTACCATCCCGAAAATTTCGATCTGGGTTATGATGGAGCGGTTACGGCATCAAAGGCATTGTCGCGCTCGCTGAATGTGCCTGCGGTTAAAATGCTGCAGCAATATAAGTACGAGCGGTTTTATGATTTTTTGAAGCAAACCGGCATCACCACATTAACCAAACCTGCCGACCATTACGGCCTCGCCCTGATATTAGGTGGTGGCGAAAATACCCTGTGGGAACTTACCGGTAATTACGCCGCTATGGCGCGCGTTTTAAATCATTATAATAAAAACGGGGGCAAGTATAACCCCGCGGACTGGCATCATCCGGTTTACGCTTTGAGTGAGACAAAAAAGGCTGAACTTCAAAAAAATGGTTTGCTTGATGCCTGCTCTATCTACTACACCCTGCAAGCTATGGAAGAGGTGATGCGGCCGGGTGAGGAGCTGCTTTGGCAGCAATTCAGTTCATCGCAGCGTGTAGCCTGGAAAACGGGCACCAGCTTTGGCTTTCGCGATGGCTGGGCAATAGGCGTAACGCCTAAGTATGTGGTAGGCGTTTGGGTGGGTAATACCGATGGCGAGGGCAGGCCGGGCTTAACGGGCATCAGTACCGCTGCCCCGGTCTTGTTTGATATTTTCAGGCTGCTGCCTTCGGTGCGCGATTGGTTTGAGATGCCCGTGCGCGATATGGTAAAGATAAGCGTGTGCCCCGAGAGCGGTTACCGTGCCGGGCAATACTGCGACCATGCCACAGAACAGTGGGTACCCAAAGGCGGGTTAAAAACTAAGGCATGCCCCTGGCATCAGTTGGTCCATCTCTCTATGGATGGCAAATGGCAGGTAACTACCGATTGCGAATCTCCCGAACGCATCCTAAATAAGAGCTGGTTTGTGCTGCCGCCATCTATAGAGTATTATTATAAATCAAAAAGCTATCAGTATCACGTATTGCCGCCTTTCAGAGCCGGGTGCACGCAAGAGAATGTGAATCCCATGGAGGTGATCTACCCTAAAAACGGCGCTAAAATTTATGTGCCGATAGAGGCTGACGGCTCGCGCGGGCGAATGATCTGCAACGCCGCGCATCGCGAAGCCGGGGTAAAAATATACTGGCACCTGGATGATAAGTACCAGGGCGAAAGCCACGACCTGCATCAGACGGCACTCAACCCATCGCCCGGAAAACATAAGCTAACCCTGGTTGATGCTTACGGCAATACCACCGTCATAAATTTTGAAGTGCTGGATAAGGATAAGTAAAACCGTTGCGAATGCTTATCTTGCCTTTGAAAATACGACTAACCCATGCTTGAGCAGTACGATCTGTATAACATAATGGTGCTTGATATTGAAACTGTGCCCCAATACGCCAGCTTTGATGAAGTGCCTGCAAATATGCAAAAGCTATGGGATGCCAAAACGCAGTATCAACGTAAAGACGAAACCGCGGCTGCTTTTTACGAACGTGCCGGTATTTGGGCCGAGTTTGGCAAGATAGTTTGTATCTCGGTAGGTATTTTTACCGGCGGACAAAGGGTCGGCCTGCGCATTAAATCCTTTGCCGGGCACGATGAAAAGGAGTTGCTGTATGATTTTGCCCGCCTGCTCAACAGCCAGCCGCCTAACCAGGTATTATGCGCCCACAACGGCAAGGAATTTGATTTTCCGTACATCTGCCGCCGTATGCTGATCCACGGTATAAAGCATCCCTCACAACTGGAACTCTCAGGCAAAAAGCCATGGGAGATAAACCATATTGATACGATGGACCTTTGGAAGTTTGGTGATTACAAAAGCTATACCTCACTAAGCCTGCTAACGGCTATTTTTGATATACCCACTCCAAAAGATGATATTGATGGTAGCCAGGTAGGCCATGTGTACTGGGTTGAAGATGAGTTGGAGCGTATTTGTACCTATTGCCAAAAAGATGTGGTGGCTACCGCGCAACTGCTTAGGCGTTTTCGTGGCGAACCTTTAATTCCTGATGAAAATGTAACCATAGTAGGTGGCTGATGCTAAACGTTGAGGACTTACATATCAGTTTTAAAACAAAAGCCGGTTTTTTTGAAGCCGTTAAGGGGATCTCCTTCCGGATTGATAAAGGCGAAACACTGGGTATTGTAGGTGAATCCGGCTCCGGCAAATCCGTTACTTCATTGGCTATTATGCGCCTGCTGGACAGACAGGCAAAGGTGAACGGTAAGGTGTTTTTGAATGGGCAGGATGTATTCGCGCTGAATGAGGATGAAATGCGCGAGGTGCGCGGCAACCGCATGGCCATGATATTCCAGGAACCCATGACTTCGCTTAACCCGGTGCTTACCTGTGGTTTCCAGGTAGCTGAAGCCATAACCACCCATCTTAAAAAAAGCAAAACTGAAGCCCGCGAAGCTGCCATCGCTTTGTTTAAGGAAGTGCAATTGCCACGGCCCGAAGCGATATTTGACAGCTACCCGCATCAGTTATCGGGCGGGCAAAAGCAGCGGGTGATGATCGCTATGGCTTTATCCTGTAACCCGGAACTGCTGATAGCCGACGAGCCTACCACCGCGCTTGATGTAACCGTGCAAAAGAACATCATCGAGCTGCTGTTAAAGCTGAAAACCGAGCGGGGGATGAGCCTGATCTTTATTTCGCATGATCTGGGTGTGATACGGCAGATAGCCGACCGTGTACTGGTAATGTACAAAGGTGAAGTGGTTGAGGAAGCAAACATCGGCACGTTGTTTGAAAATCCGGCGAATGCTTACACTAAAGGCTTGCTGGCTTGCCGCCCCTCGCCACACAGGCTGCTGAAAAAACTACCCACGGTAGCCGATTTTTTAGATGCGGGCGAAGAACTTTGTGTTAACGAAATGTGCGGCCGCTATGCTTATGAGCCCGGCGAGTTGCAGGCACGGCGCCAACAGCTTTACGCTAATGAGCCAATTCTTAAGGTTGATGGATTAAGCACCTGGTACCCGGTTAAAAAGGGGATGTTTGGCACAAGCCACGAGGTGATCAAAGCGGTGGACGATGTGAGCTTTGACGTTTACCCCGGTGAAACATTAGGATTGGTGGGTGAGTCGGGCTGTGGGAAAACTACGCTTGGCCGCAGTATTTTAAAGCTGATAGCGCCAACACATGGCCATGTACATTTTGAGGGAGCCGATCTTTGCCAATTAAGCAGTGGCGAAATGCGCCGTGTGCGCCGCGATATCCAGATCATATTTCAGGACCCATACTCGTCACTTAACCCGCGTTTAACGGTAGGCCAGGCTTTGCTTGAGCCCTTGCAGGTACACCGTTTATATACCAATGACGCTACAAGGCGGCAAAAAATAAAGGAAGTGCTGGAGCGGGTAGGCCTGTTGCCAGAGCATGTTAACCGTTACCCGCACGAATTTTCGGGCGGGCAAAGGCAGCGCATAGTTATCGCGAGGGCGTTGGTGTTGCAACCGAAATTTATAATTTGCGATGAATCCGTCTCCGCGCTGGATGTATCAGTGCAGGCCCAGGTACTTAATTTATTGCGGTATCTGCAGGAAGAGCTTAAGCTGAGCTATATCTTCATCTCGCATGACCTGGCGGTGATCAAACACATCTCCGATCGTATGATGGTCATGAATAAAGGCCGTATAGTTGAACAGGGTTTTCCGGAAGATATATATAGTAATCCCAAAGAAGAATATACACGTTTACTTATTTCTGCAATTCCAGATTAACAACTTAGCAAAACACTTTAACTATATTTGGGTGTTAAACATAAAAGGACTGTTTAATTAAACTGACCAATAACTGAACATTAATAAGATGTTCCGCAATCAGATTCATGTCAAAAAAGAAAAGTACATCTACCATAAAACAAGTGCTCACACAAATGGTGCTGGGCGTATTTGAAGAGAACGGCAATACACCGTTAAACTATAAGCAGGTTGCTGCTAAACTGAATGTGCGCGATCCTGAATCGCGTGAGATTATCCTCGAAATACTCAAAGAGGAATCTAAAAAGGATACCATCAAACAAATATCCCCGGGTAAATTTCAAATTCTTGAACTCAAAACTTTTATTGAGGGTAAGGTTGATATGACTAACGATGGCTCGGCGTTCATTGTTACGGATGATCCTGATGAGAGCGATATTTTTGTTGCCCCTCGTAAGCTTCGCACCGCCCTTAATGGCGACCGTGTTAAAGTTTACGTGTATGCCAAAAGCAAGGGCCGCCGTAAAGAAGGTGAAGTAATAGAGATACTGGAGCGCCGCAAAATGGAGTTTACCGGCATCGTAAAACTATCTGAGCATTATGCCTTTTTTATGCCTGACGACCGCAAGATGCTGCAGGATATATTTATCCCTTTAGAGCATCTAAATGGGGCGCGTAACGGTGTAAAAGCGGTTGCTCAGATAACCGACTGGCCTGCCGGTGCAAAAAATCCGGTAGGGAAGATCAAACATATTTTAGGCAAACAGGGCGAGAACGACACGGAGATGAATGCCATCCTGGCCGAGTACGGCTTCCCGTTATCGTTTCCGGCAGAGGTGGAACACGAAGCGGAATCCATATCCGAAACAATTACTGATGAGGAAATAGCCAAACGCCGTGATTTCAGGGAGGTGCTTACCATCACTATTGACCCTTATGATGCTAAGGATTTTGATGATGCCATCTCCTTTAAAAAGCTGGAGAACGGTAATTATGAAGTTGGTGTGCATATAGCCGACGTAGCCCATTACATCGAGCCTGATTCTGCATTGGATAAGGAGGCTTTTGAGCGCGGTACCTCGGTTTATTTGGTTGACAGGGTGATACCCATGCTGCCTGAAAGATTATCGAACGGGCTTTGCTCGCTTCGCCCTAATGAGGATAAATTGTGTTTCGCAGCGGTTTTTGAGCTGGATGAAAATGCTAATATTATTACCGAGTGGTTCGGCAAAACGGTGATCCACTCTAACAGGCGCTTTACTTACGAGGAAGTACAGCAAATTATTGAAGATAAAGCAGGTGAGTTCAGCGAAGAAATATTAAAGCTCAACGAACTGGCTTACATACTGCGCGACCGCAAGTTTAAGGCCGGTGCCATCAGCTTTGAAACAACCGAAGTTAAATTTAAGCTGGATGAGCAGAGCAAACCCATAGGCGTGTATGTAAAAGAGCGTAAAGACGCCCATAAGCTGATTGAGGATTTTATGCTGCTGGCTAACCGTAAGGTAGCTGAAGCTGTAAGTAAAAAAGGCAAGGGTAAACATAAGTACACCTTTGTATACCGCGTACACGATGCCCCTAAACCCGAAACACTGGCCAGTTTTGCACAGTTCGCATCGCGGTTTGGGTATAAAATAAACACCAAGAGCGATAAGGAAGTGGCCCGTTCACTAAACCATTTAATGGAAAGCGTTGAGGGTAAAAAGGAGCAGAACGTGCTTACCCACCTGGCTATCCGTTCAATGGCCAAGGCGATTTATACTACAAAAGGCACCAGCCATTACGGCTTGGCTTTCGATCATTATACACATTTTACCTCGCCGATACGGAGGTACCCGGATGTGATGGTGCACCGGTTATTGTTTCATTATTTAAACGGCGGCCAGTCGGCTAATGCTGAACATTACGAAAAGTTATGCGTGCACAGCTCCCAAATGGAGAAAAAGGCGGCCGATGCTGAACGTTCATCCGTAAAATATAAACAAGCTGAATACCTGGCCGATCAGGTGGGCAATACTTATAGTGGCATTATATCAGGCGTTACCGAGTGGGGTATGTATGTTGAGATCATTGAAAATAAATGCGAGGGCATGATTCGCCTGCGCGATATAAGCGATGATTTTTACACGCTTGATGAAAAAAACTACGCCATCATCGGTCAGCGTAAAAAGAAGGTTTACCAGCTTGGCGACGAGGTGCGGGTGAAGGTGAAGAACGTTGATTTGACAAAAAAGCAAATTGATTTTTCATTAGTGCAGGAGTAATTATATTTGCCGGGTGAAGAAACTTGCCGAACTGCAGGATATTATATCCGAAGCGCTTAACCGCTATACATTACCTGCGCAACCTGCCGAACTTTATGAGCCGATACGCTACATTCTCACGCTGGGAGGCAAGCGCCTGCGCCCGGCGCTGGTGCTGATGGCCTGCGATATGTTTGGCGGCGATGTTGAGGCTGCCGTGCAACCGGCGCTGGCTATTGAGGTGTTCCATAATTTTACGCTGATGCATGATGATATTATGGATAATGCCCCTTTAAGGCGAGGCAAGGCCACCGTACACGAGAAATGGAACAGCAATATCGCCATCCTTTCCGGCGATGTGATGATGGTTGAGGCTAACAAGCTGATGATGCAGGTTGATGATCGTGTGCTGCGCCCGGTGCTGGATATTTTTAACGAAACGGCCCAGGGCGTATGTGAAGGCCAGCAATATGATATGAACTTTGAGCAGCACAATACGGTTGCTGTTGATAAATATATCGACATGATCCGCCTGAAAACGGCGGTGTTGCTGGGCGGCGCTTTGCGTATTGGCGCGTTGATAGGCGGAGCAAGTATTGCTGATGCCGAAAATATTTACCACTTTGGCGTTAATCTGGGTATTGCCTTTCAGTTACAGGATGATATACTGGATGTTTACGGCGATCCGCTTAAATTTGGCAAGCAGGTAGGCGGTGATATCCTATCCAATAAAAAAACGTATTTGCTCATCAAGGCGCTTGAACTGGCTAAGGATGATGCCGCTATTGACCTGCACAATTGGCTCGCCGCACGTACTTACAACCCCGCGGAAAAGGTAAGTGCTATCACCGCAATATACAATAGCTTACAGGTAAAGCAACAAGCCGAAGAAGCCATGAATAGCTATGCCGAAAAAGCCTATCAATACCTCACTGCCATCAGCGTAGCCGAAAACCAAAAGCAGTTTTTACATGAGTTTGCCGATGGGTTGATGGTAAGGGATTATTAGTAATTACATTTGTGGTTATGAAAAAAACCTTATTCACAGCGCTATTATTAGGCATGGGGCTTTATGTTAATGCGCAAACATTCAAGTCAGATTCATCTGCAACCCAAGCGGTAGTTGACGAAAAGCCTTTGAAAAAATATACTAATCAAAGCGTTGTATTTCAGTTTATTGTTGAGCGCGATGGCAGCTTGAGTAATATCAGGATCATTAAGCATTTAACGCCCGAATTAGATTCAATTGCATTAAAACGGCTCAAATCGTCACCTAAATGGCAGCCTGCTACGTTAAACGGTAAGCCGATCAGAAAGAAATTTACCTTTCCGATGAAGTTTACAGGATATTACAACTAAAACATTAAAGGCCGATCTTATGATCGGCCTTTAATGTTTTATCCCTTTTTAAACTTATCAGCTAACAGCTTCAGCATGTCATCATTAACAGGTTTTGCCGGGGTATCATCCTTTTTTGGATAATTATTGTTCGGGCGGTTGTTTTGATATTGCTGCGGTTTTTGGTATTCCTTTTTTACAAAGTTTTGCTGTGCCGGTTGCTGCTGCGGTTTTGGCTGCTGCGGGCGGCTTTGTCTTTCAGCGGCCTTCTTAGCGCTCCAGCGTTTGTAAATTTCGTCCAGCTTACGTTTGGTGTACAGCGGGAAATCGCCCTGCATCATCCATGAGTAATAGCTCGGCTCAGCATCAAACACATCCTCAACGCGCTTGCCTTTATGCTTGCCAAAGTTTATCAATTCCTCGCCATCCTCATTGTACACTAAACGGCCGGCAAAATCAACCGGTTTGCTCAGGTTAGTAAATTTGTGCAATGCCTCAACATCGCCCACAACCGGTATGCTGCGTACGCCTTTTTTATCTTCCCACTCCGTACCGTGGTACCGGGCTACCTGGGCTAAAAGTACCTCCATGGTAGCACGGGTATCGGCCTCGGCGCTGTGGGCGTTAATGATATCCTTGCTGCAATAAAACTGGTAGGCAGCTTTTAAAGTACGCTGTTCCATCTGGTGAAAAATGTTTTGCACATCTACAAAATGGCGGCTTTCCAGGCCAAACTCTACCTTGGCGCGCAAAAACTCCTCCATCAGCATGGGTATATCAAACTTGTTTGAGTTGTAGCCGGCCAGGTCGCTTTCGCCTATAAAATCGGCAATATCTTGCGCCAGCGCTTCAAAGGCGGGTTCGTTGGCTACGTGCTCATCATAAATACCATGTACTAACGATGATTCCAGCGGAATAGGCATGCCGGGGTTAACGCGCCATGTTTTAACTTCTTCGCTATCATCAGGATGCAGTTTTATAACGGCTATTTCCAGTATACGGTCCGTACCCAGGTTGGTGCCGGTAGTTTCCAGGTCGAAAAAGGCCAGCGGGCGTTTTAAAATCAATTTCATTAAGCGCAAAGGTCTTAAAAAAACTTTAGTTGTTTTAAATTATTTGCCGTTATCAAAACTTATTGGCGTTAAGTTATTTGCTTATTGTACTGATTTAGTATTTTTACACCACAAAACGATCGGACTTTATCACTTCATGAAAAGAAAATTACTCTCCCTGGCTTCGGCCATTTTTACATTATGTACATCAGCTTACGCGCAGGATTTTGATTACGGCAAGTTCTCATATGATGAACTGAACAGTAAATCCTACAAAAACGATACATCGGCACATGCCTTAGTATTGCAGGAATATGGTAACGCACGCATTGGCGATGCCGACCGTATTACCCTTGAACTTGATTATCACGTTAAAATAAAAATTTTTGACGCCAAAGGTTACAGCAATGGCAACATTGAACTGCCTTTTTATACCGGTGAGCAAAGCTCGGAGGAAATATCAGAAATTGAGGCTGTAACCTATTACCTGAACGAGAAAGGCGAAGCCGTTAAAGTGGTACTTAACCCGAAGGACGTTTATTCGGTGAAGAATAACAGCCGCTGGAGTGCCATGAAATTCGCTATGCCCGCGCTGCACGAGGGTTGCGTTATTGAATATAAATATCATTTAAAAAGCCCCTATATCCAGCAATTTAAAAACTGGGATTTTCAATCAGATATACCTAAGGTTTACTCAGAGTACAAAGTGCAGTTACCGGCTGTTTATAATTACAAAATATCCTTGCGTGGCGCCTTAAAAATGCTTGAAGGCGGCAAATACAAGCCCGAACTTGAGCGCGGATGTTTTAGTATAGCAGGTATTAAAGCCGACTGCTCTAAGTTCATATTCGCCATGAAAGACATTCCGGCGTTTAAAGAAGAGGAGTATATGACCTCTAAACGCAACTTTTTATCGGCCATTTATTTTGAGATGGAAGATTATACCAACCTGAATACCGGCTCAAAAGTAAAAATGTCAAAAGAGTGGCGGGATGTTGACCGTGAATTGCGAACAGAAGAATCATTTGGCAGCCAGTTAAAGAAGAAGGACTTTTTTAAAGAAAAGCTGATTCCGGTGATTGCAGGTAAAACAACATCGCTCGAGAAGGCACAGGCTGTTTACCACTTTATTCAAAAAAATATAAAGTGGAATAAATTTTACTCACCTTACAGCAGCGATGGTATTAAAAAGGCATTTGAAAAACATACCGGTAACGTGGCTGATATTAACCTGGCCTTAGTGGTTGCACTTAAAAGTGCCGGTTACGATGCTGACCCGGTTTTAATATCAACCCGCGAGAACGGTTTTATCACTAAACTTTATCCGGTGTTGACAGAGTTTAACTATCTGATAGCCAAAACGGAGATCGACGGAAAAACGTATTACTTGGACGCCACCGAGCCACTGCTTGGTTTTGGTACGCTGCCACTGCGTTGTATGAATGACCAGGGTAGGGTATTCAGTTTGGATAAACCGTCGTACTGGGCCGATATCACTAAACAAACCGAAAGCGGAACTTATGTGCTCGATTTTAAACTGCAGGACAATGGTAAGCTTAAAGGAACTATCAGCACCATATTAACCGGTTACGAGGCTTACCGCAAACGTATTGATATCAGTAAATTTAATACGGTTGAGGAGTACGTGGAAAACTACGACGAGAAGATGCCTAAATTAAAAATCTTAAATTCAGATATTAAAAATGTTGATAGTTTAGACCGCGGTATTGTTGAAACCTATGAGGTTGAGATTGATCTGTACGATAACCTGGACTCGAAAAAGTTAAGCTTCAACCCATTCCTGCTTCATCGTGTGGCTGAAAACCCGTTCAAGCTTGAGGAGAGAACCTACCCGGTTGATATGGGTGTGGCGTCAACAGACAGGGTGAGCTTAAATATTGAATTACCTGCGAATTATAAAGTTGAGTATTCGCCCAAAAACGTAGGCCTTACATTGCCTGCTAACGGCGGCAGGTTTGTTACTAATTTTGAGACAGTAGGCAACAAGTTTTCGTTTTCGCATATCACCCAATTTAATAAACCGGTTTATGAGTCATCAGAATATCCTTATCTGAAAGAGCTTTACAACCAGATCATCCTGGCTCAAAAGGTTGATCTAATCTTTACCAAAGGATAATCACAGCGATGAAACGTTTACTCGCATTAAGTTTATTTATTACCTGCGCCGTTGCAGCCAAAGCCCAGCAAAGTTATGACGTATCTCTGATCCCCAAGCAACTGCTGCCTTACGCCTCGTCGGTTGTGCGGTACAGCGATGAGGTTGTTGAGGTGAGTGATATAGGCTTGCAAACTTACCGTATTAAAAAAGCTATTACCATTTTTAACCAAAGCGGCGATGAAGACGCGGAGATTTTGGTATGGCATGATAAAAGCACATCAATTAAATACATCAAGGGCTTTGTATACAACAGCTCCGGCAATGTTACGGCAAAAATAAGCGAACGTAATTTCGAGGATGCTTATGCCGGACACGATTTTTCGTTGTACGAGGATACGCGCGTGATGCATTTTAAACCCGCTGTGGTTGATTATCCGTACACGATAGAGTACGAGTATGAAACGCGCGACAAGCAAACACTTTCGTTAGGTAGCTGGATGCCTGCATCGAGCACCAATACAGCGGTTGAAAAAAGTTCGTTCACCTTTGTGTGCAGGCCCAACTTTAATATTCGGTATAAAGAAATGAATTTACCCGCGAAGGTACAAACCGGCACCAATAAGGAAGGTATGACTACCTATAGCTGGCGGGCGAATGATTTAAAGGCTACCCGGCAGGAACCGTACAGCCCTAACCCGGAAACATTTTTGCCAATGGTTAAAATTGCCCCCGTTACATTTAGATACGGAGCTTACACCGGCAGTTTTAATAACTGGAACGAATTGGGCAAATGGGTTTACAATAGCCTGCTTGTGGGCAGGCAGTCTCTGTCGCCCGCCACCATTGCCAATATAAAGGAACTGACTCAAAATATACCCGACGAAAAGCAGCGTGCTAAAAAGATATATGAGTATATGCAGCAGCGCACACGGTACATTAGTATACAAATAGGGGTTGGTGGCTTTCGGCCGTTCCCGGCAGATGATGTTGATCGGCTGAGCTATGGTGATTGTAAAGCGCTGGTGAACTATACCCAGGCTTTGCTGGCGGCAGCCAACATAAAGTCATACTATTGCGTGGTAAATGCGGGCAGTCGTAAGGTAAACTTCGATCCTGATTTCGCTACGATGAATGCGGGTAACCACGTAATATTGTGCCTGCCGTTTAAAAACGATACTACCTGGCTGGAGTGCACCAGTCAAAAAATGCCTTTCGGGTATTTGGGAGATTTTACCGACGACCGTACGGTTTTGGCCTGCACACCAGAGGGCGGCGTATTATTGCATACACCAAAGTATACGGCCGAGAGGAACATACAATCGCGAAAAGCTGTACTGAAACTAGATTCAGCCGGTGAACTGTCAGGCAGCATGAAAACTGTATATAAAGGCACGCAATATGAAAATCAGGAGGCCACGACCTATGAGTCGCCCGCCGATCAGCTGAAGGAAATAAAGAAAGCCTACGCTATCAATAATCTTGATGTTGGTAAACTGAAGTTTGAGAAAGCGAAAGATATTTACCCTGAACTTAGCGAGGATTTACAATTCAGTGCGCGCGATTATGCTTCGGTAGCGAACAGTAAACTGCATTTTACGCCAAACATAGCCAACAAAAGCCGCAGCATACGCGATATACGCAACCGCACTACGGATGTTTGCATACAGCGCGGCTATACCGATGAAGATGAGATTGTTTACACCTTGCCGGCCGACAATTACCGGTACGAGAAAAAGCCGCTTTTGGTTACCATTAACAAGCCGTTTGGATCCTACAGGGCTATTATGAGCCTGGCGGGTAATAAGCTGGTTTACAAGCGTACCATTAAGCTGGTAGACGGCACCTACAGTAAAGAGACGTATGCCGATCTGGTTAAGTTTTTTGAAGATGTTGCTGATGCCGATAATTACAGCGCGACGTTAGTCAGGCAGTAAATTTTATAAAGTATAACAAAGGCGCGTTAAATCTTAACGCGCCTTTGTTATATTACATAGTAAGTTATCGTTATCCGATAACCTCATTTATACTCATTTCTTTTACTTCTTTTACCTCGTTAGGGCGGCCGTTTTTAAATGCTTTGCGTGGTGTTAGTCCAAGTAGCTCAAACATGGCCATGTCATCGGCGAAGGCCGGGTTAGGGGTGGTAAGCAGCTTTTCGCCTGCGAAGATGGAGTTGGCGCCCGCCATAAAGCAGAATGCCTGTTCCAATGTGCTCATTTCAGTTCGGCCGGCTGACAGGCGTACCACGGTGCGCGGCATAATAATACGCGCGGTAGCAATCATGCGCACCATATCCCAAATGGCAACTCGCGGCTGATCGGCCAACGGTGTGCCCTTTACAGGCACCAGCGCGTTAATCGGCACCGATTCGGGGTGCTTTGGCAGGTTTGACAGGGTTTTCAGCATCGATATACGATCCTCAACCGTTTCGCCCAAGCCAATAATGCCGCCACTGCATACGGTTATCTTAGCTTTGCGAACATGCTCCAGTGTTTTCAGGCGATCATCATAGGTGCGGGTGGTGATAATGCGCTTATAATCATCCTCTGAGGTATCCAGGTTATGGTTGTAGGCATATAAACCGGCATCAGCCAAACGCTGCGCCTGGCTTTCGGTAAGCATACCCAGGGTACAGCAAACTTCCATGTCCAGTTCATTAACGGCTTTTACCATGTCAATCACCTTGTCAAAGTCGCGGTTGTCACGTACTTCGCGCCAGGCAGCGCCCATGCAAAGGCGTGATGCGCCACCTGCTTTCGCCCGTTCGGCAGCGGCAACCACCTCGTGCTTAGGCATAATGGCATGCACTTCAACACCGGTATTATAACGTGCCGCTTGCGGGCAATAGGCACAATCCTCGGTGCAACCACCGGTTTTAATAGATATCAGTGAACTTATCTGTACTTCTGAGTAGTCCTTATTTTCGCGGTGAATGGTGGCCGCGCGGTAAATCAGGTCAAGCAATGGCGAGTGGTAAATCTCGGCAATTTCGTCCTGCGTCCAGTTATTTCTTACCTCTGTCATCTCTTCAATTTTGATGGTTCAAATTTATAATAAAAGCTTTGAAGCTACCCATAGTGGCAGCAAAAAACCAAAACAGTCTGTAAATGTGGTTATTATAATGGATGATGCCACCGCCGGATCAATGCCCACACGCTTAAGTATAAGCGGTATTGATGCGCCGGTAATGCCCGCGATGAGTAAATTGCCTGTCATGGCCAAAAAAAGTACCAGCCCCAGCATCGGGTTAGCATCGTAAAATAAGGCCACCAGCAGCACGATAAGGCCGTTTGACGCACCATTGATCATACCTACCAATAATTCCTTTAAAATGGTACGATAAGCCTGATTATCGGTCAGGTCGCTTAACGAGATACGCCTTACGGTAACGGCCAACGCTTGTGTAGCCGCGTTGCCACCCATACCTGCAATAATGGTCATATAGGCCGACATAATGGGAAGGGCCTTCACCGTATCATCAAAACTCCTGATAATGGATGCTGCAAGGAAAGCGGTACCGAGGTTTATCACCAGCCAGGGCAGGCGGCTTTTTACCGCGTCCTGCCAGCTACCGCTCAGTTCCTCATCTTCTGATACACCGGAGATCTTCAATATATCCTCGGTATTTTCTTCCTGCATTACGTCAATAATATCATCAACGGTAATGCGGCCGAGCAGTTTCATATGTTCATCAACCACGGGGATGCTGTTGATGTTATATTGCTGTATCAGGCGGGCAACTTCTTCCTGGTCAACATCAGCCTGTACGTGTACAAACTCGGTAACCACCAGGTCTCGTATCATTACATCATGGCGAGCCTTTATAATATTTTTAAGCGATACGATGCCTTGCAGAATATTAGCATCGTCAACCGCGAATATTGTGTAGAATTCTTCCTGTTCTTCAGATTGTTTGATGACGGCATCCAATGCCTCCATTTTGTTCATGCCGATGTTCACCGTGGTAATCTCGGTGGTCATCAAACCACCGGCGGTATCTTCAGCGTAGCTAAGCAGGGTGCGTATGTTGCTGGCATCCTCGTGGTCGAGGTCGCTTAATATTTCCTGCTGCTCGTCCTCGTCAAGCTGGGCAATAATATCGGTGGCTACGTCATCATCCAGCTCCTCAACAATCTCGGTACGCTTTTCCGGGTCAAGGTTAATTAATATCTCTTCCGGGTGATGTTCCTCGTCCATCTCAGCAATAACGTCCGAGGCAAAGTCTGCCGGCAGTATGGAGATGATCTTTTCCTTGGCTTCCTGGGGTAGTTTTTCAAATAGTATGGCAATCTCCGAAGCATGGTACTCATTCAGAATTTTCTCTAAATCAGCATCATTACCTTCAAGCGCAGCTTTTATGCGCTGCAGGTCGGTTTTATCAAGTTCGAAAGATTGCATACCTGCCTAAAGTAGCTAAAATTATCTCCTTTGTAAAATAAAAAAAGGGCAGTATTGCTGCCCTTTCATCATCTATTTCAGGATGGGTCAGGCCACCTTTTTTAATTTATAAGAGGTGTTTTCATGATTGATCACCAACTCATCCAGACCGATTGATTCCACCGTAATTCGTCTCTCGCCCGAGCGGTCGTAATTGTGTACTATAAGGCATAATCCCTCGTCGGTACGTATAATCCTGAACGGAGAAACAATAGTGCCGGAAATTTTTGAATCCTTAAAATAGCTGATCTTTAAAAGATGACGTACAAAGTCAAACTCAAATCGTTTCTCATTTTCGAGATAGATTCCCAAAGGCAGGCTGTTCATGTTGTTAAATGGATAAATTGTATCTGTTAAACAGGAACCGCTAAGGCTTGTTTTATCTGCTGCAATTATTTTTAGCAAAATCAGGCGCTTAGCCGAAAGTTCTGTCATCAGCCGACGGGCCATAGATTGAGGGCACCGGTATATCGTTCAAACGCATGTAAACGGTTAACTGGCCGCGGTGGTGCACCATGTGGTTAATGCTCGATGAAATACTGTGTTTACGTGGCTCCGTATGCAAAACGGTACCATTGTTTTTTAGCGAGAACATTCCATCCAGGCCGCCATCCTCGATGCCTTTTAAAACCTCAATAGCTTTTTGGTGGTTCTCCTTAAAATGTGCTACCAACTCATCAGTAGTTTTGGGTTGAAAATGGGCATAGGTAGCAAAGTCGATATCATTACCAGATGCAATGTGATAAACCCACAGCGGAATTTCGGCCACCAGCAAAGCCAGATAGCCTAACGCCATCGATTTTTCGTGCGGTTTATACTCAAATAACGATACGGGTATGCGCTCGAGGCATTTTAATGATGCGGTGTATTCGGCTTGCAGTTCATGAATACAGCCCTGTGCAAAATCAACGTCATTCATGGCAATAGTTTTTATGAATTACGTTTTTATAGCCGAATTGTTTGCCGTATTTAGTTCTGATGCAGGAACTTAACTTTCAAGTCATTAACACCATTTAAACGGCCAAGTACCTTGTTAACCGCTTGTTGCCTGATGGATAGGGTGATGCTGCATTGGTTATCAAAAGCCTGCTCAATCACTTCCGTATTTTCATCTTTAACAATGCGCATCACATCGTTCATCTGCAAATAATCAAAGTCGATGCGGTAAACATCATTAACCGTTTTTTGTATGATGCTTGCCAGTTTGATGGCTTCTTCGGTAGCGGTTTTGTATGCGTTTATCAATCCTGGTACACCCAGCAAGGTACCGCCAAAATAACGCACAACCACCACAAATACGTTGGTAATATTGTGCGATAGTAAGGCATTCAGTATAGGCCTGCCCGCTGTTCCGGACGGTTCGCCGTCATCGTTCAAACGAAAAATGGAACGGTCAGGCGTGAGGCGCAATGCCCAGCAATGATGGCGGGCTTTGGGGTGCTCGTGCTTTACTTGCGCCAGCAAGGCCTTAACATCATTTTCGGATTTTATAGGAAATATATAACCAATGAATTTGCTGCCGCGATCGCTGAATACGCCCTCGGCAGGTTTTTCAATGGTTTGGTAGGTATCGTCAAAAAGCATCAGGATAAATTTAAAATGCGGTAGCGTTCAGTAAAACTCTTAACCGGTCGGCACCCACGGCTTCTTCCGAGTGTAGTGTGCCGCTAATGGCAGGGGCTTTAATCCCGCTGATCAGGCTGTTGCTGCCGGTAAATATGCGTGCCTCATCCCACAGTCCGGCCTCAATAAAGCTATTCAATGTGTGCACGCCACCCTCAATAATAACCGATTGCACATCCTGCATATAAAGCTGAAACATGATGTACTGTGGCACAAAGCGATCAAAATCCTCTAAAGCGATATATTTGATGTTGCCGTCAATATCCGTCTTAACCTCATTGAATATCATCGTTTCAACAGATTGATCAAATATGTGCAGCGAATGGTCAAGTTCCAAACTACGGTCAATGATCACGCGCTTTGGCGATTTGCCTTGCCAGTAGCGTACGTTCAACTGCGGGTTATCAATGGCAACGGTGTTCTTCCCGGCAAGCATAGCGTCTTCCTCGCTACGCCATTTGTGTACCAGTTTGCGGGCTTCGGTGCCGGTTATCCAGTACTGACATTTATCGGCAGGGGCAAAAAAGCCCTCGTGCGTTTGCGCCCACTTTAAAATAATATAGGGGCGATGTTTTTGCACCCGAGTAAAAAAACGGCGGTTAAGCCATTGGCATTCCTGCTCCAACGCGCCGATTTCAACCTCGATACCGGCGGCTATCAATTTTTCAATGCCTTTACCATCCACCTGTGCAAACGGGTCGCGGCAGCCAACTACCACTTTAGGTATATGGTGCTTGATGATAAGATCGGCACAGGGCGGTGTTTTGCCATGATGGGCGCAGGGTTCTAAGGAAACATAGATGGTTGATTGGGCTAATAGCTCAGCATGGTTAGTATATTGGGTGATAACACTGTTTATGGCGTTTACCTCGGCATGAGGCCCGCCATAACGCTGGTGCCAGCCTTCACCGATTATGGTGTCGTTATGCACGATCACCGAGCCAACCATAGGGTTGGGACTAACCGCCCCGGCACCTAAACCTGCCAATTGCAGGCAGCGCTGCATATATTTTTGATGCCCAAGCATGGTGCAAAAGTAGCTTTTATGTTACTTTGTTGCATGAAAACTGTTAAGGATGTGTTCAATAATTTCAGGCTAAGGCTCGCAGCGGTGTATGATGCGCAAGAAACAGAGGCGCTTACCCTCGCCGCCGTTGCCGAAGTAACACAACTGGGCCGGGCAGGTATCAAGGCATTTCCGGAGCGTGAACTAAATAACGAACAGGCTGCAAGACTTAACGAAATAGCCATCCAACTGCAAAGCGGCAAACCTTTACAGTACATTTTAGGTAAGGCCGAATTTTATGAGTTAACATTTAATGTAAACCCATCGGTGCTTATTCCTCGGCCCGAAACGGAGGAATTGGTGGAGTGGGTCATTCAGTCGGTGGTTAGTGGTGAGAGGTCAGTGGTTAGTAGCGAAATAAGTATATTAGATATTGGTACCGGGAGCGGTTGTATCGCTATAAGTTTAAAGAAGAATCTGGCAACTGCTGTAGTATCGGCCATGGATATTTCGGCTGATGCCTTGCAAACGGCAAGGGGTAATGCAAAGCTTAATAGGGCAGAGGTGAATTTTATGGAGGCGGATATACTTTCGGCAAAGCCGGATGCTGCGAAGTATGATGTCATAGTATCTAACCCGCCGTATGTTACCTCGCATGATAAGCGGCAGATGCATACCAACGTTACCGATTTTGAACCGCATACCGCGCTTTTTGTACCCGATGAAGATCCGCTGTTATTTTACAAAGCCATCGCCGATTATGCTTTATTGAGTTTAAAAAAGCCGGGTATGCTTTTCTTCGAGATCAACGAAAGTTATGGTGCCGAAACGGTGGCGATGTTAATGGAAAAAGGCTATAAAGATATTCAGCTGAAGAAGGACATGAGTGGCCGCGATCGTATGGTAAAGGCTTTATTGTAATATTCCTGGCAGCTCTTAACAAAATTATTAATTACTAAAAATATTAGTAATTTTGTTTGGGATGAATTTAGAGCGGATAACGGAAAAACTTAATATACTGGCTGATGCAGCCAAGTATGATGTATCATGCGCATCAAGCGGTAGTAAGCGCAAAAACGAGAACAAGGGTTTAGGCAATGCCAGTAACGGCATTTGTCACTCCTATACAGAGGACGGGCGTTGTGTATCGTTATTAAAAATATTGCTGACCAATCATTGTATTTTTGATTGTGCCTATTGTGTATCGCGCAAAAGCAATGATATTAAACGTGCGGCCTTCACCGTTCAAGAGGTGGTCGACCTCACTATTAATTTTTACCGCCGTAATTATATCGAAGGTTTATTCCTGAGTTCTGGTATTTTTAAGGATGCCGATACCACCATGGAGCGCCTGGTACAGGTGGCTAAAAAGCTGCGTACCGAACATAAATTCAATGGTTATATCCATCTTAAATCCATCCCCGGTGCCAGTGATGAACTGATGCGCGAGGCTGGCCTGTACGCCGACAGGCTCAGTGTAAACCTGGAGATGCCTACCGAAGAAGGGTTGAAACTTTTGGCCCCGGATAAGGACAGGAAGGATATGATCCAGCCGATGGGTTTTCTCCGTAACGAGATCATCCATCGGGCAGAAGAGAAAAAGCTGTTTAAAAAAGCGCCGATGTTCGCTCCGGCAGGACAAAGCACCCAGGTTATAGTTGGCGCCACAGCTATCGAGGATGACCGGGCCATTCTCTACTCAGCTAATCACTTTTATAAAACCTTTAAACTAAAGCGGGTATATTATTCAGGCTATGTACCCGTACTGGCCGACAACCGCTTGCCTGCCTTAAACACTGCCGTACCAATGGTGCGCGAAAATCGTTTGTATCAGGCCGATTGGCTGATGCGCTTTTACGGCTTTAAAGTAAACGAGATCGTAAATAATGATCAAAGGCATCTTGATCTGGATATCGACCCTAAATTAAGCTGGGCCCTGCGCAATATGCACGTGTTCCCGGTGGATATTAACAAGGCTGATCTGCAAATGATATTACGGGTACCGGGCATTGGCATGTTATCGGCACAAAAAATTGTAAGTACCCGCAAATTCAATAAACTTAACTGGGAGCACATCAAAAAACTGGGTGTGGCGGTAAATCGTGCGCAATACTTCATTACCTGCAATAGTAATTCGTTTGAACGGCGCGACCTTACCGGTACACGCATTAAACAGTTTATACTGGCCGAATCGCAAAGTAAATACCTCAAAAATAAACCCGACCAATTAAGCCTTTTTTAACATGACAACCACTTTAGTTTACGATGGTACGTTTGAAGGATTGCTTACTGCGGTGTTTGAAGTATATGAGCATAAATTACAGTTCGTAAAACTGGTAAAAGGCGAATTGCACAACACGGCATTGTTTGATAGTTTGATGCAAATAATTACCGATGAATCGCGATACGGGCGGGTATTAAAGGGTTTGCAAAAAAAACTATCGGCCAGCGGGATGCAGCGTTTGTATGTAGCGCATCTATCGGGCATTGATGATGCCGACGCAGCGGTTTTAGGTTATATACGCTATGTGTTTGACGCGGAGCAAAACATAGAGGAAGATTACGGCAACCGCTATGTAATGCGCGTATCAGAACTTGTAAAAATGATGCGCCGCGAAAAGCACCGTATGGAAGCCTTTGTACGTTTCCAAAAATTGCAGGATGGCTTGTTCTATTCCGTTATCGAACCTGACTTTAACGTGCTGCCCATGCTGATCCGCCATTTTAAAAACCGTTATGCCGATCAAAAGTGGATGATCTACGATCTGAAAAGAAAATATGGCATCTATTACGATCTGCACCAGGTAGAATATATGGAGATGGATTTTACTGAAGGGCAGGGGGCAGGCAACGTCATCAATTCATTTACTGATGATGAGGATGGCTATCAGCATTTATGGAAAAATTATTTTAAAAGCGTAAATATTGCATCCCGCAAAAATACCAAGCTGCACATCAGGCACATCCCTAAACGGTATTGGAAACATTTAACTGAAAAGATTTAAAGATGACAGCGTAAACGGATTTTTTCCATAATTAACTTGTAGTCAAAAAATTACACTATCTTTGCTTCAGTTAATACTTAAGCCTGATGAAACATAGCCTGCTGCTCTGTGCAGCGTTAATCCTGCTTTTTTGCTCGTGTAGTAAAGAAAAGCGCATTACTCCCGGTGATGGAGGAAAAAAATATCCTGTAAAATTTGATGTGTCCGGGTTTACCCAGATCTATGAGCCGCAGGGCGGAGCAACCGGAAAGGTTAGAACCGAAGATGTTGATTCGTTACCGGTAACTACGCTGGCTTATGTTGTTTTTAAGGATAACCAAATCGTATCTATCAAAACCTCAAAAAAGGGAGATGTGGGATTCGGGACTTTTACCGACGAATTGAGCCCCGGTAGTTACCAAATAGCGCTTGGTGGCGGTTCGCCTGCAGTTGTTTATATACAAAATAACACTTACCAATCTGATTTTGGGGCCGCTTTATTATATGGAGACGATCTGTTTTTTAAGAAAGTGCCACTTACTGTAACCAATACTGCCGTTACACAAGCAATAGAGTTGAAGCGTATTTCATCTCAACTTGTAGTAAACATTAATGATGCTATTCCGGCTAATGTATCATCAATACGTGTAAGTTTAAAAGATACTACTGGTTACATTATGACAAAACAACAGTATTTTAGCTATAACGAGCGTACTGTTACTAAACAAATTTCCGCGGCCGATGCAGGCAAGATCAATTACCGGATTGTTGTCAATAACTCGCATAATGTTACGCCATTTACAATAACCGTGTCTTATGTCCAAAGTGGCAAAACGGTATCTAAAGTTATTTCTAATGTAGTATGTAAAACTAATATGCGTACTATTTTGTCAGGCAATTTATTTGGTTCAAGTAGTACCGATTTTGATATGAAAATTGACCGTGATTGGAATGCACCTGTTTACATAGACTTTTAAACCTGCCTTAACCATGAAAAAACATATATTAATAATTGTAGTGCTTGTAAGTACGGTACTACAAGCCTGTAAAAAAGACAAGCAACCTAATGTTAAAACGGATGATATAAAGCATACCGTAACCTTTAATATAAGCGGCTTTGAACAAGTTATAGAGCCAACTGGGTTTGCAAAGGATAAAAAAAGGGTACTGGCCGATACATCATTGCGTGGCCAATACTTAGTTTGCCTGTATTATAAGGCTGATGGTACTTTTATCTCCGAAGAAACAAGGAGTTATGATTATGATGATCCTGACAATGAAAATTATGGTGTATTTAAAAAGGATTTACCGGCTGGAGATTATACAGCAATATTTTTTGCTTACAATGAATTTGATGAATACCGTATAGAAGATGGATATATTTATTATGATGAACATTCAAATGAAGATTATCCTGACCCTTTGAGCAATATCTATTCTAAAAGAATCAACTTTTCAATAACCTCTCAAACAGGAGATATTGCCCAATCAGTAATTATGCAACGTTATTTTGGCACTTTGGCTGTTCAAATTACAGATGCTTTACCGGCCAACGTTACCTCAATTGAAACCCAAGTTAATGATTGGTATGGGATGAATATTTTTGAGGATACTAATGTTTTGAACAGGGGTTATACGATTGTGAAATTTAATAAGGTACTTACCGGGCAGGCAGGAGTAATTAATTATTTGGTTAACACTGATTCGAAGATATTAAGTACCGGTGGCCCGGTTCAGGTAACTATAATCGCTTATAATAATTCAAGTGTAATTACCAAGAAGGTATTGCCAAATGTTAATTTTTACAAAAACACTAAAACCATATTGCGTGGTAAACTATTTGAAAGCAATCAAACCGGCAATAACGCAGGCTTTAGCACCAGCTTTGAAACTTTTTTGCCTGATAGTATTACAGCAGAATTTTAACTGATCTAACCCATAAACAAGAGAAGCGATAGGATAACTATCGCTTCTCTTGTTTATAAATATATTTTCCGGTTTAAAAAGGTGCTTCGTCATCCATATCATCCATGCGTGACGGGCGGATGATGAAATTACTTGCATTCGGGTTGTCAAAACCTTGCGACGGGGTAAGGCCGGCAAAGGCGTTGTTAGCGCCCATACCAAAGTCGTTATCATCCTCCAGGTTGGTAAACTTAACGTACTTGCCCACAAATTTAAGGCGCACGCGGCCGGTTTCGCCGTTACGGTGCTTAGCGATGATTACCTCGCCTACACCTTGCGTTGGGTTGTTGTCTTCATCCACGTCCAGGCCGTAGTACTCCGGACGGTAAAGGAAGAGTACCATATCCGCGTCCTGCTCAATTGAACCGGACTCACGCAAGTCAGATAGCATTGGTCTTTTTGACCCGCCCGGACGGCTCTCAACCGCACGGCTCAATTGCGAAAGTGCGATTACCGGTACATTCAGTTCTTTAGCTACTGATTTAAGCGCCCTTGATATACTACCAATCTCCTGCTCACGGTTACCGCCCTTACCATCGTTTTTACCGTGCATCAGCTGCAGGTAGTCGATGATGATCAGCTGGATATCGTGCTGGGCTTTTAACCGGCGGCATTTAGCCCTGAATTCGAATATGTTAAGTGCGGGTGTATCGTCAATAATAATGGTAGCTTGTTCAAGCTTGCGTACCTTGCTGTGTATCTGCTCCCATTCCCAGGGCTCCAGGTTACCTTTACGTATTTTTTCCTGCTCAATTTGGGCCTCGCCGGATATCAAACGGTTAACCAACTGAACCGACGACATCTCCAATGAAAAAACCACTACAGGTTTATCAAAATCAACTGCCGCGTTACGCGCGCAGCTTAACACGAATGCCGTTTTACCCATTGCCGGGCGTGCCGCTATAATAACCAAATCTGATTTTTGCCAGCCCGAGGTCATGCGATCAAGATCTGTAAAGCCTGATGCCACACCGGTAAGGCCATCGGTTTTATCTTTCAGGGCTTCAATGTCGCGCAGGGCCTCATGCATCAGGTCGTCCATTTTACGCGAGTCGCGGCGAAGGTTATTTTGCGCTATATCAAACAGGTTCTTTTCAGCTTTATCTAACAGGTCAAGCACGTCCGTCGTGTCCTCGTAAGCGCTATTAATTACATCTGTAGATATACGGATCAGTTCACGTTGTATGTACTTCTGAATAATAATACGGGCGTGGTACTCAATATTGGCTGCCGAAGCAACACGGTTGGTAAGCTCGGTAATGTAATATGCGCCGCCAATCATCTCCAGCTCGCCTTGGGCGCGTAAATGGGCGGTAACGGTCAGGATATCAACCGGCGATGTTTTCTCAAACAAAATGCGTATCGCCTGGAAAATTTTCTGGTGAGCGTCCTTATAAAAAACTTCCGGTTTTAAAATATCAATAACAGATGACAATGCATCCTTTTCAAGCATCAGCGCACCCAATACGGCCTCCTCAAGGTCAAGCGCCTGCGGCGGCAGTTTGCCCAATCCGCTGTAAGCGTTTCCGGCAGAAAACCGGCTTCTTCTTTCGTTAGTACTCGGCTTGTTAAATTGGTTTTCGTTATCGGGGATCATAGTCTACAAAAATATACAAATATTCTTCGGATTAGCTAACATTATGCTCAAACCACCAAAACTCAACGTTGAAAAATAATGGTTTAGCAAGGTGTTATAACTAACACGTTATGTTAATAACGTGTTGAATACCTACTTATGTTGCTGATAGTTAGTTGTGTTGATAACTATTTAGGCTTGTTAACTAGTTGGGCGTGTACTCAAAAGCCCATTCGGTTCATTAAGTGCATAATCAAATTAATATAGCTATTTTTGACCTTTAAATTTTTACTATGTCGTTCAATTCAAAACCTGTTAGAGAGAGTAACCAGATGGTGTTTGGCATACGTGCCGTAATTGAGGCCATACGAGCAGGTAAGGAAATTGAATCAATATATATTCAGCGCGGAATAAGCGGCGGATTGATGAGCGAACTAAAAACGCTGCTTACTGAATACCAGCTTACCGCCCAGCAGGTGCCGGTTGAAAAGCTTAACCGCCTTACCCCGAAAAATCATCAGGGCGCCGTCGCCTTTATATCACCGATTGTTTATCAGAAGATAGAAGACATTATACCCGAGATATTTGAAAGGGGAGAGGTGCCGCTGATACTGGTGCTTGACAGCATTACCGACGTGCGTAACATGGGCGCTATTGCCCGTACTGCCGAATGTGCAGGGGTGCACGCCATTGTGGTGCCCGCCAAAGGTTCGGCGCAGATAAACCCTGATGCTATTAAGACGTCTGCAGGGGCATTGTATAAAATACCGGTTTGCCGCCATGCTAATCTTTTGCAAACCGTAAGATTTATCCAGGAATCGGGCCTGCAGCTGGTTTGTTGCACCGAAAAAACTAACGACTATCTATACAAACCCGATTACACGGCCCCAACGGCTATTATCATGGGTTCTGAAGAAGACGGCATCCGTAACGAGATCATCCGCATATCAGACCATCTAGCCAAAATACCCATGTTCGGCGAAATAGAATCACTTAACGTAAGTGTGTCCGCAGGTATAATTATTTATGAGGCGGTGAGGCAACGAAATGCTTAGTCCCCTAACCCCCTAAAGAGGAAAATTGTATTTGCATCGAACTAAAAAAGCAAAGGCTGATTGAACTGTCAATCGGCCTTTGCTTTTTTACTAACTTCCCTTTTAGGGGTTGGGGGCACTAAATATATTTCGTTCCGAATTTTTGCTTCACGTCGGCTACAACCTGTTTAACGTTTTGCTCCTGGTCGCGCGGACAGATCAGCAGGGTGTTGTTTGATTCTACCACGATATAATCATGCAGTCCCTGTAAAATAACCAGCTTTTCGTCGGGCACATTCACCATGCAGTTTGATGAATCGTACATGATCACCTTTTCGGCCGGGATAACGGCGTTGCCCACATAGTCTTTGTTCGAAAGCTCGTATATCGAAGCCCAGGTACCCAGGTCAGACCATCCGAACTCCGAAGGCAGTACGTACACGTTATCCGCTTTTTCCATAATGCCGTAATCAATAGATATATTGGTACAGCGTTGATAAGCGTTGCTTACATGCCTGCGTTCATCGTCAGTATTGTAAACGGAGCGGGCCTCGGCAAATATGTCGAACATGTCTGGCAGATAGCTGTTAAATGCCTTAACAATCGCCTTTGCGGACCATACGAAAATGCCTGCGTTCCATAAGAAATCGCCGCTTTGCAAAAAGGTGCGGGCGAGCTCCAGGTTAGGCTTCTCGGTAAAGGTTTTTACTTTATGAAAATCACCGTTAATAGCATTTTCTGTGTATTGGATGTATCCGTAACCGGTATCAGGCCTTGAGGGTTTAATACCCAGGGTTACCAGGCACTGGTGTTCAGATGCTGTTTCAAGTGATTTCTCAATAGCATTCACAAAAGCGGCTTCATCAAGTATCAGGTGATCCGAAGGGGCTACCACAATGGCGGCATCCGGGTTAAGTGATTCTATTTTAAAACAGCCATACGCCACGCAAGGGGCTGTATTGCGCATTACGGGTTCGGTCAGTATCTGGTTATCGCCCATGTCAGGCAGTTGTTCCTTTACCAGGCCTGCATAGCTTTCATTGGTTACAACGTAAATATTTTCCTTCGGGCAGATTTTTAAAAAACGATCGTAAGTGTTTTGTATAAGTGTTTTTCCGGTACCTAATATGTCAATAAATTGCTTAGGATGAGAAGTTCTGCTTATCGGCCAAAAACGGCTTCCGATGCCGCCGGCCATAATTATGGCATAGTAGTTACTGTTCATTGAGCAGGCTGAATATAGTTAAATGTGACGTACGCTGTAAAAATGAACAATTATTTGCAAAATCCACGTTAAATGTTCGTAAAAACGGCGTCAGGGTTTAAAAGCCGTAAGTAAGCAAATTGTTTTTAATTCCTAAATCATTTTTATACAAAAATTTGGTTTGTAGCGGATGCATTAATAAAAAAATTTGTTATTTTGAACTTTTATTTTTCAAGCACACAACAAATAATGATAGAGACTAAAAAGTCGCTTTTCGATAATCTCCAGAATTTTTTCGGATTTGATAATTTTAAGGGCGACCAGGAGGCAATTATTACCAATATATTAGCCGGGAGGGATACGTTTGTTATAATGCCTACAGGTGGTGGTAAATCAATGTGTTACCAGCTGCCCGCACTCATGAGCGAGGGAACCGCCATTGTTATTTCGCCACTTATCGCTTTAATGAAGAACCAGGTTGACCAGCTTCGTGCTTTCGGCGGTTCTGACAGTATTGCGCATTTCCTTAATTCATCATTAACCAAGGCTGAAATAGCCCGGGTTAAAGAGGATGTATTGGCCGGCAAAACCAAGCTTTTATACGTAGCGCCGGAATCGTTAACCAAACAGGAAAATATAGATTTTTTACGCCTCAACCATGTATCGTTTGTATCGGTTGATGAGGCGCACTGTATATCAGAGTGGGGGCATGATTTTCGCCCCGAATACCGTAAGATCAGGCAGGTGATCAGCAATATTGGCGAGAATATCCCGATCATTGCGCTTACTGCTACGGCCACACCAAAGGTGCAGCACGATATTCAGAAGAACCTGCAGATGAACAACGCTACGGTCTTCAAGTCATCATTTAACCGTACCAACCTTTTTTACGAGGTACGCGCCAAGCGCAACGTAATCAAGGAAATTGTAAAGTTTGTAAAGCAGAACGCCGGTAAATCGGGCATTGTATATTGCCTGAGCCGTAAAAAGGTTGAAGAGGTTGCCGAGGTACTTAACCTTAACGGGGTACGCGCCCTTCCTTACCATGCCGGGCTTGATGCCAAGGTGCGTGCCGATACGCAGGATAAATTCCTGATGGAGGATGTGGACGTGATAGTGGCAACCATAGCCTTCGGTATGGGTATTGACAAACCCGATGTGCGCTACGTAATACACCACGATGTGCCCAAGAGCATGGAGGGTTACTATCAGGAAACCGGCAGGGCAGGCCGCGATGGCGGCGAAGGCGTTTGCGTGGCGTTCTACTCGCAAAAAGACATTGATAAACTGCAGAAGTTTATGAAAGATAAGCCGGTATCTGAGCGTGAAATAGGCACCCAGATATTGAAGGAAGTAATTGATTACGCTGAGTCATCAGTATGCCGCCGTAAGCAGATATTGCATTATTTTGGTGAGCATTTTGATGAAAGTGGCTGCAGCTGCATGTGCGACAATTGCAGTGCGCCCAAAACTTACTTTGATGCAGAAACGCATTTGCATAAAGCGCTCAGCTTGATTAAACACCTGGGCGAAAAGTTTGATGACCGTTATATCATTGACATTTTAATTGGTGCCGATAACCCGCAGATACGTAATTACGGGCATGATGAGCCACCTTATTTCAATTCAGGAAAAGAAGACGGCGAGAACATCTGGAGCTCGGTTTTAAGGCAGGCTTTGCTTGACGATTTCTTGTCAAAAGATATTGACCAGTATGGTTTGTTAAGGCTTACCGAAAAAGGTGCCAGTTTTATTGACAATCCATTCAGCATACGCTTTTTAGTGAACCGCGTTATTGAAAATACTGATGATGAGGACGGTGAGGACGGCCCTAAGCAGGGTGGTGGCGCGTTAGATACGCAGCTGCTGCAAATGCTGAAAGATCTGCGTAAAAAAATTGCCAAGCAGAAAAACCTGCCGCCGTTCGTGATTTTCCAGGATCCGTCATTAGAGGAAATGTGTACGCATTACCCGGTATCTATCGACGAGTTGAAACAAATATCGGGTGTAGGCGCCGGTAAGGCCATGAAGTTTGGCGCGCCGGTTATCGAGCTGATCAAGAAATATGTTGAGGATAACGATATTGACCGCCCGGTTGATATGGTGATCAAAAGCGCGGCTAACAAGTCGGCATTAAAGGTTTATATTATTCAGAATATAGACAGGCATCTTAACCTTGAGGATATTGCCGCTTCAAAGGGTTTAACTTACGAAGAAATATTGCGCGAGGTGGAATCAATAGTAAACTCGGGCACCAAACTTAACCTAGACTATTACATTGATGAGGTAATGGACGAGGATAAGCAGGATGAGGTATTTGATTACTTTAAAACTGCCGAAGTTGATTCGATTGATAACGCGCTGGCAGAATTAGGGCCCGATGATTATACTTACGAAGAAGTACAGCTGATGCGCATTAAATTCATGTCAGAGCTGGGTAACTAAGCTACAACATTACAATTATACATAGGCGACGAGGAAACTTGTCGCCTTTTTTATAGCTAATTTTAGGCTGTAAAACTTGTGTAATGCGCTATGATATCATCCGGAATAGGTACACCGCGATTTGTGCTCAGGTCTATCAACACAAAATCAAACCAACCGTCGCAGCTTTCTTTACCGGTGGCTTTATTAATTATGCTGAATTTTACCCGGCAGTTGCGGGTGCCGATGTCTTCAATACCAGTGCGAACCAAAAGAGTGTCGCCCATTTTTAAGGCCCGTTTATAGTTGATGTGTACGGTTTGCACCAGCCAGCCAAAGCCACGTTCTATAAACGTTTCCATGCTCATGCCGTAATTCTGGTCCATCTGATCGTAACGGGCAGCCAATACATAGTCAAAATACTTGCTGTTGTGTACATGTTGGTACATATCTATATCGTCGGGCCTTACCCGTAGTTCGGATTCAAAGGTTTTGTACATTATTTAATAAAATCAGTGATTTTTTACAACATCAGATAAAACGTTTTATGTTTGCTTATATTTACGATGATAAATGATAATATTTAAATGAAAAAAATAATCTTAATCGCATTAACAGTCGTAGTTTTTACCGCTGTAAACAGCTTAGCAGGCGGTATCGACACATTAAAGAAGAACGGCTACACGCTTATTGTTTCGGGCAACGACGAAAATTTTGATAAGGAGCTTACCCAAAAACTTATTAATACATTTTTTGAGGTTTACCCCAAACTGGCTAAAGAGTACAACAAGAATACTGATAAGGTAGTAACATTTTTTATTGATACCGCTTACCATGGCGTAGCGGCAACCGGCGATGGCAAGGTAGTATTCAGCGCGGAGTACATGGCCAAGCATAAAACGGACATTGATGTGGTAACGCACGAGGTGATGCACATTGTGCAAGGTTATGGCGAAACCAATGGCCCATGGTGGGTAACCGAAGGTATTGCCGATTACGCCCGCTATAAATTCGGCGTGGCCAATGAGGCTGGTAACTGGAGATTACCGGAGTTTAAAGCCACTCAGAATTTCGATAACAGCTACCGCGTTACCGCCCGTTTTTTAGCCTGGATAGAAGCCAAAGTTAAAAAGGGCACCGTTAAAAAACTGGATGATGTAATGCGCAAACATGCCTATAATGATAATACCTGGAAAGAGATAACAGGTTACACCGTTGAGGATTTGTGGAAGAAATATGCGGCAAATCCGGCTATATAGTTAGCATAAAATATAACGTAAAAGGGACAGAATACTGCCCCTTTTGCGTTTATCGATTATTGAAATCCTCAAAGCTGAGGCATCGTTAACGATATTATTTGTTGCTGATAGAACTTTATGCATGATCGAAAAGCGCTTACAAAGCGCCCTCGATCAATAAACCATAAAAATCACTTAACTGCATGCCCATAGCGCGCACCTGTTGCGGTATCAGGCTGTTGGCGCTTTGGCCGGGTGTGGTATTCACTTCGATAAAATAGAAATCGCCGGTGCCTTCCTGTATAATAAAATCAATACGCACCATGCCGCGGCAGTTAAGGCGGCTATAAACATCCTTTACAATGCTGGCAACCAATTGGTTCTGCTCACTGGTCAGGTCGGCAGGAGTAACTTCGTTAGTGAC
The DNA here is from genome assembly GCF_039543225.1 of Mucilaginibacter defluvii. Taxonomy (NCBI): domain Bacteria; kingdom Pseudomonadati; phylum Bacteroidota; class Sphingobacteriia; order Sphingobacteriales; family Sphingobacteriaceae; genus Mucilaginibacter; species Mucilaginibacter defluvii. The sequence continues at coordinate 1,289,028 of NZ_BAABJI010000001.1, forward strand.
TCCTGGGGTATATTTGGCTTCGTAATCAAAAAAATCTTTTGAGCTGATGATCTCTGTAGCGGGCAGCACGGTTACTTTTCCGTTTAGGCGGGCAATACCGATGCTGAACTCACGGCCCTGTATAAACTCCTCGATCAGGATCTGGTCGTCCTCATGAAAAGCTTTCTCCAATGCGGCAGGTAACGCGGCTGCGTTATATACCTTACTCATGCCCACGCTGCTACCGCCATTATTTGGTTTGATAAACAGCGGGAACTTTAACGTGGCGGCAATAGTAGCTACGTCATGCACATCGTTTTTAAATAGTTTGATAGACTTAGCCGTGTGCAAACCGTGTATGCCTTGCACCAAAGCCTTGGTGTAGGCTTTGTTCATTGATATTGCCGATGTAGTGGCATCGCAAGTATTATAAGGTACGCCCAGCATGTCCAGGTAGCCTTGCATTTTGCCGTCCTCGCCCGGCGTACCATGTATGGTAATAAAAGCAAAATCAAACTTTATCTTTTTGCCGTCAAGAGTAATGCTGAAATCATTTTTATCCACATCAACACTGCCGGTAGCCGTTTCATGCAGCCAGCGGTTTCTGTCAACCAAAATAGTATACACCTTATACTTTTCAGGATCGAGGTTAGCCGCTATGTTTTTTGCGCTGTTAATTGAAACTTCGTATTCGCCGGTATAACCGCCGGCCAAAAGTGCTACGTTTTTTGCTGACATAGGGTCAAATATAGTTTTTTAGCTGATACCAATACAGGTGATAAACTTACAAAAATACATACCAAAAACGGGTACAAACTCAGGCTTTGATAAATCAGTAAGTTACGTTGCTAATAGTTGGCTTACTTCGTTAATTAAAATATTTCACCTATGTTTGATAGCTAAAACGGCTATCCTGCTAACAACATGAGTAAATTTGGTGCATATATAAAATCAGCTTCTTTTGGTAAAACACTGCTATTTGCAGCAGGCACGGTACTGGCTGTGGTGTTGATAGCCTTTTTTAGCTTAAGTTACTATACACGGCATGGTTCGGGCATACCGGTGCCTAAGTTAAAGGGCATGAATATCGACCGGGCTATCCAGCTTTTAAATGAACAGGGCTTTGAGTACAAAATTGATTCGGCTTACATAGCTGATCAGCCGCCGGGCACCGTTATTGAACAGGACCCTGACCCGGAAACCAATGTTAAAGAGGGTAGGGTGATCTATCTTACTATAGTTACCACGCAGGCACCAATGGTTTCGTTACCTGATATGGAGCAGAATAATTACCGAGAGGCATTAGCCACCTTAGCTAACTACGGTTTAAAACTGGGCGATACCAGTTACCGCTCAGACATAGCCCGCGACCGCGTGCTTGAGGTACGTTTTGGTGGTAAAGTGATTGGCCCGGGCACAAAGCTGCCAAAAGGGTCGTCGGTTGACCTGGTGTTGGGCGACGGACAAGGTGCCAGTGAGGTGGATATCCCTGACCTGCTGAACCAGGATTTGGATGCCGCCCGTTTTGCTATAAAAGGAGCGGGGCTTACCCTGGGTACGGTTACCTACGAGGGTACTATAACCGATTCATCAAACGTTATCATCGTAGCGCAGTCACCTATGCCCACTGATTCGGCATCTAAAACCAGTATAGGCACGCGTATCAATGTAACGGTATCACAAGGTAACGCAACGCCACTACCATCTGATGAGCAAAACTAATATCAGCGCCATTGAATTGCTGGAGTTTATTAAAAGTGGAAAACAGCCGGTATTGATTGATGTGCGCGAAAAGATAGAGTTTCATACCTATAACATCGGTGGCATCAATATGCCTTTGGCCCGTCTTGCTGATTATATTAAGGACGCAGAATACAACAAAAACGATGAGATAGTTGTTGTGTGCAAAGCCGGGCTCCGTAGTCGTACAGCGCAGGTATTATTGCAGCAGCAGGGCTACACAAACGTGTTGAACTTAACAGGCGGATTGATCGCCATTCAAAAAATTAATAATTCGTTATAAAAAATGGATCAGCAGCAAAAACCGGCTTCGGGCGGGTTTAAGAAGTTTATCATCGCATTTATATTGTTGGTTATAGTTGGCCTGGGTGCTACAGGTATATTTTATTACCTGCGCTTTTTTGGCCCCAACGTTACCGATAACGAAGAGTATCTGTACATCAAAACGGGTTCAACGTTTAACGATGTATATAACACCATTAAGGAGCAGCATATTGTTAAGGATACTTTCGCATTCGCCGCAACGGCGCAAAGCATGGAATATCCGGCCAAGGTAAAACCAGGTAAATATCGTTTGAAGGGCGGCATGGGTAACCGCGCGTTTATCAATATGCTGAAAGCCGGAAACCAGGAACCGGTAAAGCTTACCATACGCGGGTTACGCTTAAAAACACAGTTCGCCGCTTTTGTATCAAAGCAACTCGAACCCGACTCACTATCCATAATCAGTTTATTAGACTCTGTCAAATACGTTGAGAAGTTCGGCCTGACTACTGATAACGTTTACGTAATGTTCCTGCCAAATACCTATGAGTTTTACTGGAATACATCAGCTGATAAATTCATGGATAAGATGTATGCCTATTACAATGAATTTTGGACACCCGAGCGCAAGGCTAAAGCCCAGGCGCTTAATTTGACTCCCGCGCAGGTATCTATATTGGCATCAATAGTAGATTGGGAAGCCCTGCACGATGATGAAATGCCGACTATAGCTGGTTTATACCTCAACAGGTTACGTACGGGTAAAAAATTACAGGCTGATCCTACGGTGATATTTGCCACCGGAGACTTTACAATTAAGCGTGTGCTTAACCGCCACTTGGTTACCAATTCTCCTTATAACACTTATCTGCACGAGGGATTGCCTCCGGGACCGGTTATGATGCCGTCGGTAAACGCAATCAAGGCAGTTCTTGACCCGCAAAAGACCGATTATATTTTTATGTGCGCAAAAGAAGATTTTTCGGGCTATCATAACTTCGCTATTACTGAGGCGGAGCATTTGAAGAACGCGCGCCGTTTTCAGCAGGCACTTAACGAAAGGAACATCAAAAGATAATGTTTGAGCACTCCACCAAGATACGGGTACGTTACGGCGAAACCGACCAAATGGGCTATGTTTACTATGGTAACTATGCTGAATTTTATGAGGTTGGCCGTGTAGATATGCTGCGCTCGCTGGGCATGACCTACCGTAAAATGGAAGAGACCGGCATTATGATGCCCGTGCTGGAGATGAAGTGTAAGTATCTCAAACCCGCGTTGTACGATGAGGAAATTACTATCCGTGTAATTATGGATAAACTGCCGGGTGTTAAGATACATTTCAGGTATGAACTGTTTAATGAAAAGCAGGAACTCATCAACATTGGCGAAACGCTGCTGGCCTTCATCAATATGAAAACAAACCGCCCTTGCCTGGCCCCAGCTGAATTTATTGAAAAGACCAAGCCATTTTTTGAGTAGCTTTGAGTAAATGGAGTGGCTGCATAACTTTCTTTTTAGGTTTGCATTTTACCGCAGGTTTATTGAATGGACAAAAACGCTCATTATACCCGGCTTTCGTCCGCTGCCGCTTTATACCGTAGTTGTTTTCTTCATTCTGGAAATCAAGCAGGGATCATTGGGTAACCGGGCATCGTCTCTGGCTTACAGCTTTATGCTGGCTATTTTTCCGGCGTTGATCTTCCTTGTATCTGTTATTCCGTTCATCCCTGTGATAATCCCTTACATCCCCGAATACAAGTTTCAGCGGGAGTTATTACAGTTGTTTAAACTGATCTTACCTGACGACGCTTACCAGGCTTTTAAACTCACGCTTGTTGACCTGGTAAAGAACCGTAACGGTAAACTTTTGTCTTTCGGTTTTGTGTCTGCCCTGTACTTTGCTACCAATGGCATCAGCAACCTGATGCGGGCGTTTAATAAATCATCACTACAGCTTGAAACTCGTACATGGTTGAAGCGCCGCTGGACGGCTTTGTTACTAACACTGGTACTGAGCTTTGCGATGTTTTTTGCTATAATACTCATGATTGCCGGGCAGTCAGTGATTAGCTTTTTGCAGGAGCATATTTACAAAACAAGTAACTTTTGGTCATACGTAATCGCGTTTTCGCGGTGGATAATCATCGTAGTCATATTCTTTGTAACGCTAAGCGTGTTGTACCGGTATGGGCCTGCGCATAAGCAACGCTGGAAGTTTATTAACCCCGGCTCGGTGCTGGCAACCTTTTTAGGATTGCTCATATCAATAGGTTTCGCCTATTACATCAATAACTTTTCTGCTTACAATAAAGTGTACGGATCCATCGGTACATTAATTGTTGTGATGATCTGGATGTACCTCAATTCGCTTGTTGTATTGATCGGGTTTGAATTAAATGCCAGCGTCGACCTCTCGAAACGTAATATCAAGATCGCGAAACCCCTTTTTAATACCTTTAAAGCCACAATAAACAAGCCAAACGAAAATTAATCTGCTTGTCTATCAAAGTGTTGTTTCAAAAAGCAGATTTTTTAAGAAAAATTTAACATTGAAATTTGGCAATTCGAGCCGGTTTTGTACTTTTGCCCCCGGAGAGATGGCAGAGTGGTCGATTGCGGCGGTCTTGAAAACCGTTGACTGTTAAAGGTCCGGGGGTTCGAATCCCTCTCTCTCCGCTTAGAGGGATAATGTCAACATTATCCCTCTTTTTTTCGTAAATTAGAAATCCTTTTTGCTTCATTATCAGGCTTTTACGTGCAAAAATATCAAGCATTGTAGGTGTTCGATAGATTCCGTTTTCATAGTACAAGTTGCTGTCGAACACCTGTTTTACGAATTCACGTTTATCTAAGGTATCAGCCTGATTGTAGACGTAAGCCATATCAGTTAATGCATCTAAATGCCGCTTTAGCAGTTCAAATGCTCTCTCTGCACCCTTATTGACCCGTTCAAGCATGCCTTTGATCTTGATGATATTATCTGAGTACGTTGTATACCAACGTTCATAGGTATCTTTGGCGATATCTCCTCTGATCCACTTTTCTTCTACTGTAAATAACAGTTCCTCTTCTTTAGCCAGTTCCTTTTGCTTTTGAGACATCATGGTCTTGTTTTCGGATAAGGCACCATCTATCCTTTTCTCGGATGCCAGACGTATGTCTTTAACCTCCGTTTGATCCAGGCTCATCAGTTTACAGGCACCCAGGAACTGGTCATGGGCTTTTATCGCACTGATATTGTTATGCTTGGAATGCTTGCATTTATAGTAATAGAAGTATTTGCCTGACTTGCCACGTGATGGCGCACCGGTTAGCGGAGTTCCGCAATGGCATTTCAATAACCCTCGTAGCGGAATCTCGTCATCCAGAGAAACCCTGATCTTCTCCGGCTTTTTCATTTTAGCCTGTACGAGATGCCAAGTGGTTTTATCCACGATCGCCTCATGTTTAGAAGGAAATAGACCGGCGGGATGTTCTTTGAACGCTTTTGTGTACAACAGGCCACCATAGGCCGGATTGGCCAGTACACGCTCGACCGCCATATTTCCGCCACGGTCAAAACCCATTTCATAAGCTTGTTCCTTGATCTTATATAAAGGCACATCACGGATGTAGGCATCATAAATATAACGTACGACCTTTGCTTCGCTTTCTTCGATCACTATTGTGCGATTTTTATTTTCACCAACCTTTCGGTAACCAAATGGTGCATTCTTATAGACAAACCTACCTTCTTTGGCTTTAGCAGTATATAAACCGCCACGTACTTTAATGCTTCGGTTGATATTATCTTCTTCCGCCAATAACAATTGAAGACCTGTCCGGAAGTAACTGCCCGGTGTATCATAGTCGAACGTGATGCCCTCGGTCACACTGACGATCTGAATGTTGTATAAGCGTTGTAAATTCTTGACCAAACTCATCGCTTCACCTGCATCCCGGCTAAAACGGTCCAACTGATCGACCAGCAGATAATCTACCTGCCGATGGTATTTGGTAATGAACGCCTGTAATTTGATAAAATCCGGGCGATCGAAAGTACGGGCGCTCTTGCCCCGGTCAATAAAGGTATCGACCAGTTGGACGCGATTGTGCTGTATCCATTGGTCGGTATATAGTTCCTGGCGCTCTATAGAGCCGTTACTTTGTCCCAGGTTACTAAAGCGGAGGTATCTGATCGCACGTTTCATAATACTCTTTTAAAGTTACTTTGACTATTATTTCTACTATTAAATTTAGCATTTTCTTTTCTTTTTCACGTTCAAATTCAGCTAAATTTTCATTTATTTTCTCGTCTACCTGATCTTTCTTCCTGCTCACATTTTCCATCTCTACTTAAAAAAAGGTCCATAAAAAAAGGGCGAACATCACTGTCGCCCATCTGATCATTTTCGCTTAAGAGCGCAATCGCACCGTACTGGGCTTATTGCGCTTGAATGACGGCTCATACAGTATATAGCCGAAGTCGGCCAGGTCCCTTAAGCAACGGTGATAGGTCGTACCGGATACTTTGGCCAATGGCATGATCTCATGCGCGTAAGCGCTGATCGCTTCGGGGCACCCCAGTTGCTGCCAGTAGCCTACAAGGACAGCGAACAGGCCAATATGGCTGAGTCCGATGCGCGGATCTTTTCTGATCGCATCGAAAAATAGCGCTATTGGCCTGCCCGCATCCATCGCTTAAATACGCGCGCCCTGTCTGCGGCGGTTACCTTGTGACTGTTCCTGATTAGGTGCCTGATCTTGTTTTACCGCGTTGTTCTGAGATTGGTTCTCTTTATTGCCCTGCTGCTGATCATTAGCTTGCCCATTGTTCTGGGCTTTCTGCTCTGCCGCCCTCGCGATCGCCTGGCGTTGAACTTCCTGCGGAGAAAGATCATTTTGCTGGCTCTGCTCGAACGCCTGACGGTTCACTTTCTTAACATCCAGCTTCTGCCCGTTCTCATCAAAGAAATCCAAACGCATCATGGCTGCATTGGCCACCAGGTTTGCCTTTGTTTCCTGCCCATCTTTTACCAGCGTCACTTCGACTTTGTTGCCTTTTTCCAGCTGTTTCGCTAACCGGTCCTGCAGGTACTTCTCCCCGATACCGGCGATAGGGTACCGCTCTAACTCCTTTCCATGATCATTCCATTTGATCACTTTGGAGTTAAAGTTCCCGTTGTGATCCGCATTCTTAAAGTCGAGCGCGCGCCAGGACTGGTAAGTTTCGCCACCTGGTGACGGCACCATTTTACGGCCGGTCGAACTCTCTGATTCTACCATCACCGGTTGCGGGCGCAGCACCGCGCGGCCATCCAGCATATTATAGCGCTCCTGTAACGTGTAGTTATGTTTCTGGCCCACAAAGAAACTTTGGGTCAGATCTTCCCGGCCCTCTTTTTTCAATGTCGCATCGAAGCGATTGAAAAACGTCAGATCCTTTTGCGCATCGTCCCCCTTGGAAAAATGCAACGTGGAGTGTACCTCGTCCTTACCGAACTTACGCACGTGCGGCAAAGTGAACTCTGTCAGGTTCTGATCCATCTTAGTATGGAGTTCTTTAGCAATCTCTGTCCCAAAGCCTAAGTTGAATAACTGGTCTTTGTTATAATCAAAACTTTTCTGATTCATGGTATTTGATTTTTTAATGGTTAATACTTCTTTGGTAAAATAGCTGGCATGGGTTGAGGCCGACAGGAGCTTAGGATCGGTTTGTTTCAACTGGTCATCATATAGCCTGATCGCACCACGGTCAGCATCGAACTTTGCGTAGAGCGTTTGTTCAATAGTAAGCGGACGACCCAGTTGACCAGGTGTTGATAATCGAACATTACCATTCTTATCGCAATGGAGTGTGAGCAACGTAATACCGCAGTATTCTTCCGGATAGCCCTCCATATCCAACTTCAAAATACGTCCGCGATATTCACCGGCGAGGATAAGGTCAGCCGACCTCTTATTAGCTGATAGTTCTTTACCCTCACTGAGCAAAAAGCTTTTTCCCTCTTCCTGACTCTCGAAATATTTTAAGACGCTCACTTCGTGGCCTATTTCATAGATCTGATGCCCGGGATGGGTATGCTCGATCACCAGGAAACGCGTTACCTCTTTCTCCGGCTCAATAACTTGCTGCCACTGCACCGGGAAAAATATTTCTTGTTGCAGGTAAGATCCCAAATCGTTCATTTGCCACCCGGGTTGCAGGCTAATGCTAAGTTCATTGAATTGCTTCCTGACCTCGTGTAGATCGGGAGCCTGTAGCGATGACTGCTGTTCAAGGCTTGCAGCAAGATTAGGCACCGGAAGAAAAACATGATCGGCATCGATGAAATTTTGCTCCCCATAGTCAAATACATTATTTGCTGCCGTACAGAACGCCTCAGCCTCCCCGGCGGACGCATAACCATGAAATGCAGGGTCGTCCTTACCTCTGTCAAAAGCCACCCAGTTCCAATTTTGATCGGCAGCTTTTTGCAGAAATTCGGCAACCTGATCGCGATGCTTTAATTCCATAGCCTGATCTTTTAACGCACCGCTTTGATCAGGTCGTTATCCCGCAACAGCAACGTGTGCCCATTCTTGAGTTTTCCTTTTACCCGCTTGACCTTCTTGGAGAAAAGCCCCTTTGCCGTATTAATACCCGCAGTGGCCAGTTGGGCGCTCATCGATGGGTCAAAACTCATGATGTCCATACTCTGTACACCATTGACTGCGCCATTGCGAAGCGCGTCACCCGTTACCGCTTCCGGCACACTGATCCCCTCCAGTCCATCCGTGCGGTCAAAGACCGTCAGGTCGACCGGGATGATCTGCAAGCCCATGTGGATGAGTTTAATGTGGATCTTCACCCGCTGGTTGGTCAGGTCGCCGCTGCCATAGATCAGGTGCCCCTTTGGGAAGAATTCACCGTTCAGGCGAACCGAATCCAGCAGTCGCATGCGGATCACCGTGCCTTGCACGATCTTTTGATTGCCATCAATAACAGCGGGGATCGCCATAAAACGTTCTGTAGCGACAGGCGGTGTACCTGTTTCCGTAGCAGGTTTACCACGGTTGGGGTTCTGCAGCTCCAGCAGTTTCTCCAGCATCCCGTTCAATTGTTTCATCTCGGGATCTTCGGCCAATGTGCTGGCTGGTACCGGGTACGGTTGGGTAACCACCTGCTCCGTTCTAATAGGTGCAGCCTTGACCGGCGGTTTATTGATCTCGGTCTGCAAAGCTGCCAGCTTCTGGGTGATCTGGGCAGCTTTCGTGTTCGGGTCATCATCTGAACCAGATGTGGCTGCGAGCGTGGTCTGCGGGTTAGCGGAAAAAACACCGGCGCTGTCCAGGCTGCGTTTGAAAAAGGGATCGGTCCGGCGCAATTGTTCCTGTTTGTTGGAATCGGCACGGGCTTTCTCGTAGAAACCTAATTTGTCATTCGCCGTGTCGGCAGTCAGCATGCTGCCCGGCAGTTTCATTGACAGACCGCCTTGGGCGGCTGCTTTGGACTGTTCGCCCTTCCCGCCACCGAATACCCAGAAAAGTAAGGCCAGGAACGGAAAGACGATCAGTGGCATGATCAGCAGGAATTTGCGCTTGCGCAGCTCCTGCGGGTTGTTCTTTGTTTTCATTGGTTCTAATGATTGTTAATGTTGAGTAGTTTATTTTCTATTGTTTTCCAATTACGGATCAGCAGCCCCAGTATATTGTTATCGCTGTGCTGCGCTTCATAGAGTTCGCCGGTGGTGACCAGGCTCTGACTGACCTGGCTGGTCGCACGGGTGATGGTCAGCCGCGCAAAGCACTTGAACCGGTAGGGTTCGTTCTTGGTGTCCACCTGCACGCTATCGACCACAATGCGCTGCCGGATATTACCAGCAATGACGTTGGCATAATAACCGCTGACCGAAAGGCTATCGTAGATATTCCGGGCGGATTCATCTGCCATGTCCAGCGCACGGGTGAGGTTACGTCGGTTGGCCTTTTCATCGGGGTCGAGCGTGAAGAACAGTTCGTGAAAGGCACGTACATGGCCTTTGGCCGAGACCGGCAGGTAGGCATTTTTATCAGCGGCGTTCGCTGCCCAGGATGTATTGCCCGCAAGGATGTAGATCCGTTTCTGCAATTGATCCTGCCCGACCCGTTGCTGCCAGGCCATGAAGCCGATAGCGGCAAAGGCGCAGATCACGATCACAATGGTGAAAAGCCGTACATGCTGGAAAGCCGTTTCGATATTTTTGAGTTTCTTGAACATAACTATGACGTTTTAGGCGGACCGCCTTTCAGCTTATCCGTCTGGTAAGTATTGGTCGTTTGGGTTTGGCTGCCCTGCTGCGTGGAGTTTCGCTGCGTATTATTGCTGGAAAAGACATTCTGCATGATCGTACCACTGGCATAAGACATGGCCATGGAAGCCATTGCTGAGGTTTTGTTGAACAGCGCGTGGCCACCCACATTCATGATGTAGTTGGCGATGCTGGGTACGGTGAAGTACCCCAGGATACCAATGAGCAGGAAGATCAGATAGGCGGTCGAGGTATTGCCGAACTCATTGCCGCCAAGGTCGCCGCTCTGGATGGCGGTCAGCATATTCAGCTGGATCTTAGCGATGATCGCCCCGAAGATGTTGGCGACCGGCAGCCACATAAATACGTTGACATACCGTGCGAGCCACTGCTTGAGCGTATGCTGGAAGCCATCGAAGATACTCAGACCGAAACAGAGTGGCCCAAGGATCGCCAGCACGATCAGTTTGAACGTGCGGATCGTATCCAGGCATAAGGCCGCTGCCTGGAAGAGTACATTCAGGCATTCATAGATGAACTTGCGCGCCCAGTTCTTGATGCTCCAGCCGGAAAAGGCGTTAGAGATCGGGTTACCGGTATTCTTTTCCGCAACGGCATCCGGGTGGCTGTATTCGTACCATTTGTCTGGCTCTGAGTTCATTTCCTGCGGCAAAGCCGCTTCGGCAGCCTGATTATCATTTTCCAGTAAGCGTTCTATGGCGGCATTGGAATTGGCAACCATACCCTGCGTGGCGGTGACGACCGGCTCTAATATCCCATTCATCAACCTGAGTACCAATGGAAAAAAGGCGATGCAAAAACCAATGGCGAATGGGCGCAACAGCGGATAGACATCGATGGGTTCGGCAGCTGCCTGGTGTTTCCAGATGCGTGCACCGATATAGAACAGGGCAGCGAAACCGCCGATGGCGCGGGCCACGCCGATCATCCCGCTGCATAAGGGCAGCATCTGGTCGTAGAGTTGCCGCAACATACCCTGCAAACCGTGCAGGTCATCGGCAATGCCTTCCGCATGCGCCAGCGCGGGTGTCAGCAGGAAACAACCTGCCAATGCGATAAATAAGACGATCTTTTTCATGACTAAGGATTGATGCCGTAAAGGCTTTGAACAATTTGTTTTTCACCGAGTGCGACGGCACGCTGTTGCGCCAGCCGACCGGCATCACTGTTGAACTTACGCAGGTAGCTCAGCTGTGTCCGGCTGTCCAGAAAAATGCGGTCAATGGCGGTCAGACGTTCGGCATCGCTCATACGCATCTGGCTATTGGTCATGATCATGGCCAGGTCGCTGATGTTCTTCAGGCTGGCATCGGCAAGATGATCATAGACCGCCATCATGTAGGACAGCTCTTCCGGGTTAAAATGACCACTGCGGTTGAACTCGCCGGAGGCCTTCCGGTATTCACTGACAAGCGCGGCCTGGTCACTGATGATGTCGCTGACCCGCGGGTATTTCCGGACGGCGGGACTGACGAGGTACAGTCCGTCCAGGAAAACCTCGTGCAGGTTAAAATTGCCCTGCGCCACGCCTTTGACGGCATTGTAACCTTTGTTCAATACCTGGTAACCGGTGTACATTTGGTTCAGGATATTCTTCAGGCTGGCCAGCTTCTGGTAATTCAGCGTCAGCTGGGTAATGCAATCGGCGATGGACTGCGCTTTGGTAGTTTGCGGCAGCAGGCCGCTAAACCCTGCGATCAGCAGCACGCTGCACAGGATCTTTTTCATCGTTCTCACTATTCCTCCCTTCTTGATTTGTTAATTATTGAATACCGTAGAGTTCCTTCATTTTGGCCTTGTCCTTTTTATAGGCTTGGCGTTGTAAAGCCAGTTTGCGGCATTTGGCGGTGAAATGACCGGCAAATGCATATTTATCTTTGACGCGCTCGTAGATCTTATCCAGCCGCGACAGGCGTTCGGCATCGGTGAGTTGCAGCTTACCGGGTGTCAGTACCTGCACCAATTCGTCGATGTCCAGTTTGGCCTTGTCCAGCAACGAGCCGCTTACTTTGTCGAAGTAGCGCCGTTCGCTGGCGGTTAACATTTGGCTTTTTTCCTGCCATTGTTTTTCGTTCGCGAACAGCGAACAAGCTTGCCGGTACAGGCTATCGATGGCGCGGCCTTTGGGGTCTCTCTTCACGGCGGGCGATACCTGTTCCAGCGAGGTCAGGTAGGCATCATGCAGGCTGAACGTGCCGTTCTTCAGGTCATTAGCGGTATTGAGGCCTTTTTCCGCGATGTTGTACCCTTTGCGGATCGCGCCGAGATAGACCTGGTAGGCGGCGATCTGTTCGGCCATCAGTTTGCGTTTTTTGGATTGCTGATTAAAGAGATCGCTAAAGAACTGCGCTTTGACCGGCATGGATTGCAGAAGCAGCAGCAGGCAGCTTGCGATCAGGCTTAATGACTTGAAGGGTCTTTTGGTATTCATGACGTTTCTTGTTTAGCGGATGTTATACATTTTTTTGACCCCGGCGCGGTCGCGTCCGTCCAATGACCGCGCGAGACTGAGCTGCGCATTTTGCTGATTGAAGCGGCGCAGGTGATCGAGGTTGGTCTGCATAGCGCGGGCGGTTTCAGCGATGCGTGTGATCCGGTCGGAATCGTTCATCTGACTGGCGAGGTCACTGATGGTCACGACCAGACCGTCGAGGTTTCTCATGCTTTCCTCCAGGATACCGCTGTAGATATTGTCCATGTAGCGGAGTTCCTCCGGGCGAAAATGGCGGTCGCTTTTGAACAAGGCGCTGGCGCGGCGGTATTCGCTGACGATCTGTGCCTGCTGCCCGATGATGGAACGGATGGCCTGGTAGCCGGCGATGAGTTTGCGTACCCTGGACAGCTCTTCGTAGTAGCCTTTATAAAGATCCTTTTCCTTGTTCAGCCAATCGTTGATGCCGTTCAGGCTGTTGAGGTGCAAAGTGTTCTCCACCTGTTGCGCAGCGTTCTGCAGGGCGATGGTCTTGTTCTGCAAACGTTGTACATTGATGTCGATGGCGACGATCACTTTTTTGATCGCCCCCTTGATGAGGTCGACGATGGGAATCTGCGCTTGCGCTTTGGGCGGGATCAGGCTGGCGAGGCAAAACAAGGCCCCGGCCAACAGCATTTTCAGTTTATTCTTCATGATCTTTGGGTTTTGATTTGCCGGCGATGAGTGCAGCGATACCTTTTTCCATGCTGCCATAGCGTTCGGCATGTTCCTGGACAGCGACGCGTTCCTTGCCTTCGGTGGTGAAAGCGTAATATTCTTCGGGACAGAGTTCGTTGCGATAGACCTTTTGTTCCTGCCCGCCGATGTCGATGAATATCTCCCGGTCGTCCTTGTTCACGGAAAGCAGAATGGTCTTGCCCTTGTCCGACAGGCCAAGCGTGTCTTGCAGCTTATCGAACTTGCCCTGGAATTTGCGCATATCCATCAGGATCTTGATGTCGGCGTTGTTGATAATGGCGTCCTTGATGATCGGCGAACTGATCAGGTCGTCCAGTTCCTGGGTGATGACGATGGGCACCCCGTTGAATTTGCGAATGGTCTTGAACGCGTAGCGCAGGAATTCGGCCATACCGGCCTTGGCGATGGCCTTCCAGGCTTCGTCGATGGTCAGTACTTTACGCACACCTGCCAAACGGCGCATCTTGGAGATGAATAAAGTGGTAATAATGAGTGCCGTGACCGGGAAAAGAATGGGGTTATCCTTAATTTGATCCAGCTCGAAGACCACGAAGCGCTGCCCCAGCAGGTCGAGATTCTCGCGGGCATTTAATAAGTAATCAAATTCCCCGCCTTTATAATAAGGGCGCAGGACATACAGAAAGGTATCGACATCGAATGCGGTCGCCTTGACGCGGTGTTCCTTGAGTATCCCGACGTAATCTTTTTCGAGGTATTCATAAAAAGTATCGAAGCAGGGAAACAGCGTTTTGTCTTTGGCCAGTTGCCCGTAATACCCTTGCAGGGCATTGGAGATCGCCACGTATTCAGCACGCTCGAAAGTTTCGTTCTCACCTTTCCATAAGGAAACCAATAAAGCTTTCAAACTTTCCTTTTTCTCCGTGTCCAGCGTTTCGCCGGGCGACAGGTAGAAAGGATTGAAGCGGATGGGGTTCTCTTCGGTGTACGTAAAATAATAACCGCCCACGAGGTCGCAAAGGCCTTTATAACTGCCGCCGATATCGACGGTCACACAATGTGCACCCTGGTCATAAAGCGAACTCAACAGGTGGTTGGTGGTCATGGATTTACCGCCGCCGGAAGTGCCGCAGACGAGGGTACCCATATTGGAGGTGATGCCTTTGGCGCGCGGTGCGTCGAAAAGGTCGGTAAAGACCGGGCGGTTGCTCAATCGGTCGCAGAAGCGGATGCCCTGTTCGGGCGGGCAACTTTGGTAATTACTTTCGACATTGAAGAAACAGGCGGCCTGTTCGGCGAAGGTGTCAAAGGTGTCGTTGACCGGCAGGTCGGCGGCATTGCCGGGAATGCCGGCCCACCACAATTGGGCGGCCCCGTCGGTCTCGGGTTTGGCCGAGGCGTCCAGGGCGGCCAGGGCGGAAACGACCTGGTTGGCCTTGGCCTGTAGTTTCTCGGCATTGTCCGACCAGACCATGATATTGAAATGGGCTTTGACGGGCAGGCGCTGCTGGCTGATGGCCTCGTTCAGAAAGGCGTTGGTCGCTTCCAGCGAAATGGCATTCTCGCGGGAATAGGCCGACAGCGACTGCAGGCGCAGGCGTTTCTTTTCCAGTTGCTTAAGGGTCTCGCGGGCATCGCCGACCAGCACATACTGGTTATAGATATGGCTGGTGCCGAGCAACAGGCCGAGCCGGGCGGCGAAGCTGACGGGGAAACGGGTCTTATCCGTGGAATATGGCGCATAGGTCAGCCGGGAGCCGCATTGCGGCGGCAGGTCTTCCGCATCGCCGAGCGTGAAGATCTGGACCTGGCGGTTGCCGATCTTTATGCCATTCGTCAGATCCACATCCTGGTACAGTTGCTGGTCCGCGTGTTCGGACAGAAAGCAGTAACTTTCGACCAGGCCGTTCTTTTTGAGCTGGCTTTGGAGGTCGGCGGTCTTCAGTGGTGTCAGCGTGATCAGCCGGGTATCTTCCAGCAGGCGGCGGAACTGCTGCGCGATCTCGCGGAACTCACGGATGGCTTGTGCGCCCAGCAAGTCGCGGGGAATGAGTGTCGGCCTGATCAGGTTGGAGAACAGCGAGGTCGAGGGTTTACGCCCCTGCGGTTTACGGGTCAGGTAAACGAGGCTGTCATGATTGAGGTAAGCCCGCCCGGCAAAATGGCGGTCGGCGGCTTCGTTCAGAAAACTGCTATCCTGTGCGGCGGGTTTGACCGGGCGTTCCAAAAACCAGTCCTGTTTGTGCAATACGCTGTCTTTCGGCAGCACCCGTATGGCTTTGATCCAGGCCTGGTGCAGGGTCTCGTGATCTTCATCCGACAGGGTAAATATCTCGGGCAAAGTCAGGCGGAAGCCGAGGGTGACCTCGCCCTGTTTGCTCAGGATGGCATCCTGCTCGATGGCAAGGATCGGGAGTATGTCTTTCAATTGTTTTTCCATTTCACGGTGCTGTTTCACTTCAATTGTTCGGGTTCTGTTATTCAGAAGCGCGGGCGCTGCCGCGGTTTGGACCGCTGCCTATTCGCTTCGTGTTGCTGCCGCAGTTCGTCTTTGTTCTGCCGGATGAGCCGGGGCACATCGGTTTCGCTGAGCGGGATCACCTCGGCCTTGAGTTCCTTTTGAATGGGATGACGGCGCAGCAGTTCGCGTTCATCCATCCCATATTTTTGAGCCGTGAACACGGGGTCGAGGCCGATCTCGTTGGGTAGTTTGACCTGGATAACGTGATCGGGCATTTCCAGCAGTTTGGGGTCCAGGGTGAGCGGCTGTTTCAGCATGGTATCGTAAAAGGCGGTATAATGCCAGCCGTCATCGGTCAGGTCAAAGCTTTTCAGGGAGATCACTGGAAAGAAATATTTGGCATGCCGGAGTTCCTGGAGTTTCAGGTCGATGACGAATGCTTCGCCGTTGATGTCGATCTGCGGCAGGATGCCCCGGCGGCGGTCGGCCAATAGTTCCTGGTCGACCATGACCTCAAAGTCGGTTTTGCCTTTTAATTGCTCGACCGGGATGCTGTATTTGAGCGACATGCCCTCGGGGTCGAGTTCGATCAGGGACGGAACTTCGGTAACTTCGATGTACTGGTCAGTACGTTCGGCTTCCGGCCGTTTGGTAACCTGGTCGTAGCGAAGCAGGTAAAGGTTCTGATGCTCGCTCATATCGCTGATGAACGAGATCTCATTGGCTGGCCGTTCTGCTTCACGCAGTACCTGTTTGTTTACATCGACGATGAAGTCGGTACCATAAAGGTCGAATACGGGTAATATCCTGTGCTTGTTCATGATCGTATGTCCTTTCCGGCTAATTGTTGGAATGACCGGCGCCCGTAGGATTTGAGTACGCGGGGCAGGCGTTTTTTGGCGAGTGCTTTCATCAGGCCGTGCTCACCGTATTTTTTGCTCAGGCCGAAGATCTTTTTGCTGCCGATGATGGCTCCGCCGCCGCAGGTACACAGACAGATCGCGGTGCCTGCACCGCAGATATAGAGGACGGCGAAGAGGATGAGCAGGACGATGACCAGGCCGGCGAAATACCAGATGTATTGCGCCCGCAGCCCGCGGAACTCGATGCTGTTGTTGATGCCTTTGTTGATGGTATAGATGCTGTTGTTCATGGCGTGTTAGTGATATTGTGCTCCATTTACCTTGTTTTCGTGTTATCCCGGGTATTACGGCGGGCTGTACCGTTCCACGCTGGCGATGGTATCATGGATCGCGCCGCCATGACTGAACAGGGCGATCCTTTCGAGGGTAAAGCCGCGGTTGCGCCCCATGACCACGCTGTGGTAACCGAAGGTGATGACCAGGCCGCCCGGCCGCAGGATGCGCGGGATGGCATCTTTCAGCTGCCGGAACGGGCTGCAGATGTTCCCCTTATAGAGTTCCATGGATTTGCGGTAGGCATAAGGCGGGTCAAGCAGCACGGTGCCGAAAAGTTCGCCGCTCCAGCCGCGCAATAATTGGAGTGCGTCGCAATGGTGGTCAGCAGGCATATCGGGGTCGAGGTCATTGCGTACTTCGTCCAGGGCCAGCAAAGTTTTACCGGCGAACAGGTTGAACACCTTGCCTTCGCAAACCCGCTCTGTCCAGTTGCGGATGGCCTTGACCGAAAAGGTATAGCGATGCAGCGGGCAGCGGATATGTTCGATGTGCAGGGTCTTCATATGCGCACTCCTTTCGCCCGTTTTACGACATTGATCTCCTCCGCCATTGTCGCCGGTTTGAGATCGACCGCTTTTACTTCCGACTCCACGGTTCTGCCATTGGCTTGCTGTTGCTCTTCCTGCTTCGCCTGTATCTTCCGTGTGATCTCTTTCTCCAGTACATTGAGTTCGCTCTTCATCACGATCAGTTCCTTTTCCTGCGCGAAAGGTTTGTCGAGCAGGGCCTGCATCTGCGGGATCTGTTCGGCTTGTTCTTTGGCATCTTTCTGGTATTTCTCGACCAGGTTATCCACCTTGTCAATGGCGTTCAAAAAATAGCGGGCCGCCGATTTGGCGTTATCGGTATTCGGCGCGCCGGAACTCGCCGTGTAGTGTACACTGCTACCGGGCCTTTCGGCGTAGAGCACGTTATAGCGGTTCTCGAACAGTTTACCTTCGGCAAAACCCTGTTCCCGCGCATGACGGATAAAGAGTTTGAAGCCATAGAGCTCACCGATCTGTTTTTGGTTATCTTCACCGTCTTTGGGCTGCCATTTACGGTACAGGTTGATGAGGTAGCCACCGATGTTCTTGGTGTCAGCGCTTTGCACTTCCTTCAGTTTGATGGGATTGGACTTACTGCCGTCCTTTTCCTTTTTGAGTACGGCATGGTACGCGCTTTGATCGGACAGTAAGGTTTTGAGTGTCTTTTGGGTGCTCTCCTGTTCCTGTACCAGATTTTCCAGCGTGTATTTTGCCTTGTGTTGTTCGCGGAAGTGCGCTACGCGCAGGCTTTCGGTGACGGCGATCTTTTTCTCCAGCTTGGTTTTTTCTAATAGCGAGGTATCGCCCGAAAGGATGGCCACGTATTCGGAAAAATTCATGCCGCTCTTTTCATCGATCGCGCCCTCATCAATGGTACGCACGTTCAGTTCGCAGTTCTTCATCTGCGCGATGAAGGTCTGCTTGTTCTTGAGCAGGTTGAACTTGTAATTGTCCAGCGACTGCTCGACGGCATAAATAAAATTCCTGACCTGGTTGTTAAAATGGCTTTTGGCCAGTTTGTTGCCCTGGCGGGAACCGCGACCGTTACGCTGTTCAAGTTCCGAGGGTTTCCAGGGAATATCGAGGTGGTGCATGGCCACGACACGTTCCTGTACATTCAGGCCAGTACCGGCTTTTTCGGTACTGCCGATGAGCACACGGATCTCACCCCGGTTCATTTTCTTGAACAGTTCGGGCTTGCGTTTATCCGTCCAGTCGTGGATAAAGGTGATCTGGGCAGCGGGAATATTGAAATCGTTGATCAGCTTGGTCTTTAAAGCATCGTATAAGTTGAACTGGCCGGGCTTTGGGGTGCCGATGTCGCAGAATACGATCTGGGTGCCGCGCTGACCGGCGCTCTCGTTCCATACCTCCGAGAGGTGCCTGGCGCAGACATTGACCTTGTGGTTCGGATGGTCTTCGTAACGGTGATCACTAACCAGGCGCATGTCCGCGGACATCTTCTTGGCGTAGTTCGTGGCGATGAGCATGCGGCCTTTATCTTCGGATTCTGTGAGCGGCGGGCGGCCCAGCAGGGTCGCGTCGCCATCTTTGGCGAATGCCATCAGTCGCCCTATAAAATCTTCCTGATCCGGCGATGGCTTGATCGGGATCAGGCGTTCGTCCAGACCGGGTTTGTCGAGGGCGATGTGTTTAGCGGTCTTGTAATCGGTGATCTCGTTATAGAACAGTGCCAGTTCGGGTACCTTGATAAAATGGCGGAAACGTTCTTTGGCGATGATCTCGTTGGTGACACTGAACTCGAAGTCGGTGGTCTTTTTGGCAAAGACAGCGGCCCAGCCGTCGAAGTTCTCGATGTGCTGGCGCTCCATTTCCTTTGGCCGCAGGTATTTGAAGATGAGGTAC
The DNA here is from genome assembly GCF_039543225.1 of Mucilaginibacter defluvii. Lineage (NCBI taxonomy): Bacteria > Pseudomonadati > Bacteroidota > Sphingobacteriia > Sphingobacteriales > Sphingobacteriaceae > Mucilaginibacter > Mucilaginibacter defluvii. The sequence continues at coordinate 1,308,470 of NZ_BAABJI010000001.1, forward strand.
ATCTCGGTGAGGCTGTTGGAAATGGGTGTGCCGCTCAAAAAGGTCACGCAAAGGTCGGCATCGAATTTTTGTTGCAACGTTCTTACGGCGAACAGCATATTGAGCGCCTTTTGGCTGCCTTCCATGTTGCCCAGCCCGGCTACGCGGTCATGACGGGTGGTAAAGGTCAGGTTCTTGAACTTGTGGGATTCGTCGATAAAAAGGTGATCGACACCCATTTCTTTAAAATCGATCCCCTTATCCTTTTTCTCGTTGATGTCCGCTTCCAATCCCTGGAGTTTGGCCTGCAGGTTGGTCTTGCGGACTTCCAGTCCTTTGAGCATGCGCCGGGAGATCTGGCCGCCTTCCAATTCCAGGGTGGCGAGGTCGGCTTCGACGTGCTCCAGCTCTTTGGCAAAAATTTGCATCTGGATAGCAGGTGACTGCGGGATCTTACCGAACTGGTCATGCGTCAGAATGATGCAGTCCCAGTTATTGTTTTTGATCTCGTGAAAGAGGCGCAGGCGTTTGTCGGGTGTAAAGTCATTCTCACCGGGTGCGAGGACGCGTGCCTGCGGGTAGGCTTTGGCATAGGTATCGGCTATTTGCTTGACATTGGCTTTCAGTGCCAGGATCATGGGTTTATGGACGATGCTGAGGCGTTTCATTTCCTGGGCGGCAACGATCATGGTCAGCGTTTTTCCTAAGCCGACCTCGTGGTCGATCAGCGCGCCGCGGTTCTGAACGATGCGCCAGGCGGCGTTCTTCTGTGAATCGTACAGGTCTTCGATACCTAAAGCTTTTTTGTCCAGTCCGGGGAAGGTCAGGTGGTCGCCTTTGTATTCACGCAGGACGTAGCAATTAAAAGTGTCGTTATACAGCTTGTGGATAAAGGCTTTTTCTTCGGCGGGCAAGTCGCCCAGCCAGTTCACGAAACCGGTGCGGATCTGTTCGATCTTCTGGTGCGCCAGTTGGATGGCCTCGTTGTCGGGGTAGCGTTTGGTCTTCCCTTCGCCGAGACTGACCTCGTAACTGAAATACGGCGAAGTATTTTCCAGGGCATGTTCCAGTAAGGTGTAGCCATAGGTCTTGCGGCTGCTTTCTTTGGGCGTGATCGCGAATTCCTGGTTGACCTTGACATTGGTGCCTTCGGTTTTTACCTTGAAGGTGTCGCCGGAGGGCATATAGTTAATGGTCACGGGCAATTCAAAAAAGTCGCTGGCGAAACGTTCGTAATACCGGGTCGGGAACCAGCGCTCGCCGAGATTAAAATCGAGCAACTCGAAGGGGATCGGTTCGGGCTGCACCCTTTTGATCTCCTGTAAGCTTTGTGCGATCTGCGGGTCTTCGGGGTGGTCCGCAACGGCCTGTTCGGCAACGGCCAGTTTTTGGACGACATTACCACTCAGGTACTGGTCAGCGGTTTCCCAGTTCGGGCCGGCCGGGTTCAGGCAGATATGCCTGTGTAAAGCAATGATCGCTTCTTCTTCGCTCAGGCCGCTGAGGTGGGCGATATACGCAGGTTCCACTTTTCCCTTGTCATTCAGGCATCGGGCCAATGCCGCGACCGGATCGTCAGTCTTTAATTCCTCCTGTTTATGAAAGATCGGATGCTGTAAAATATCTGCTGCCACGAACTGTTCACCTTCCTTGCGTTCGACCGAGGATAGTACCTTAAAGCCGAACTGCTCATCGGCCAGGATCAGGCGACGGTTGTTCGGGCGGTTGAGCTGGCCGTATCGTTCCGTGAAGTGCCGGTAGTTCACGTTCAGGCTGTGGCGAAGGTCGGCGCGTTCGGTGTTGGCGGCACTTTCTTTATCGGCCAATAAAAGGTAACTGTCCCGGACCTGGGTATAATAGGCGTAGAACCCGGCATCCTTTTGTTCCTTTAATGGCTCGAATACGGCCTGGGTACGGGCTTCGTTCAGCTGCGAGAGGGTGCCGGCTTTGCCCTGTAGAACGACGAGGCTCCCTGCCTGATGATATTCATGCAGGTGCGGAAAATACTGGACGGCGTTCTTTCCGAACTGGAAATGTTCCTTAAGGCTTTGGTCCCCGTGGAAACTGTAATCGTGGTTGAAGCGCTGCAAAATGGCGGCTACCCCTTTGATCTCCTCCGCAAAACGGGTACCGTTCATCCAATTGGTGGGAAAAGGGTTCTCCCGGAAGTTGGCGCAGAGCATATACAGGAATTGTTTGCCGGTGCGTTCCCGCGCGGTAAGCAGGACAAGGAGATCATGGCCGGGTTCATCGGCCGTGGTGATGGTACCGAGGATACGCGCGGTATTGGGACTGACCGTTCCTTTGTCGGACGCAATGATATAGTCCAAGGCCCGGTTGGCCATTTCGGCGGGGCCGGTATCGAAAAGGCCGAGTTGCACGGGGGCGGTTTGTTCTTTGGCTTCGGGCATGGGCAGGTAATGGAGCTTTGGCTTTTGTTCCTGTCCTATTGCTACGCCTTGCTTGTCTTGAAGGCTATTCTGGGCTTTTTTAAAAGCTTCCCTGTTGAGATGTGTCCGGATGCCATCACTGATGTTTTCCTGAAGTTTGGCGGCAATGAGTTCCATGTCGCCGTTCTGCCGGTGTTCGGCTCTGGCCTTACCGTACTGGTTGGTGCCAGGTTGAATAGTATCGGCCATGATGGCCCGGTCAACCTCTCCATGCAGGTAGACATTGACGGGGTATTCGCCGAATTCATTGCTTTCGGTGCGGGTCGAAAGGGCAAGCTGTTCGTCCTCGCTGAGCCATTGCTTATGTTCGTTCTTTTGCACGATGACCAGGTGGCTGGGCGCTTCGGTATTGGCGCTGTCCTTCATGAGGTTATCGGGCATGATGGCGACACTGATCAGGTCGGCGCGTTTGAACAGGTACTCCCTTGCGTCCTGGTTACCCGGGGTGTTCAAAAAGGCGTCGGTGGTCAGGAAGGCCATGATGCCGCCATCGGCGAGTTTGTCCAGCCCTTTGGCAAAGAAGTAATTGTGGATGCTTCCGGCGATGGCGGGATCGCGGTGGTCGGGGTCAAATACCTTGTGGTTACCGAAAGGGATATTACTGGCGATGAGGTCATATTGACCATTTTCGCTTTTGTCGGTCTGTTCGAGGCCTTTGATCTGCACCTGTGTGGGTACGGTATTGGCCGATACCAGTGCGGTGAGCACTTTGCCGGTCAGGCTGTCTTTTTCAATAGCGTTGATACTTTGCAAGCCTGGAAAGGCGGTGATAGCTTCGCTGATATAAATACCGGCACCGCTGCTGGGTTCGTACAGGCGTTTGGGCTCGATGCCGTTCTCTTTGAGAGTGGCATACAGGGTGCGCGGTACGATCTCCGGGGTGTAGAACGCGGTCAGGATGCTTTCGCGTACGTCGCTGATGGCCCGTCGGTAGCCGGGTTCGTCCAGTTGGTCTTTTAACAATTGATGAAATTCCATCATGGATGGGTAAAGCTGCAGGTCGGCTTTGGATGCGCCCCGTTTCTCCCATTCGCTGCGTTCACCTGCCGGATATAAGACGGCTTTGATGCCGCCAAAGCCGGCGTAGGCGCGCAGGGTGTCAAGCTGGTCGCTGCCCAGGGTATCGCCGTCCTTGTAGTTCAGGGCGATACGGAGGGCGTCGATGTTGCCGCGGAGTTTATGCAGGGTGTTAAAGGCCATGATGTTCGGGGTTTATGCTCCTTCCTGATTTTCGAGGTATTCGGCGATCATGCCGGTAATGGCATTGCGTAGCTGGTTGCTGTCTTCGGTGTCTTCGCCGAATTGGAAGATCTCGAAGATGGGTTCGCAGGCACCAATGAGATTGATGAGCTCATAGGTGAGGATGCCACTGCGCCCGAACCGGCGGTAAGCATCGGGGAACTCGGCTTCGAGTACCTCGCGCAGCCAGCTGAAGCGGGACGGGCGCAGGTCGCGGGTGAGTTCTTCGAGGCAGAGGGCTTCGATGACGTAGCCGGGACGTTCTTCGGTTTGCAGTTGCTCGATGAGGCCGCTGACGGAATCCACTTTGGTGCTGAGGTAATGGCTCAGGCGGTGTTCTTCCTGCAGGGCGATGAGCAGGTCGGTATGGTGCTGGAGCATATAGCTGTGCAGCTTGCCGATGAGTAATGTTTTCATTGCTGATTGTCTTTATCGTTCATGCCTTTTGCTCCCCCTTCAGGGGGTTGGGGGGCTTAAATGCCGAAGAAGGATTTGATGATGGTGGCGACCACGACCAGGAAGATGCAGCTACCGAACCAGGCGGCGGCCACTTTGGAGGTGTCCTGGTCACCGGAATTCCATTTCTGGTAGACCTTGACAGCACCGATCAGGCCGACAATGGCACCGATGGCGTACATGAGGTTACACCCGCTTTCAAAATAGCTGCGTACCTGGGAATTGGCCTGTTCGATACCGGCGTTGCCGTTCTGGGCGCTGGCGGTCAGGCTAATGGCGATAAGAGCGATCGCCAGTTGGATGGTTTTCAGGGCTTTGCCCCACGATGTTCTGTTGCACTTTTTCATTTTCAAATCGTTTTGTTGTTAAAAATTCGGGCAAGGGTTTCCCTTACCCGCTCCCGATGTTGTTCGGGAGGGGCGGGAAATATTGCTGCGTCCGGTTTTCCTATCGTTTTCCGGTCATGGCTCTACAGCACTGGGCCGGGGCAGCAAGTACTTTGTTTGGGGTTCCCCCTGGTTGGCCCCGCTGGTCGCGGGGCCGGGGATCAGGCACGGTGTGCTAAGCGCTCCACCACATATCCACTTCACCTTCGGTTAGCAGGGCCGTGCCGGTTCTTTCGCACTCACGGACGACGAGGGCGTTGATCTTTTCTCTGTCAGGTGTTGCCGCGAGTTCGGGGTAATCGTTGAGTATCTTTTTGAGCTGGGGAATGAGGAGCGCTGGGTTATAAGGTTTGTCGCTATGGGCTTCGATGCAGGCGCTGAGTTCCTGGCCGAGTTCATAGGTGATGCCTTCGTTCTTGTCAGCGATCTGCTCGTAGGGTTCCTGAACTGGCTGCGGAACATAGGCGACCACTTCCTCCGGCTCTTCGTAGCGCAGAGCGGCCGGCAGTTGGTGTTGATCGTTCTGCTTTCCGCTGATGCGGTCAATGAGTTGCCTGATGTCGCCGCGGTAGTATTTCCAGGCGACATAAGTGTAATATACAATGGCGATAAGCGCGGCAGCGGTGAAGAAAATGCTCCAGCTGATGTTGTTGAGTAAGTGGTTCATATCCTTTGTCTTTTATATCGTTTCGTTGAGACAAAGGTGGCGGAATGGGTAAGGCGCATAAAGTCCAACTTTTGCTGGTGTCCTTTTGGTGGCCTGGTGTCCTGCTGATAATCAGGCATAAAAATTCAACATTTTTTCTAAAATAAATTGCACAAAAAAGCCCATGGTGATTGGCCACGGGCTGGTAGTTGATTCAAACTATTGGTAATCTCAGTATGTCTTAGGCATCCAGAATCTTTGATGGAGAATATTGCCATTCAGGCTGCGACTTATATAAAATGACGGACATAGTGCTCGGTAAATTTTAGCGCTATGCCCGTTTTCTTCTGATTGATGCAGCACCTTGCAGAAGATGTACTTTCCCAAACCGAATTGAAATGGAGTAAGTCATTGGTTCCTTAACTAATTTAGTGCACGAATATGTCGTTTCTGACTGCCCAGCAGATCATGTCAACGCGCATCGCAGGGTGTTTAAGCGCCCTCCCCAACCTGTTTTTGAATTGTTTAAGCTCTCGCTCTTTAATAAGATGAGGTTCATATCTTGACATGAAAAGCATTTGAATGAAGTGAGCTTCTGTTTCTTCGCGTTGCGAAACAAACTCTTTGAAACCCGGAATGGTAAAGCTACGTACCTTAAAGTAAGCACTGTCCATCGTCCAGTCATTGTGTTGCAGAAAATGAACGGCCTCATGGATAACCTCATTTGCTGCTCCACTATATTGTTTCGGCAAAGAGATCGTTGCATTTTTGTAGGAAAGACTATTGAATCCGTCGATCGCTTCTTTTTCGGCATCGAATAAACAAGGCCCGTTACCCTCCACCATCTTGATCGCAATGATCTCATTGTCATAGCCCTGCCAGGTATCGCGTATTTCAATTTGCGCCTCTAGCATCAGCTTTTCTGTTAGATATAGAAGGGCTTTCTTTTTTTTGTCGGAACATTCCATTTGCTCACTTTCGTAAAATAACTTTTGATTTGTAAATAGGCTAAGATCAGTGGATCGGAAAATCAGTTGGCAACCTGGAGGCATCTACGGTGGCAGTGTACAATAATAAATTATCGTTTCCACTTGCGTTCAAATAAGGGTTTCCCTTACACTCAAAACTCATTTTTTCCAACAAGAAATGTACACCAATGTTGCTCATGCGGGTCGTTGCATAAATCTTTTCACCGTCAAACTCGCGAAGCAGGGCTGCCGTCAGTTTGCTACTTAGTTTTTTCCCTCTGGCTCGGGGCAATGTATAAAGATAGCCCAATTCATAATCAAAATCCTGTGCATCACCGGGTAGCTGAGCTTTTGCAAATACGCCATTTCGGTAATTGGCCAGTGGCTTTTTTACAGCTGCGATGGCGATAACATGGCCGTTGTTTTCGAAAAAAGCGAGTTTCTTGATCGCTTTTAGGCGCTCGGTCAGCGTTTGCACATTGACCTCGCCGCCGTCACTGAGCATTCTCGTTATTTGACCAATTTCATCCTGGGTTAGTTGGCCGTATTCTTTCAGAGTTGGGCTGAGTGATAAGATAGTTTCCCAGGAAAACTCGTCACGAACATTCGAGGTCCGCTCGTTCCAGAATTCGACAGCTTGCAGCTTGTCCTGGCCGTCAAATCGAACGAAATACTTCCTACTCCACTGGACGTGCGGAATGTCCTTGAGCCGATCATGGTGTTCTTTAGATTTATAAACATGTATGAACCAGGCAAGGCTGAGCCCGGCTTCGGCAAGTTTTTTTTCAAAGATTTCCCTATTCACCAAAGCCATTTCCTGGGCACCATCATCTCGCTCCCCTTTATGCTGGTAAAATCCTGCAATTTCCCCGTTCTTGTCTTTAAAATAGTTGCCTGCCATCGATGTGATGTCACCAAGTTCTCTGGACAGTTTGGAGGGTATGACCATATGATTTTCGCCCCTGCTATTTGTCGAAGCCACTTTAGTTAAGGCATAATAGACCTGGAGGGGGCCGTCTTCTGTTTCGTATTCATCCGAGTTGGAATATTCGCCTATCCAATTCATCCAAACAATGTCGGTCGCGTTAGTATAGGTAGCAGTTTTGGGACTTGTGAAAAGCGAGTCAAGGTGCTCAGCGAAACTAAATTGTTCGGCGTCCGCGTCTAAAATTGCTTCGACCATACCGATCTGTTCGGTCGATATAAAGACGGCAATGGCTTCAATGTTCGCGTAGATATAATTGTTATTGTCTTTTTGAGTGGTATCATTGTAGAGGGCAAGCATTGGCCGATCTGTCTTACCCACGAAAAATTGCGATTCGTTGAAGAGAAGCCATTTTTCGAAGTCGATCTTGCGCTCCTTTGAAACCTGCTCGCTGACATAAGTTGCGATGTCCCCTTTGTCAAATTCTTCGATAAGGTTTTCTTGAATGACCAATGACCTTAACTCGCTGTCCCTGTCGTCTGCGCTATCGCTGATCCCTTCTCCTGGATTAGGTACATGAACGACCCTGAAATAATCGTCTAAAAATCCGCTTTCCTCTCCCGATTCGCGGTGTGGCATATAGTCGGCCAAATATCCTTTGATATAATGTACCGCTAACCATGTATACTTCTCCTCATAGGTGAACAGTTTGCTTTTGCCACCATGTGACTCATCGGTGTATCCGTTGCCTTTTGATCTGTCAAAGCCGAGGCTTCTCATATATCCGATGGCTGCCGCCATTGCCCATTCATAAGCATATAAATTAAAATCCGGATGTACGTTCCTGTATCGATCAAGTAAGGCCTTGGCCTCTTTGGAATCCCTGTCTTTCAATCTGGGGCCGGTACCATCCGGTATCTTTAAGAAGCCGGAATATGATTTTTTGATAACATACCAAGCCAGATCGTGAACGATTGGATAGATCTCTTCTTTTGTGGTTTGAAGTGCTGTCAGGTCTAGGTTGATAAGTTCAACTTCTGTTTGTTGGTGTGGCTTGGCTAGTGCCACTTCTGTGGTACTGATCAGCTGATATTGGTAAGCGCGCTCGACGATCGCGCGGAAGCCCGCCCTTACGATGACATTGCGGTTTCTCAACGGATCCGCAAATACATTTTCCAAAGCTGCTTTGGCAATGCCGCCTAACGCTATATCATTTTTTAACTTCGGTGCCAATGCCAATGCGATCGAAGCCAGATCCTCTTGGATCTGCGGGTCTGCACTTGGAAATAGTAGCGACACCAGCTTAGCGAATTCTGAAGGTTGCTTTAGTGCCCAATTCGTAAGCGATAATCTCAGGCTGCTTCTGAAATTCTGATCCAAAGTGGAAAGCGCCCAGGCGTAGATCAGTGGAGTTTCATTATGTAATGCGAAGTTTGAGAGGTATAATTCATTGGAGTGCCCGAGTATGGCAGAACGCAGGCTGCCCCGTTGGTTTTGTTCGCCTTCATATCTATCAGGGCCTTGCCAGATCTTATCGCGCTCGTAGGCTGATGGGAACGAACTTAATATGTCATGAAGGTAGCTTGCGCCAAAGTTGTTCTCCCCCTCAACACTCGCTGGCAATATCTGTTCGCGCAGCAGTTTCATCCTGCCCTCCCGTGATCCGAAAAAATGGCTGTCAACATTGGGTTTGTAAAGATCAACAAGCGCTCGCGGCGCTTTTAGCATCGCCCCGAACTGGAGGTTGAATATTTCAAGGTCATCTAGTCCTTTGGCAAGAAACCCGTTTTGACCAACCAATTTTCCCTGTTCATGAAAAAGGATGTTGACGATCAGTTGCATGATGCGTTTGCGCTCGGTCAATCGTAGTCTGGCCTCTGTTGAAGTGTTTTTTGATCCCACCGCGTTAAAGAGCTCAAAGAACGAATCGTCGGAGATGTTCGTGATCTCTCCAGCCGTGATCCGCTCTACAGTTCGGTTAGCAATGATCATTTCCGGAATTGAACGGTAGGTCATGCTGTAATCAAATTCAAAGATCGTTAAACCGTCGATTATCGATTGCTTTTGATTGCGGATCAGAATACCATTATCTGCAAAATATCCTATTAGAAGATCAGTTTCATTTCCAGTAAGGTATGAACCGACAACTGGATTAACTATATTTTTTAGTTCGTCATGGCTAATCTTTTGAATCCTGATCAGGGCATTAGCGATCTCCCTTAGGCTTTTGGCGACCGGTTGACTGGCCGGCCCAAGGTCTTTCCTGATCTTCCCTGCAAACTCTGCTTCCATTTGCTTGATCTTATTTGCCAACAGCTGATTACCGGCAGTTAAGACAATAGAAGATTCATCTAATGATTGATTCTGGTAGGTTTCACAAAACAGCCTAAGCGCAAATAGACTGTCCAAGCCTCTGATGATCGTATAGGAGGAGATTGAAATGTTGTAATTCTCTTTTTTGAAATACTCGGGAACCAATTGGCGATACGATACATCGCCCTCGACCGGTAAATTCAGCAGTCGAATGCCAGCATTGCTCGCCTCTTCCTCCCGATAAAAATAGGTTCGAGCTGAAAGAAAAAACCTTAGTCTGCTGTAATTTCGGGTATGTACTGCACACTCTCTTATTCGATGTTTCCATGTCTGCCAATTTCCGGTATCTTCTTCAACGCCGTCAACGCAGACCATCACTTTAGTTCGCGCGGCCGAAAGTTCCTCTCCGAAGCCGACACTATTATTGACCAGATGACGGTCTCTGCGAACGGCTTGCGTTTCGAGCGCCGCAAATAGCTGATCCATGCTCCAGCCATTCAACTGTAACGCGCTTAGAAGTATAGTACCCCAATTTTCATGTGGTGTATTGAAGGCCTGAACAATAACTGCCGGGGCTCTGCTCTGCAGATGTACGTCAGTTGCGTGGGACAAGGCATGAGTTTTTCCACTTCCAGGAGACCCCAAAAAGGTTTTGTTAGGGCTTTCTAAATCCAGCTTCAATTTGTCGAGGGTAGCATGTACCCTGTGAATTGAGATCAGTTGGAATAGCTCTTCCAGCCTCACTAAAAGACCCTCGTTATCTGGCGCTGGTATAACACGCCGCATTGAACTCAGAAGATGGAGATCTTTGACTAATCTATCGTAATCAGCAGCTTCGGGCTCTAAAGCGGCTTTTAATTTATCAGCGATCGACCTTAAAGATTGTTGGTTTTGGCCAAGGCTTGCAATCAGTCCAATTAGGTGTAGCTCTTCATCTTTCTTTAACGCAACATCTCTCAAAATTCGTTTACTTAAAATGGTGGCTTTCTGCAATTGGACATCATGATCGGCGAGTTGTTCCAGAACCTGCTTACGGTAGGGCTCATCAAAGAAACTGGCGCTTATTTCGGATTCAATAAAGCCCAGGGCATGTAGTTTTGGTACGTACTTTTCACCCAGCCAACCCACTTTAGCTAACTCAAACCTATTTTTTAAAAATTGTTCTGTAAGCACTTCGTTTTCGAACCAAAACTTGTGTATGCCATCGTTTTCGGGACGGGTAAGTTCAAATTCAATGGTGTCTTCAAGCCACCACACAAGAGTCAGGTTTTCATATGCTGCTTTCATCTCGATTTCGAAAGCATCGATCAATTGGTCCCCGGAGTTTTTAGTGATCTGCTTTGTGGATTCGCCGTCCTCATCTTTGCCACCGGCAACGAATTTTAATGATGTCAGATTTCGGCGCATACACACAAAGTATTGAGTTATTGCCGGACGGATCTCGCACGCAGTTTTAATGGAGTTCCGAATTTGGCCGATATGACTGGCATCGAATCTTTCGTCGAACCATTTTGATTGCACTGCGATCACCGACCCGTCCAGCAATTCAGCGTAGGCTTCAACACCGCCGTCACCTCCTTTACCGTTAACGACGCGGAATTTCTTGAGTTTGTCGCCATACTCTCTTTTTATATATCTTTCGAAAAGGTGATTACACAGGGTCTCAAAAGCTGCGGTTGGCGCTTCGCCGTAGTTCTTAAAATTTGACCAGACTATCATGTGATAAAAGTTTAGTTGCTTTTATGGTGAATTCAAATTTAGTTTATTTCCTCCTCAATTCAACCGTGACTTAGGCATACGCGCGCCGAGAAAATGTCATGAGCAAGCGTTCTTATTTTAGTTAAGTTTGGCATAATTCAACCACGGATCTGGCTGATCATTTTTTGAAGGAAATGAATGACGATCTCTTTATCACGGGGTTCTGCGCGCCCGGCAATACTTCTGATAGAGTCCCAGGATAACTTGGCACGCCAGGTGGTGGCCAAGAATGGGGCCAGTATTTGGCAGATCTTTCTAAAGCTTTTGGCTAGGACAAGTTTGACGTCAAAGGCCGATTTGAGGAGGATACCGATCTGATCGGCACTGAGTGCGAACAAGAGTTTTTCAGTTGAACGGTCGTCGATGTCATGTTTTATTATCGGCTCAGGAACCGGCATGTTGATCAGTCGTTCGTAACGGCGTTGTACGGCATCTGCCAGGTCTTGTAAGGCATCGATGATCGCCTGAATGATCAGTCTTACCTGTTTATTTTTTGTAACCCGGCTAAGATTTTCAGCCGCCTGATACTGAAGCAACCTGATCGCCTGATCGTACTGTCCAGCGACAACCTTTATATGCTCATGGTTATAAAGGGCGAAAGCCTGGTTCTTCAAATGAAAAGCGACCTGACCGATCTCTTGCGGCAATCGTTCAGCGATCTCTGCCAGGTTATTGTCTGTTAATGTTTTGAGATCTGTTTTTGCGGGATTCAGGGTAACTTCCAGCAATTCATCAAGCCAAAAGAATGGATAAATTTGACGTTCATCATTTTTTACGCACATAGGGTCATTGTTTGTTGAAGGCTGCCTTAGCCGGTTGACTGGCGACAATTACACTCGGACAGCAGGATGCGTATCATTGATGCATAGGCGATGTTTTCGCCAAAGTTGTTCGTTAACTGGCCTGATAAACAATAGGGAGACCACCCAAAATCACCGAATTAGGAGGCTACCCTATGCGATTTAGCTATAAAATTTAACGACCAGTTCCACTTTATTTTTGACGCCTGACTTTGCGTAGATCTTTCTCAGGTGGGCGTCTACCGTCTTTTGTGAAATAAAGAGTTCTTCAGCGGCGGATCTGTAGGTGTGACCTGCAAGGATATGACGCAGAACATCAGCTTCCCGATTGGATAAATGATAGCGTTCGCAATTGCGAATGAGGTTTTGTTCTTTGTTAAGTTCGGTTTCGGTCAGCCGTTGCTGGCGCTCCGTCCGGTATTTTCTGATAAGCAATAGGTTAAGGATCGCCAAAGCAACGACGGTCAATCCCCCCATGATCCATAGTAGAGACATTTGTTTTTCAAGTAAATTGTAGATGATAGCGGTCGTTATACTCAAAAAGCAAAAATGCGGATCAACCGAGTAGGTCATTTCCACATTTCTGCAGGTGCCGATCTTGTTGATCAGCGCGCCTTGACATGCTTGCCAAAGGATGACGCCAACAACACCGGGTGACATGGTGCAGGCCTGGTCCGGGTCTCTTATTCTATGTCGTTTTTTTCGGGAACTCATCACCTGGTCAGGTTGCCTTTTGGTTCTAACGTTGCGCTATACTCTAAAAAACAGGACCGGCTTTCAGCGCGGGCGTTTCAGGGCCTGAGACCGATCACGCGATCAGCGTCCGCGAAAGCCTGTAATACCTTGTCGAGGTGTTCCTGTGTATGCGTGGCCATGACGTTCAGCCGGATACGGGCGTCTTTTTTGGAAACGGCCGGGTACATGATGGGATTGGTGTAGACGCCGCTGCGTAAGAGTAAGCGGCCGGCCTCCAGTGTGCGCCGGATCTCACCGACCTTGACGGGGATCACGGCAGAGGCAGTGGTACCGATGTCCAGGCCGAGGCTGATCAGCCCTTCCTTGAGGTAATTGATATTCTGCCAAAGGCGCTCGCGCCATTGCGGTTCTTCATCGACCAGTTCGATGGCGCGGATGATCCCCATGATCGCGGGTGTAGCCGTGGTGGAGAAAAGGTGCTGCTTGGACTGGTATTTCAGGTAGTTGACCAGTTCAGGTTTGGCGATCACATAACCGCCGATGTTACCCAAGGCTTTGCTGAAGGTCCCGGTAATGATGTCCACCTGGTCAAAAACGTTGAACAGTTCGATCACGCCGCGGCCGGTCGTGCCGACGACGCCGATACCATGCGCGTCATCAACGACGAGGTAGGCACCGTACCGGTGCGTCAGTTCGGCGATCTTGTCCAGCGGTGCGAGGTCGCCATCCTGGCTGTATACGCCGTCCACGATGACGAACCGGGTGCGGTAAGTGTCTTTAGCTTTCTCCAGGATGTGTTCCAACTGGTGCAGGTCGTTATGCAGGAAGCGCTTGGTGTTCGTGGTCAGGCAGCCTTCATAGACGCTGGCGTGTACGGCCATGTCGATAATGGCGAGGTCTTCCTGGTGCAGCAGGCATTGTAAGGTGGCGCTGTTAGCGGTATAGCCGGTGGTGTACAGGATGCCATCGGTCTTACCGTAGAAGGCGGCGATCTTTTTTTCGAGTTGTTGATGGTAGCTGAAATGTCCGCCGATGGCGGGTGAAGCGCCGGAACCGGTACCGTATTTCCTGATACCTTCGGTCACGGCCGCTTTAATGGCCGGGTGTTGGCTGAAACCAAGGTAATCGTTGGAGACGAGGCAGACCGAACGGGTCGGTGCGGTATCTCCGGGCAGCAAAAGATCCATTTCCGGCCCGACGGGGCTTTGTGATTCGATCCGGTAATTGAGGTGGCCGTTGTTTTTCAGCCAGTCCAGGTATTCCTGGAACTGTGCTGCTGTGGCATAGGCATCCTGCCCTGAGATATTCTCAAAACTTTTAAAGCTGGCGGTTGAAAAATCGATCTGCATAGGTAGATGTGTAATGTTTATAATCAAACTTAAACCCAAAAACAACCTCAAGTGGTGAGTTAGTGATTTTTATTAATTATTAATTAACTCACCACTTTGTATAAAAACAGCCTTTTTCTTTGCCTGCCATTTTCCACGTTCAAAAAGGAGTAGCTATGCAAGGAGGATTGTTGATCACATTTTTGGAGGGATGGGCAGCCTTATCACCTGAATTTATCACTGCGCTGAATGCGTCAGTACGCAGAGAGCATTACCAGCCGAGGCAGGTCATTCATACAGCTGGCAGGCTCGAAGACCGTTTTTGGTTTCTGGAAAGCGGACTGGCCCGCAAGTATTATTTCGATCCGGAGGGCAAAGAACAAACCACCAGGTTCTACGTGTCAGACGACCTGATCTTTTCTTATAAGGGCTATTGGAAGGAAGAAAGCGAAGATTACCTGGAAGTGCTCGCCGCATCAACGTTGTTATCGGTGACTTACAGCGCGTTGCAGGAACTGGCAGATACGTTCGAGGTAACCAGGGCACTCATCAGGTCGGCGGCGAAACGGCAATATCAGCAGGATGTTTTCAGGAACCGGCTGATGCTGCGAACCGCTGAAGACCGATACCTTGGGCTCCGGCTGGCCCGTCCTGATGTTTTCAGGTATTTCTCCGTGCGGTTGATCGCTACCTATCTGAATATGACGAGGGAGAATTTAAGCCGTCTGATGGCCCGGGACCATAGCTGAGACGGAACAATGAAAATGGTGATCGTATCGGTGACAAACGGTGATCTATATCACAACTTTTAAGAATAAACCGTTCCTAACTTTATCTCGTCGCATTCATCGATCACTTATGAAAAAAGCATTCCATATCCAATTGATCAGTTACGTGCCGCTATTAAAACGCATGGGATTCATTTTTCGTGAAAAAGCGAAAACACTAAGCGTAGGTACATGTGAAATGGAATCGGGCTATGAGGTGATATTGAGTTGCCGGACGCTCGACACTGTTACTTTACTGGATCTTGTTTTGCCCGAACTTAAGAAGCTAAAAGTGTCATTTAGGCTCGTCAAAGATCAAGAGAGTCAGTATCGATTGAATTCCGGTGCTTTCGGCGAAAATGAGGTTGGTAAAGTGTTGGTCATCTTCATTTCATCATTGGAAACAGGATCCGCATTGATAGAATGGTTAGTCAACCGAACGGCTTTTTTGAAAGGTCCCGTTATCCCATTTGCAAAACGCATTGGCGAGATCGTCTATCTTCAAGCATTCAGTAGATCAGATAATGTTGCCAGTTTGAGTAAAATCGATATTAAAAAATTGCCCTTTGCCGTTTCGACCTCTTATCTCAGAAAAGACACGAAAAGAAAATTTATCGGTCGATATTACCTGCCGGTAGCGATATTGAAGGCCAGTCCAAAGGGTGACATTTATAGAGCGATCAACTTAAGGCGCTTCTCTTTTACCTGGTGTTTGATCAAGGAGGGAAAACCCGTAGCGCTGGATGACCACTTCAATCGGGACATGCGGCATAGGTTGCAATGGCAGCGTGATATTTTACTGCAAATGGCCGATGTAGTAAACACACCTGCTCTTATTGATTTCATTGAATCCGGCGACACCACTTACCTGATCACGGCTTTCGCTGAAGGAGAACAATTGGGATCGAAAGTACATGCACTGCTTAACGGAACCACTTGGGCCAGATTAGCTAACGCAGATCAGATCGCTTTATTGACATGGTACTCCCAAGCCTTAGATATCGTAAAAGCTATTCATCAGAAAGGCTTCGTTCATCGCGATATCACAGATAGCAATTTTATAATTTCCGACGATGGCAAACTATCTATAATCGATTTTGAACTTGCCTTTCATATCGTGCGCCACAAGCCGGATCCGCCTTTTTTGTTAGGTACTTTCGGCTACGCCGCACCAGAGCAACTACAATATGCGGTACCGGATTTTAGCGAAGATATTTATTCGCTTGGCGCTTTGCTTTGCCATATATTAACTGGCATCCCGCCCTATGAAATGATCAGCGATGATCTGCATACGGTTCAAGCAAAACTGAGCCGCCTCACAGAAAACAGGAATCTTACGAAATTGGCGGTCAAGTGCCTTTCCATGCAGCGGTCAGGCAGGCCTCTATTAATAGAACTTAAAGGAGAAATAATAAAGGAGATCAACAGCTTAAAACAAATAGCATGAAAAGGGAACAATGGCTCTTAGAGATTATTTGCGGATTGACCGCTTTGCTGTTTATCTATACCGCCGCAAGCAAACTGCTGGAGTATGAACAATTCCGCCAAGAAATCTTCAACCAGGCATTCAATCCAGTTCTTTTCCCTGTAATAATCTATGGATTGCCGCCAGCCGAACTGTTCGTCGCGGTGATGCTTCTCGTGCCAAAATTGCGCCTGGCCGGTCTTTATCTTTCGACATTACTCATGATCCTGTTTACAGGATATGTGGGTTTAGTGACCTTCCATTTTTATGACCGGGTACCATGTTCCTGTGCAGGGGTATTTAAACACATGAGCTGGCCGGTCCATCTTGCTTTCAATTTAGTTTTTACTGTCGCAACCATTTACGGCATCAAGATATTCAATGCGCAACGAATCAGGGAAAAGCTGAAAACCTGAGAAAAGAGTAAGCATCTATCAAAAAATCAATTCTATTAAAATGTTAAACAACAAAAAGAATCTCTTACAAAGAGTGAGGATCATGATGGTGGCCATCGTGACCATTATGGGCATCGGAACTGCATTTGCCACAAAAGCACCGGTCAACAAAGCTGCTAACACCTGGGCTGTGGTACAAACCGTAGGCAACTTCTATGAAGTAACTCAGGCTGCCGGTCGTTGTGATGAAGAAGAAGACCCGACCTGCAAGGTGCAGTCAACGGCGACACCTAATGCACAGGGCCTTATACCGATCAGCTCTGCTACGGTTATGCAAAAGGGTAATTTTACCCGTCAGTAAAAAAAGAAAAAGGAGGCAGCCGGGCTGCCTCCTTTTTGCTATTCAAGTTCCGATTGGATCAATCGAATCAAACTGTCCTTGTCCATCAGGCGGTCATCGCTAAAGTACAGCACATCCTGCTTTTTACCGATCATCATCGGCTGAGGGTAACTCCTGATACCATAATGTTTAATGGCGGGATGGTCACCACCGGAAACGCCGGTGTTCAGATTGGTCAGTTCGGCCGTTGTATATTCTCCGCTGCGGATGCCTTTGTACCAGTTGGACCGGTCTTTATCTATATTGATCGTGACAAAAACGATATCTGACCTGTCTCTGAATGCTTCCGCAACCGGTTGCATAACTGTACGAAAATAGTGTGAGCAATGCGGACAACCATAGAACCAGAAATCCACGAGCACCAGTTTACCTTTCAGATCCGAAAGGCGGACGGTGCGTCCGTTCGCATCCGGCAATTCGAACGGATAGGCCCGCATGTTTGATTTCCTGTTTTGGAATGGCACCATTGCTATCTGATAATCAGGCTCTTTAATGTAAGCCATGGAGCGCTGCAGTAAATTATTATAATCCTGAATGCCAAAACCGGAACGTTTAAAAAGCTGAAGCAGTAAACGCTCCCTGATCAGCCCTTTGTAATTGTTAAATATCGGTTCAAAGAGTGCGTCCGGCTTAGGCGAGCTCCCTGCCTTTATATGGCTGAGCCGTATCAGATCGAGCTGAAAAACAGCGAACATTTTAGATTTTACCGCCGCGACGGTATCCGTGATGAGGTTATCACGGTCTATAAAACGCTCGAAGCTACCGATCAGCGTCTCTTTCTCTTTCAATGTTGCTTTCGCCAGACGCGTCTTGATAAAGCCGGCCTCGATCCCGCGGAGTTTATAGATCTGGTCCGTCAGCAGAAGATGAGCAGCGATCGGTGTCAATTGTTTCTCTTTCTCCCGCCATGCCACTTCATCTTTCAGACTGTCCAGGCACACATCTTCCTTGTTCTTGCTATTGAAGGTCAGATCACTGTTAAAAAAATCGTCATAAGGCAGATCCTTGAAAGCTTTTTTACTATCCCGGATCAAGTTGAATTTCGAGGCTCCTTTACCGGAGAACCGAACATCGTCCGAACGGGTATCGACAGTTACTTTAATATCATCACCGTTTTCAACAAAAAAGTCAGGTCTTAATATTTGCTTTTCTGGATCGCTTCCGGCGCGTCGTAAAGTAATAAAGACATAAGCTACCGGTCCACTGAATGCAAAGCTCAGGTGGTATTTCCCGTTAACCCGCCGTGCTTGCACACGGATGAATTCGGCCGTGCCGCTTTCTTTGTACATCAATGTGGAATAGCCTGCTGACAAAGAATCTTTAGCACTGATACCTTGCGCAAGCACCGTAATATCAGCTTTTGAGAGCGAATCTGATTTATACGTTGCTGATTGCTTACCATGAGCATTCGATGTCGACAGCAGGTATAATAAAGTAGTTAGAGCTATGAACAGGTGTTTCATAAATTGTCGGTTTAATTATCTTGGATTTTGTGCGATGCCGCTTGCATCGATCTCATTTTGTGGAATTGGCAGCGTGTAGAGCGGACTGTTAGGCGCTAATTGGTAGATCTGCCCTTTATAGTTGCGTTCGATGGTAACCGCCGTTTCGGATCGCTGGTTGAACCGCCGCAGGTCTTCCCAGCGGATATTCCCGGTGAAAGGCAGTTCTTTCCGGCGTTCGGTAATGATCCGTGCTAACAATTCCGCGGTCTGGCCGGTGTTGACCGGTACATAGGTCGCGTTGTACCGTTTGCTCAGCAGACGGTTCAGGTCATCTAATGCGGTAATGATGTTCCCGTTACGCAATGCGCTTTCCGCCCGGATCAGGTAAAGCTCATTGGTGGCAAAGCCTGTGAAATTGTAGAAGTTACTGCCTTCATAACTCCCTTTATAACGGTAAAGGCCGGTCTTACTGTCCAGGGAATAGAATGCGGACTTACGCAGGTCATTGTCCGTGTACTGTCCATATAAAGATGGGTTCACACGGCCATGGGTACTCAGTGGCCATACGGCGGAGTTTCCCAGCGCGCTGGCGTAAAAAATGATCTCAGGGTTTCCTTTCGCGAATGAGGGAAAAGGTTGATTGGCTGTGATGTTCAGCGTTTTGAAATCGAGCAGGTCACCTTGTGTTTTAAGTGCGTCGTCAGCGTAGCGGAATGCTTCCTGGTAGTTCTGCATGAGTAAATATACTTTAGCAAGTAAAGCCAGCGCTGCTGTTTGAGATGGGCGCGTCTTATACAGCGGTACTGCAGGCAACAACGCCGTAGCTTCTTTAAGGTCTTTGATCACCTGATCATATCCTTCCTGTACAGTTGACCTGACGGACCGCTGGTTAACATCGGCGGTCAGGCGGACCACGATGCCCGCGTCAGTGCCCGCCGTTCCAGGCGAATAGGGTTTAGCGAAAAGCTGGCTTAACTGGTAAAATGCAAAAGCGCGGTAAAACAAGGCTGAGCCGCGAACATTGTCAAACGCTGTCTGCTCTCCAGCGGCCGGTTTCAATAAAGCTGACCGTTCAAGTACAATATTACTGTACTCCACTTGCTGGTAAGGGTTTTGCCAATCTGGTGAATTAGCACCCTGGTAGATATCTTTTTGCCACAGGTAGGTGTTTCTGTTAGGGGCGGTAATGGCACCCACGCTGGCTTCGCTGAAATAAACGTTGTCCGAACCGATCAATCCTAAGATCGGACACGAAGCATTCATCACCTGGGTATTGTCCAATATGGCCTGAAGGTCTTGTAGATCCCTGGGCGTTACGCTGCTCTTATTGTTCTTGACGTCCAGCCAGTCATCCTGTTTCTGACAGGATGCTGCAAAAACCAAGAACAGCAAAAGACCTGAAATAATAGTATTTTTCATGATGGTCAGATTTAAAGGCGGGCATTGAAGCCGAACGCAATGATTAATGGATTTGGAAAAGTATATGGTGAACTGCCAGCATCCGGGTCGATCCCTGATTTATTGGCCCGCCATAGGATAGCTAAATTGCTGGCGTAGCCATACATCTGCAATCCTTTTATCGCCTTATGGTTGCGGAGCAGTCTACCCAGATCATAGCTTAAACGAACATCCTGTAAGCGGACGTGATCCGCTTTTTCAATGAGTGGCGCTGAATATCTGTAAAAAGTGTTCCGGTTCTGGTCTGAAGGGTAAACGACCGAGGGTATCCCGGTACGGCTTTCATCGCCCGGTTTTTGCCACCTGTTCGAAAAATCGGCATGTCGCCCATCATTACTTGAGACTATATCTGCATAGTTGAGGCTGGTAGAGGAGCGTCGAAAATAATATCCGAGTTGATAGGTAATATTGAAAGATAATTCGATGCCCTTATAGACCACATCATTCCGGAAGCCGCCGTACACTGTTGGCCGGGCAGAGCCGTGGAATTGGAGGCTGTCCGGTTGAAAATTGGCGATGATGTTCGCATAGTTCTTGCTTACAGTGCCGTTCAAGAAGCCTTGAGGATCGCCGTTTACCGGGTCAAGACCAGCCGAGCGATAACTGTACAATCCGAACAACGGCTTGCCGACCACCGGGAGACCGCCGAATTGTTGCAGGCTGCGACTGGTATAGGTTGCGTTAAACTTGGTCACCTTGTCTTTTAAGGTGCTGAACAGGATCGTTGAGCGCCAAAGCAACGCCCCCGTCGAATTGATCGTTCGCAGGGTGACATCCACACCCTTTGTCTGGGTACTGGCGTAATTCGCAAAAAAAGTAGTAAAACCGGTGGATGGTGCGATAGGTACGTTATCCACCAGGTCCTTGCCATCCTTTTGATACCATTCTACCGTAGCAGAGATACGGTCCTTGAATAGACTAAAGTCGATTGCGGCGTTAATGTTCCGGACCTTTTCCCAGCTCAAACTCGGGTTGGGTGCCGTCAGATTGAGTATCGTTTGCGCACCGGTAAGTGAGTTGATGGAATAACTACCGGTAACATACGCAGATCCGTTGTAAACGTTTCCGTTAAAACCATAACTCAGTCGTGCTTTCAATACCGGTAACCATTTTATGGAATAGAAAGATTCATTGCTGATATTCCAGCCAATACCCGAAGACCAGAGCGGCGTGATCTTATCGTTGGTCTTCACCCCAAAGATATTCGCACCATCCTTTCTCCCGCTCAGGGTAACGGTGTACTTGTTCTGATAGGTATAGGCCGCATTCGCAAAATAAGATACGTACCTGTTTAACGTCCCCGTAACATTGCCGGACGGCATTGGTATTTGCGCCAATCCAGAGGGGTTGGTAGGAAGAAAATTCAAATAATCAATCGCCCCAACGGATGTTCCGTAAGCATCATCATACCCGAGCGAATTTCGGATATAACCATCGCTGCTTAATTCGCGGATCTCTGCTCCGGCTATGGCGGATAGCTCGTGATCATCAGCGATTGTACGGTCAAAACTAAGCTGCCCTCTCAAATTATTTGAATAAAGGTTGTATCTGCCCAGGTCGAGCAGTCCGCCTTTAGGCACTTGGTACGTTTTTTTACCGGAGGTCTGGTCGATGACCGTAAAACGATTGACAAGGTTTCTGGCGTTATAACTTTCAGGACTCTGGTAGTTCCGGGTTTCCACTACTTGCCGCTCATTTTGATATTGTATTTCCACATTCAGGAAAGGAGCAAACTTGTAACGGGCACCGGCCTTTAAGACCATATCGCTCACATTTGTCGAAAAGTCCCCGAGCGCCAGTTCATTCAGTGGCTTATAGGTCCAGTCTAAAAAGCCTTTCGAGGATGCTCCGGTGGCGTATTCATAATTATAATCTTTTACGACACTGGCTGGATTGCCTGATGCATCCCTGAACTGAGCGTATGGATAGATGCCATTTACGGGTCCGCCGACCGATATGCCTGTGCCGTAATACAAGCGGTTATTTGTCAATGTTGTATTTCGGCTATAATTGATCCCGGTAGTGATCTCCAGATTCTTCAGCGGGGTGTACACATTTAGCGCATGGATCGTAAATCGCCTGAACCCATTCCGCACCAGGTTATCACTGTTGTGGTCATAGCCGATTCCGAATGCATAGCTGTTTTGTTGGGTGCCGCCCCTTAGATTTAAAGCGTACTGTTGTTTGATCGCTTTTTGATAGATATACTGCTTATAGTCATTTCGTACATCCAAGCTACCCCTGTCATTGATCTGCCTGTCAGCATCCGCCTGGCTGACCGAGCCGTTTTTCACCTTGGCCAATAAACTAATGACTGGTGATAAAGGTGGCATAGAAGGATCGTTGCTGAGATAAGCGTCATAATAACCCTGACCGAACAATAAACGTTCGATGCCAATATAATCTGCCGATGTCAGGAAGTTGCGGTCAAAAAAAAGATTGGGCTTATTTTGAATAGTAACGTTGCTGTTCAGTTCCACGTTAAGTGGCTGGTTCTTTCGTCCTTTTTTTGTCGTGATCACGATCACGCCATTCCCGGAACGCGCACCCCAGATGCTGGCTGCCGCTGCATCTTTCAGTACCGTAATATTTTCGATGTCATTGGGGTTGAGATTACTGATGTTCCCCTCGTAAGGAAAGTTATCTACCACGATAAGTGGATCAGTGCTTACATTTCGGGATAGGGTACTCGTACCACGTATATTGATGCCTAAAATACGGTCGCTGGGATTAGTGGAAATGGAGGTGTTGCTCAACCCATTGAAGCGTAAACCGCTCGTCACACCATTCAGTCGGTCAAGGACATTAGGTCCGACACTTCTATTGAATAATTTATTGTCGATCTGTGCGACCGAACCGGTAACTCTCTCCTTGGATAAACTTTGATAACCTGTTTTGACTACCACTTCATCCATGATCGCGCTGTCCAGATGGAGGCGTATGACCAGTGGAGATGAGGTTTGGGGCGTGATCCTTACACGTTGAGTTAGGTAGCCGACGAAACTGATTACCAACGTATTTGCTGTCGCTGGTAAGTTAATTGTGAACCGGCCTTCCTTATCAGTACTTGTTCTGCTGTCTCCGGGAACGGCTTGTATGTTACCGCCCTGAAGAGGTTTTTGGTCCGCAAAGTCGATGACCGTTCCGGTCAATATCTTGTTGGGAGGTTTGGTATTATCCTGAGCCAGCGCCTTAAAAAAAAGGCAAAGCGCGGCCGTGACGATCAAAGTCGTTATTTTTTTCATGTGTGTTTGTAATAATGATTTTGGAAATAAAAGGCAATGGCAACCCGCTATTTAACTATTAACTGGCGCAGGTTGCCATAGCAAGGGGATCATTCCGGTGGGCAGATGACCACCCGCCAAACGCGCATTTTACTTGTTGTCTTCATGGGGTTCGATACCGTTTTCCGACAAGGTTTGCATCACTTCGGCCTGGTGATAGATTTTACTGATCAGTTGGGGTAAGTTGGGGAAGCCCAGCGCTGCCAGGTCGTCTGCATCGCGGCCTTGTGCGGCAAGGCTGCGTGTGAACCATTCTTCCAGTTCCTGTTGGAATTGTTCATAAGGGACGGTGCGGAAACGCTCCATGATCTCGGTGAGACTGGTGAAATCGGGGTGTTCAGACTTCGGCTTTAATTCATCCATTGTTTAATGATTAAAAAGTTCATTAAGTATGGAGTCTGTAAGAGGAACTAGGCTAAAATACTACAGGCATGGTTCCCAACTTATCGCTCTGGAGGGTTGACACGCCCTTGAACACAAATAAGAAGGGAAACCCATACCTGTAGCATGGGCATTCCGGCTTCTCATCTCGCGTTCTTTTGAAAGTGTCAATTTCCAGAGCAAGACTCAAAGCGAATGCTTCAATTTTTTTCGTGAAGTATTCGCAAAAATAACATTAGTGCTTAAAACACTTAGTTTTATTTAGCTTTTTATAATATTCATCAAATATAACTTAAACTCAATAAAATAGGAAAAATTTTTCCTAATTAATGAATGAGATATGACTTCTTTTTGATGAATGGGAAGTCAGTACCGAGATCAAAAATTTATCGACCAGGTTTGCAAAAAAATTATTGAAATAAGAAAAGCAAAAGGATTAGTTCAAGAAGATTTGGTCGAGAGAACAGGATTTGATATTCGCCAGATTGGCAATATTGAAAGAGGGATTAGTAATACGTCAATTAGCAATATTGCCCAGATCGCCCGCGCATTAGAAGTACACCCAAAGGAACTATTAGATTTCGACTTTGAACTTTTAAAGCAACCTCCCACCAGAAGAGAAAGAAAAGGAAAAAAAGAATAGCCATCCGTTCTAAATAAATCTCTACTTTTTCTGTACTACAACTCGCCTGTACATATACAGGGTCGTATATTTTTTCACGCGATATTCTCGACTTTAAATTTATATTAACAACACTTCCTATGCGATGTTAGCTGAGGTATTACGACAATATTTGTAATAACAATGAAAGCAGCAGCGCGGAAAAATAAAATATTATTGCATGATATCCCAGCCATTTCTAACTTCGTGAATAAACCTGATCATGAAATTACTCATCGAGAAATGGCTGGAAGATCACAAACTGCCTGAAGCCGCTGAACCTTTAATTTGGGATGCCATAATTTGTTACAAGTCGGGAGCTTACAGAGCCTCCTTACTGATGTCCTATCTTGGCTTTTTGGTAACGATAAAACATCGCATATTAATAGGTAATAAACCCAATTTGTTACCGCTCCAAAAATGGAACGATAAATTAAGCGGCCTCCGAAATGAAGATCAGTGGGAAGCCGAAGTTTACTCTGCTCTCCAAAAAAAAGAAACGACCACTGGATCAGGACCAAGCAGAACCAGGACGGAAGACCCATATTTTCCGATCACCGACGGCGTAAGGCAACAGATCACCTATTGGAAAGACCGGCGAAACGATTGTGCTCATAATAAAGACAACATCATAATAGCAGCTCATATTGAAGCTTTTTGGTCGTTTTTGATGAGTAATTTACCTAAAATGACATTGGAGGGTGGTATGGTATCCCTGTTACTCAAGTTGGATGCCTATTACGATCCGAATCAAACTGCTGCAGGTACACCCTTGGCTCCGATAGTTGCAGAGATCCATTCATCTGTTGAACAATCTGAGCTTCCCTCATTTTGGACCGAAGCTTTTACTGTTGTTGGTGGTACGAATGACTGGTTTCATGACTTACGAAATGCTTTCATTTTTGAAGTCCTGAGATCATCTACAATAGCGATAAAGGGATCTTTAATAGAATTTATTAAAAGAGATGAACCCAAAATGTTAAGCTACATTGATATTCATCCTGAATTTGTCCAGATGTTGGATTACAGTGAGCAGGAAATTAGGGCATTTTGGAAAACAAAAACCCGACAAAGAACTAATCCACTAAAAATCTATGCTTCTCTGTTAAGGAACAACCTCATTCCTGATGCTGAAATAGAAGAGGCGAACAACTTCTTTGCAGAAAAGCTCGAGTATACTAAGGACGGGTTGGATCGTGATATTTTAAATCAAAAGGGATTTGATAAAGTATTATATAAGAAATTATTCACCGACCCGGACCGCAGCTATTGGAAATTTTGGGAGACGATAAATTCAACGGTGACCGGTTATTTACAATACGTTGAATTCCTGCCTTTGAACAATGATATCGTACAATTTATTTGTGAAGAATTGAGCAAACCCTATTTCTCTTATTATCTGGCGCAAGGATTGGAAAATATTTTTCAAAACAACGCGGGTAAAAAGCAAGAGTTTAAAAATATAGCAACACTAGGATCAATTGCTATTCCCGATAGATTGCCGTCATTGGCTTAATATTGCAAACAGCATTTTCAACAGATGATGCTGGTTGTGAGCAAAAAAATAACGCCCCGCTGCACTCGCTGCAATGGGGCGTCAACCTAAACCTTATCACAATTAAACTGGTAAGTTCACCAGTTTAATGCCGCAAATTTAGTGAATATTAGTTATTTACTATTAAGGTAAATTTCTGAGTTTATTGCATTACGCCTCATAAGCCCAGCTAATGATCATTTCAATAGCCTCCAGCATTTCTTCTCTACCCTGTTCTGTGGAAACATCAAGGTCTGAAAATCTGCCGCCATTGTGACGGGTATGTAAGATGGAGTAATAAATGCCGCCCACTAACAGTGCTGCGACCGCACGGAAGTTAATGTTCGTTTTCTTGAAATGCGTATCGGTCATTTCAAAGAGCTGCTGGCCTAAGCTTTCGCGAACATGGTGGATGCTGCGCATTAAGGGGCTTTTGGCGGTGAGCTCCCAAATGATGAGTTCCTGCAATTGTTTGTCGAGGTAAAAGTACCGGAACTGGTTTTGTAAGATGTCAGTGATCAGCTTTTGATTGTCGGTGAATTGATGCCGCTCGGTGAGTTCTTTTACCTTGTCTGCGAACATCATCCAATAATCTGTTTCGAGGATATAGGCTTCGATCAGATTGTTGAAGTTGCGGTCAAAGTAGTCATAGATCAGTTTTTTGGTGACACCGGCCTGTTTGGCGACTTTGTTAACGCCAAGCCCGGCATAACCTTCCTTGCGCAAGATCTCACCGACCGCATCCATGAGTTTTCTTTTGGTCAGTTCTTTGTTCCGGGTCTGCTTGGGTTTGTCTGAAAATATCATCGTTCTCCTTTCTTATTCTTCGCTTTCAGTTCAGACCAGGTACGTTTTTCGTTCCGGTTGTCTTTCCATATTTGGATAATGATGGCTAGTAGAAAAACGACCAGCATACCGAAACCGATCAGTGTGGTTATCTCCATTTTATTAAAAAATAAGGCAGGCCATCAAAGCATAAACAATGATACTACTGCCGGCCACCACCAGCCCAAGAGGCAGGAGGTGCGGGTTAAAGTCCAGTCTGTTGTCAGGTGATGCTTCAGATAAGTTCGTCATGGGCAAAAAGTATAAAAGGCAGACAGCCATTGCTGCCTGCCTTTGGGTATTACAATTACGTTGGGCTTGTATTAGGTGCCGTAAACCAGCCGGATATTCTGCGCGAGCAGCGGGAATACACGGGCATCCTGTTCGGCTTTCCTTTTGAGCGCTTTAAGCTTTGGGGACAGGAACTGGATCTTGGTTTTGTTGAACAGTTCGTGATAATCGCCGATCAGTTCGGAGAGTGCCATGACCTGTTGATTATAGCTGATAAAAAGTGTTTCCAGTTCTGCTCGCAGCTCACTGGCTACGTGCAGATCGAGATCCTGCTTAAAGTCACTGTTTAATAAACTTTCCAGTTGAAGCAGGGCATCTACCAGATGCTGATGCTTCGAGGTGCTGATGCGCTGCATGGTTTTATTGCTTGTGGCTAATGGTAAAGGCATCATCAGCGCCCACATTTACCTGTATTTGTTCAGTAAATGTATTTTCTGTATCTGTTCGATAAACGTCAGGCGATCTGTTGATCCGCCAGTATAGCAATCCGCTGGCCGGGTCTGCCCGAAGCCAGCTTACAGAACCTGTGGTTGCGATCTCTTTTCTGCCGCCACCATCAGACAGGTTAACCTGAATTAGTTTTTGCTGTCCATCATAATAATAGAGTTTACCTGCCTTGTCGTCAATTGCGATATAGCTTACTTCAGTAAACGGAGCCGACTCAAACAAGGTAACAGCGCTGCCAGAGCCATTAATGTTGGTACTCCTGATCTTGGTATACGGCGTGTATTCTGTCCAGAATACTTTACCTATAGTGCCACTACCCTCAACCCTGAACGGGCTTTCGGCGCTGAGGTCGTAGATCTTCTTTGGAGTGGATGCATTGTTCAGGTCTAACTCAAATAGCCCCATAATTCCGGTAGATCCCTGGTACAAATTCAAGTAAAGTTTATTGGATGCTTCATCTACGCCAAATTCCTGTACAAAATCACCATTGGCATCAGCCGCGTATGCTGCCTTTACCGGCCCTGAACCATCCATCGGCGCCTGCATCACATTGCCGTTATTCATGTTAATCCAGTACAATAATTTTCTGGTATTATCGCTCTTAATAAAGAAAGGAGTTCCGGCATCGGCACTACCATATAGCAGCTGCCCTGTAAACACGCCGTTTTCGTTTTTGCTCACGTAAATATCCTGCCCAACTACATAATAAACAGCATCTACATCAGGCAAACCTTTCAATATGGTAAACGGTAGCGCGCTTGTACGCAAACCACCCTGTTCAACATACACGGTAGTTTGGCCAAGTGCTAACCCGGCAGGTACTTTTACGGTGATGGTGGTATCGGTAACAGCAACAGGATCTGCTTTAACAGTGCCAAACTATATTTGGGGGTTGTGTTGTAACGAGAAATTGTACCCCTTTAACACCACTGATTTACCCGCCCCGGCGCTTACCGGATCAACAGCCCTTAGAATAGGCCCCGGCACAGCGGCAGCATCTACCCGGAACAGGGACGTTGTTATTTCTTTTTCCATCGCACCACCACTATTTGGTGTTGAGTTATCCCTGTTAAACTTTAACGTTAATGGGCCGGCTACGGCATCAGCCGGTAGTTTCAATAATAGTTTGGTAATAGATGCGCTAATTACCGTAAGGGTTTTACCACCAATGGAAGCCGTAACATCTGTAGTGAGGTAAGTGAAATTATCGCCATATACCTCAAAATAAGTACCCGCCGGGCCTTTGCCGGGCGATACGCTGTCTATTCGGATGCGGCCGCCATCGCGCACATCGATCAGCGATTCTTTATTACAACCGGAGATGCCTATGCCGGTAATAATGGCCAATAAGAGTATGAAGTTATGATAGAGTTTCATGTAATAATTGCTTAGCTTTTTATAAACTTAACTGGAAGCCAACCGTGTAATAAACACCCGGACGGTAATCTTTTACGTAATAATCGCCCTGGATAAAGCTGCGATACTCCAACAGCGCGCCTTGATAACGATAAGATTCAAGGGTAACGCGACGCGGCGCGGCACCAAACTTGCGGTCAAAATCGCCATCTACGTAATGCCTGATGGGCGAGTTAAGCAGGTTTTGGGCCGCTACTCTTACGCTAAGCCTGTTGGTGATCTTTTGTAGTATGGACACGTCAAGCAGGTGGCGGGTACGGTCGAACAAGGCCGGGTCATCATCTAAACTGTGACCTGTGTTAGCCAGCAGGCGATCGCCGTAGGCGTTATACTGCACAGAGATGCGGCTGCCCTTCGGTTTGTTATCATAAAACAAGCCGGCATTGATGATCCAGGGACTGGCTGCCTGCAAAGGCCGTGACGTGCCACCCGGGTAATAATTTAAAGGTAGTGCAGGGTTTTGCGATACCCGGTTATCTGCCTTGGTTTGGTTATAGGCCGCGTTAAGTATCACGCCCATGTGCCTGAATAGGCTACCCTCCATAAAATCCAGCTTTTTGCGCACTTCTATCTCGGCGCCGTATATACGGGCATAGCTCAGGTTGCCCGGCATAAAGCCGCCTACGCTGAAGAGGCCAGCGTTCAGGTCTTCGATCGGGTTTTTGATGTTTTTGAAATAAGCGCCGCCGGTAATGGTTTCACCTTCTGAAGGGTACCATTCCAAACGGGCATCGAAGTTATCTATCTTAGCGTCCTGCAAGCCCGAGTAGCCCTGGTAGGTAAATCCATCGGCCGGATTATAGGTAATAAATGGCGATAGTTCTCTAAATTCAGCCCGGTTAACCGTTTTATAATAAGCCATACGCCATTGCAATTTGGGCGAAATGTGCAGGGTGGTATTTACAGAGGGCAGCCAGTAGTAAGTATAAGGCGGTGCCTGGCCTACCATACTAAATGCACCACCATCGGCGGTTTTCTTGCCATCAGGCGATAGTACCAGCCTGTCCGTATACTCTAACCTTGTACCGGCATAAATATCCCATTGCAACTGGCGGCTGCCGATGTTGAAACGCAGCGGGATATTTAAAGCGGCATAACCAGCTGTGGTAATGGCCTTGGCTTTGTAACCCTGGGTTTCGGTACCGGCATTACCGGTAGTTTGCAAGGCGGTAAACATGCGCTGGCCCTGTGGGCGAAGCGCATTTGCCTCCAATAAGGTTTGGCCTATCGTGTTCCACGGGTCTGCTGAATATGGCATAGCAGGATAACGGCCGTATCTGAATGCGTAGAACTGGTAATTCTTGTTACGATTTTCGTAGTAAGCACCGGCCTTCAATTGCAGGTCTTTCCATGTTTTAGGCGCTATTTGGAAAACATAATCGATATTACCTTGCCAGCGTTTTTCCAAACCCTCGCCATCACTGAAGTTGCCCACATTGGTGTTCTGCGGAAAAGTGTACATACGCCAGGTCGTCGCGTCGGTGATGTTCAAACTTCCTTCGCCATTGTAAATGCCATTGATGGACTTTAGATCGGGTTCGTAGATATTGGAAAATTGACCTGGGTCATACGATCTTGCCCTTGAATAATTAACGTTCCATTCTATGGAATGCCTGTCATTATTGGTTTTATGTGTTCCTCCCAGCACGGTTGTCAGCAATTGCTGCTGGTTGTAGGCCGATTCTACACGGCGAGGGAATGGGTTGCCTGCAGAGTTGTTCCAATTGGTAGTGGTTTGTATCTGTAACTGGTCTTTGGCCATATGGTTAAACAGCACCATCAGGTTAATGTCGTTCCGCTTATCGATATTGAGCGAAAGATCCTGCATGGCAGCCAGGCGTACATTTTCTGAGTAAACAGAATCATACATCAGGCGATAATTGTCTTTATAATATGGGCTAAGCGGTGCACCATTGGCAGGGAAGTCCGTTTCAACAAATTGATTGGCCCCTCTCGCGGTATTACTGCGGAAATAGCCGCGCTGCAACTCATACCGTGCCAGGCTCACGCTGTTCAGTTTCATGCTGCCCAGGTTGGCGTAGGTGTAATAGGTGGCATCGCCTTGAATGTCCATGGGATGATATACGTTTTGCAACGTCCACTGCTTGGCCGAGCGCTGCAAGAGTGCATCGGTCAGCTTTTCGTTCGCTATGGAATAGCCGTTGGGGTTACTTACGCTTACCTGCGATAAGGCTACGCCATATTGATTGCGGGGGATGCCTTTGGGCAAGCCGCGTGTGCCATCGTCAAAACCCAGCCAGTCGTATTTACCGTTACCGGCACTGACGTGATTGCTGAAGAACTTATTGCCGGTGCGATATTGGCCGTTCAGCGTCATCTCGAACCGGCGGATGTTCACCGATTTTTTGGTATGCACTTTGACCACACCACCGGCAAAATCGCCGGGAAGTTCCGGCGCGCCGGTCTTATAAACCAATATGCGGTCGATCACGTTGGACGGTAGCAGGTCGAAGTTGAATGCCCGTTTATTAGGATCGGTAGAGGGCATGTAAACATTGTTCAGGAACACAGGGTTGTACCTCGGTGTCATGCCACGGATGCTGATGAAACCGTCCTGTAAGGTGATACCGGCTACACGGCGTACGACTTCGGATGCCGAACGGTCTACACTGATGGTGATCTGCTCTGACGAGATGCCGGATACTACCCCAACAGCATTTTTCATTTGGCCTACCAGTTTTTCGTTGGTGCTGGTGATCACCCTATCGGCTTTTACGGTCACTTCGGCCAGGTCGCCTTGTGAGGGTTCCATTTTGATCGCCAGATAGGTCGGCTGATCTTCTTTGACCACCACATCGTTGACCGCTGTGGTTTGATAACCGACATAGCTCAACGCTACATTATAGGTTCCGGGCTCTACCTGTAAGCTGAACCGGCCGTTTACATCAGTGCTTGCGCCGTTGGGGCGGCCTGATACGCGTACGGTTACGCCGATCAGTGTTTCGCCCGTTTTGGCATCGGTTACTTTGCCGGTAATGCGGCCGGGTTTGGCAGGAGGAGGTAGCTCGCTTACAGCGATAATATCGCCCAGTTGAACAAATTTCAAACGCCAGCTTTTGGCCAGTTCTTTTAAAATTACATCAACCGATCTGTTAGTCGCCTGATAGGTCGTTAATTGTTTATCACCAATCTGTTTGGCAAATGTGAAGGAAAGAGCTGTTTGTTGCTCAATTTTGTTAAATACGTCCTCCAGGGTAGTGTTTTTGGCCGAAAAGGTGACCTGGATGGTTCTCAGATCCTGAGATTTTACATCGGCGGCCAGCAACACGCCGCTAAGGGCTATCGTGATCACCGTTACCAGGAAGGCAAATCTCGTCATGGTCAACAGCAGTTTTATTACTATTAATTTTGTAGAATTGTACATAAGTTTTTAGAATGATTTATTGTCCTCAGAAAATGATAGATCGGCGTGAACTTATTTTGAGCGGAAGTGTCGTAACCACTTTCACTCTTTTTTATTCCATCCGATTTTTGGGTGGGTGTTTATTACATAGCGTTTCTCCCTTCTTCCGTTCGCTTGATTGTTTTTACCATACTGTTATTTCGCTGTTCTTTATTTCGTACCGAAATTCTCCGGCTATGCTCAGTGCTTTTATCACCGTGTTAATACTGTGGTTCTTAACCTTCAGGCTGATCTGCTTTTGCTGCAACGATGGATTTTTGAATATGATCCTAACCTTGTAGTAGCGTTCCAGCTGGCGGGCAATATTTTGCAGTGTTTCTTCCCTGAAGTTGAACCGGCCTTTTTGCCAGATGCCAATGCCTGCAACGTCTGTTTTTAACTGATCAATATTGTTTTTAGAACGGCGATACACCAGCCTGTCGCCCGGTAGCAGCATGTATGCTTTTGTTTGAAGGTTGAGGGGTAGAACGCCGACCTTACCGCTGGATACCGTAACTGATAGTTCTCCGTCATCACCATAAGCCTTTACATCGAAAGAAGTGCCCAGTACTTGTACATCCAGTTTGTCAGTATGTACTTTAAATGGTTTGCCGGGATCATGGGCCACATCGAAATAGGCCTCGCCCGTCAAAAATACTTCACGGGTCTTACCTGTTAACTCGGTGGGATATTTTAAACGGCTCTCGCTATTCAGCGTGATCTTTGTGCCATCGGTAAGTGTAACGGTCTTGATCTCGCCCGTTTGTGTTGAAAGCTGGGAATAGGCAGGCTGAACATCATCTGCATCTTGTTTTTGTGATCCAAAATAGACCATGCCGGCTATACTGGCCACAATTAGCAGGCTTGCAGCCACTGAACGAACCCATAGCGGGAACCGAACGACTTTGGCAGACCTGGTATTTTCGCTGAAGAAGTGACGCTTCAGTTCGCCTTTGGAAAGTTCTTCTTTTGCGGCCAGTTGTTCATCGGTCAGTTGCCCGATCACGTCCAGGCGGATGAGCCACCGGGCGATCAGTGCTTTTTCTTCTTCAGTAACCATTCCCTGGCGATACTTCTGAAAAAGCGCCTCTAATTGTTGTTGTTCGTTCTGCATCCTATAAACAATAAGCAGAACATGGGCTTTAGACCCAGAAAATTATCGTTAAATATTGATTAATTAATTGTTAACCAAATCAGGACGGTGATCTCGAAAGCGGTAAGAGAGGAATCGGCCGTTACGTTGCGGATGCGGTTGAAAGCGATATTGAGCTGGTTTTTTACGGTTTTTGGGGAAATATCCAGCTCTTCGGCTATTTGTGATATGGAATAACCGTTACTGCGGCTCAGCACAAAAACTTTGCGCATTTTCTCCGGCATCTCTGCGATCGTCCGGTCGATCACTTCGATAAGCGCCTCGTACTGCGATTCCATTTCCCTGATCTCCATCGGGTCCAGGTAGGGTGTAGTAGCTGAATCCTGCTGAAGAAAATCCGAAAAATGCCGGAAGTGCTTTTGCTGAAATCCTTTATCGCGGAAATAACCTGACAATTTGAACCAGAGCCGGTTCTTTAAGTAATTGGGTAAAGAGTTAGTGATCGAGAAGGTGGCACGTTTGTCCCAAAGCTCAATGAACATCTCCTGAACAAGATTATAGGCCTCATCTTCATCACCTATTTTTTTAGCAGCATGGGTGTATAAAGAGCGGTAATAGCGGCGGTGCAGTTCTTCAAATGCAGCATAATCAGCATCCCTGATCCGCTGCAAAAGTTCCTGTTCGCCTACATGTTGCATTTGTCCTAAAATTACAGATGCAAAAATAGTCCCGCAATATTATTTTAATATTAACTTAAAATATAGCCTATAAAAACGTGATGATGGGTTATTATTGAATTTGGCCAAAGATCAACCGGCTTTGGATGTTTTAATGCTTTAGGCTTTCAGACTCCGGCTTTATAGGCCCACCCTACGATCATTTCAATAGCTTCCAACATTTCGTCACGTCCTTTTTCGGTCGAAAGATCAAGGCCTGAAAAGCTGCCGCCGTTGTGGCGGGTATGTAGGATGGAATAATAGATGCCGCCGACCAGCAAGGCTGCGACAGCGCGGAAGTTAATGTTCGTTTTCTTGAAATGGGTATCGGTCATTTCAAAGAGCTGCTGGCCCAGACTTTCCCGGACGTTATGGATGCTGCGCATCAAGGGGCTTTTAGACGTGACCTCCCAAATGATGAGTTCCTGTACTTGCTTCTCAAGGTGGAAGTAGCGGAATTGGTTTTGTAAGATGTCGGTGATGAGTTTCTGATGATCGGTAAAGGCGTGGCGTTCGGTCAGTTCTTTTACTTTATCGGCGAACATCATCCAGTAGTCGGTTTCGAGGATATAGGCTTCCATCAGGTTATTGAAATCACGGTCGAAGTAATCATAGATCAGTTTTTTGGTGACACCGGCCTGTTTGGCCACTTTATTGACGCCAAGTCCGGCATAGCCGTCTTTGCGCAGGATCTGACCGACCGCATCAATGAGTTTTCTTTTGGTCAGTTCTTTGTTCCGGATCTGTTTGTGTTTTTCAGAAGGTTTCATTTTTAGTTATCGTTTATTGCCGTCTTTTCAATAAGTGTTTTTCCCGCCGGGTCTTTATCATGGTTATTTCCCTGCGTATAACTTTTTCCATATATTTCAAAATGATGCAAGCGGTCAAAGCATAGATGCATTCTTGCATGTTTGTAATTGCTGCTCATTAAAAACCGACTGCGCCTGAAGGTATTACAGCGCAGCGGGCCTTATCGACCGGCCTTTTCCCGACCGGGCACAACGACGCGGTCAGGAGGATGAGGTATAGCCGGTTCGGTCATGCCGTTGATAGCCGGTCATCACGACCAGCAGACAGGCCCCGATCATCAGCCAGGTCACGTAGCCGGCATGTTTCAAAAGGTCGGTCGCCTGCTGCCCGATCACGTCGCTGGTGATCAGGTTACTGAACATGGCCAGCAAGATCAGCACACTTAGTAAGGCCATTCGCTGTTGCCGGATCAGTACATAACACAGATAGGTATAAATAAAAGCGGTCACGACATGATGATGCGCCCAAACCCGGCCGGGTAATAAGAGCGGTACCAGAAAGATCAGGCATAGGTCTGCAGCCGAGAACCGCTGCCTGTCTTTGACGTACCGGTCATATAGGAATTTACAGGTCAGCAGGGCCATAGATGCTAACTGGAGGATATGGACGACCGTTTGCAACAGGTCTGCTTCGAGCAGAAAGACCGGTGCAATGCCGGCAGCGGGATTTCCCGAAACCAGTTTCCGGAGCACCGCAGGTATCCCTAAACTAATGATATTCTCATCTATTTTACCGTCAGCAAAGGGTGCCATAAAGGCGGCAATATATTCCTGCCAATCCGCGGTCCCAGCTTCATAACCACGGATCATGAAAGGCAATAAAATGAACGGGAGGCTGCAGATGGCGATCCATACCCAATCCCTTGGGCCGCGCTTGATGGCGAAAAAGAAAAGGAAAAGTATGGGTGTGACCTTGAGAAAGGTTGCCGCCCACAGGAATAGATAGCTTCGCCGGTAGTGCCCGGTCTGAAAAGCGAGGATGCCGAGCAGGGTCAGGCAGAACACGGGCAGGTTGGCATTCATCCAGATGTAGTTATGCCAGTAGAACCCTGCGGACAATGCTGCCGCGATCAACAACGGCCATTTCAGGTCCTGGTTGGGGAATTCCAATTGCATGACCTTTCGCACCAGCAGGAATGAGGGCAGCCAAAGGCCCCAATTGATCAGAAAAGTAAAAATGAAGGCCGAGCTATGAAAGGGCAAAAGGGCGAACAAGCTGAAACAAAAGGCAGCGAATGGCGGATACGTGAAGCCGCCGTCAACCAGGCCGGGGGTGTAGATCTTTTGCCCGCTGAGAAAGTCCTTTCCCGCCTTCCAATAGATATAATGATCGCCGTTGACATCGGCCTTCATCCCGCGGTTATAGGACATCACGCCGAAGGTCAGGGTGACCAAAAATAGCATGATAGATAGAGCGATAAGATTTCGCATAAGAAATTCTTTAAGATTTTGAGTGAACAGTAAAAGGTGATGCGCGCACTTTGTCAGGGCAAAGCAGCAGCGTTCCCACTTACAGGTGGGGCTGATCGGAAAGCTGAATTTCTGACCGTGTCCGGTGTTGCTATCTGATCGCTAAAAAACTTTCACGCCAAGGAGAGTATCCAGAAGATCAAACCGACGATCAGGACGACCGCCAGTACTTTGCCTGCATAACTATCCAGCTTATAATCGAAAACAAGGATGATGGACCATATCCTTTTGCGTAGGGTCAGCAAAATAATGAGCGCTAAAAAAAAGCCGCCCAAAAAGGCGAGGATCATTGTCTTGTGCTCCACGACCGCAAGCATTCCTAAAGGTATGCCGGCAGCACTTGAGAAGTTTTTAATAAATAGCGATAGGGTATCCATCAGGTAGCCGCTTGCTGAACTGCATTGTAAAAGCGTGGTTCCTTGTCCGATCATTCGTCATGAACATGTAGTTTGAAAATCTCCCCCGGAGAAACCCAAATGGAAAAAGCAGTCATCATTAGCATATCGATGCTGATGGCTGTTCATCTTAAATTTGACCGGAAAATACAGATAGGTACAGCTTGACCCCGGGCGGGCGGGCTGCAGAAATTCAATAATTAGCAGTGTGGCGGGCCGCGATGGTCCGGTATAGAGAGAAAAGGGTCAGGCGGGAATGGATCGTCCGTCGTCAGCACATACGATTGCGGGGGTGCTGTTTCCGGCCGGACGTAGAAATGATCGAACCTGTACAACAGGGTCACGATCCCATTTCCGATCTCGTTTACCAGGTCATTATCGTGGTAAAAATGATGGTCAACGTTCACCTGTTCCAGCGGACCTTCCGCGTGGTGCATGAGCCGGAGGTCGTGTACCAGTTCGGCTTCATGGTGATGCGGCGTGATATTATGATAAATCAGCAGGAACATTCCTGCCATTACCATCAATCTGCCAAGCCATTTTGCCATATGTGTAAATATAAATGCTCCATATTAGAATTTGATAAACATGGAAAGATTTTTTGATCTTCTATCAAATTTTCCGTTGTTGGAGCGGGATCAGGCATGTTCTTCTTTCTCCCGGATCTTTTTTTTCCACCGCAGGTACCACTTCTGATGATGAAGGGAAAGCAGAAAGTACAACACACCTGCGGTACCGGTAGCGACCAGGAATTCGTTCAGTCCGATGGTCACACCGACCGCCGCGGTACACCAGATGGTGGCTGCGGTGGTCAGGCCGGAGGAGTTGTTGGAATCACGGTCGCGGGAGATGATGCCGGCACCCAGGAAGCCGACGCCGACAACGATGTTGGCCACGACGCGCGAGGCCGCAGCGAGATCGCCCAGGTGAGCGGCTACGGAGGTAAAGATCGTCGCACCGGCACATACGGCTGCATAGGTGCGGATGCCCGCATCGCGTCCATGTTTTTCACGGTCGTATCCGATGATACCACCCAGGACGACGGCGGCCAGGATCTTTGCAAAAACGATGAGTTCAGTATTCAAAGAGATCATAAGATCAGGTTTTTGTTAAATTATGTTAAAATGGTTTTGATCCTGTAACACGATTCCACGTTCACTATCCAAAAACAAAGGTGCCCAATGCTTGTTAAATGTCAGGTTTACCGGGGACCGGATAAATGTAATTATTATTTTATTTGTAAATTATTATCTTTGCCCTCAGCATGAAATGGTTCTGTTACGTGTTCGCCTTATTTTTCCTTTGCATGGACCTGGAGCCGTGTAAGGATGTGGTGGGCTCTGTCCGGAGCACAACATCGATCGCTACCATTCAAGATCAGCATGAATCACACAGCGGTCAGGACCAATGTCCGCCGATGTGTCATTGCGGGTGCTGCAATATGCAGGTCGTATTTACCAAAAAGATCATCATCCGTGCTGTTGAAACTAAATTAACTACTGTTACCGACGCGTACCTGCCGGAAAAACCGGTGACCCGTCCGACGAATATCTGGCAGCCGCCCAAGCTCGCCGCATAATTTCCTGTGTTGCCGCTAACGTCCGTCTGACGTTCCGTGCGGCTTAATCTATTTTCTCATTATTTTCTTGTATTGGTATGGCAAAGACCAGGTCAAAGCCTGTTGCGCGTACCACTGCCACGAAGAAGAAGAAACGAAGCCCGAAGCGTCCGCTATGGATGCAGGTGATCCGGATCATTGGTCTGGTGATCATCACGCTCGTTCTTCTGATCGCCATGATCGGCATCGTGGAGCGGTACAGTCATATCTTATCCAAGCATTAGGATAAATTATGCTTAATAAGATCATTCATTTTTCGATCAATAATAAACTGATCATCGGGATCTTTACCCTCGGCCTGATCGCCTGGGGGATCTATTCCCTGAAACAACTGCCGATCGACGCGGTACCTGATATTACGAACAATCAGGTACAGGTCATCACGCAGAGTCCGGCGCTGGCCACCCAGGAGGTGGAGCGTCTCATTTCCTTCCCGGTCGAACAGACCATGGCCACGATCCCGGAGATCGAGGAAGTACGTTCCATCTCCCGCTTCGGCCTATCTGTGGTGACCATTGTTTTTCATGATGACGTGGACATCTACTGGGCACGTCAGCAGGTCAACGAGAAGCTGGCCGAGGCGAAGAACAATATCCCGGCCGGGTTGGGTAACCCTGAAATATCCCCAATATCGACCGGCCTTGGCGAGATCTACCAGTATGTAGTGCACGCCAGGCCCGGTTTTGAAAAAAAATATGATGCCCGTGAACTGCGGAGCATCCAGGACTGGATCGTCCGCCGCCAATTACTCGGCACACCGGGCATTGCGGAGGTCAACAGCTTCGGCGGCCTCCTGAAGCAATACGAGATCGCGATCGACCCGGATAAGCTGCGCAGTTATGACCTGGGTATCTCGGATGTCTTTACGGCATTGGAAAAAAATAACCAGAACACCGGCGGCGCTTATATCGATAAAAAGCCGAATGCTTATTTCATCAGAAGTGAAGGTTTGGTGGGCGACACCGAAGATATCGGCAAGATCGTGGTGAAGAACAACGCGAACGGCCTGCCGGTACTGATCCGCGATGTGTCCACCGTACAGATCGGCAGCGCGATCCGTTACGGCGCGCTGACCCGCTCGGTCAAAGGCAGTACTGGGGAAGCAGTCGGCGGTATCGTGATGATGCTCAAAGGGGCCAACGCCAACAAAGTGGTCGGCGAGGTCAAAAGCCGGATCGAACGTATCAATAAGACCTTGCCCAATGGGGTGGTCATTGAACCCTTTCTGGACCGGAGTTCCCTCGTGAAACGGGCGATCGGTACGGTAGAAAAGAACCTGACCGAGGGCGCGCTGATCGTGATCTTCGTGCTGGTGATCTTCCTGGGTAACTTGCGGGCAGGCCTGGTGGTCGCTTCGGTGATCCCGCTGGCAATGCTATTCGCTATCTGTCTCATGAACCTGTTCGGCGTGTCGGGTAACCTGATGAGTTTGGGTGCCATCGACTTTGGCCTGATCGTGGACGGCGCGGTGATCATCGTGGAAGCGACCATGCACCATTTATCCATGCGCAAGTCGACCAAACGGATGACCCAGCAGGAAATGAACGACGAGGTTTACGAGTCGGCCAGTCGCATCCGTTCGGCCGCGGCTTTCGGGGAGATCATCATTCTGATCGTTTACCTGCCGATATTAGCTTTAGTAGGTATCGAAGGCAAGATGTTCGGTCCGATGGCGCAGACGGTAGCGTTCGCCATCCTGGGTGCCTTCATCCTTTCCCTCACTTACGTACCGATGGTATCGGCCTTGTTCCTGAGCAAGGAGCCGCACCATAAAAAGAATTTCTCGGACCGGATGATGGAATACGTGCACCGCGCCTATTCACCGCTGATCAAGGGAGCACTCCGGATCAGGGCAATGGTTGTTATTGTAGCCGTAGTATTACTGGCCGTGGCGATCTTCATCTTTACGCGTCTGGGCGGTGAATTTATACCGCAATTGGAAGAAGGTGACTTTGCCGTGGAAACACGTTTGTTGACCGGCAGTTCGCTTTCGCAGACCATCGATAAAGTGAACCAAGCCTCCGCGATACTGGTGAAAAAATTCCCGGAGGTCAAGGAAGTGATCGGTAAGATCGGCGCGGCGGAGATCCCGACGGATCCGATGCCGATGGAGGCCTGTGACCTGACAGTGATCCTGAAAGATAAAGATGAGTGGACGTCCGCAGAGAACCGGGAAGAACTGGCCAATAAAATGGCAGCCGAACTGGAAAAGATCCCGGGCGTGACCTTTGGTTTCTCGCAACCGATCCAGCTCCGTTCCAACGAACTGATCTCCGGTGTTCGCCAGGACATCGGGATCAAGATCTTCGGTGAGGACCTGCAAACGCTGACGACACTATCTCAAAAAGTAGGTAAGATCGCGGGTTCTGTTCAGGGTGCTGCGGATATCTACCTGGAACAGGCGACCGGCCTGCCGCAGGTGGTGGTGAAGATCAACCGCGACCGCACGGCCCAGTACGGCTTGAGCGTGGAAAGCGTGAACCAGGCGATCAACACGGCATTTGCCGGTCAATCCGCCGGTCTGGTCTATGAAGGTGAACGCCGCTATGATATGGTGGTCCGCCTGTCCGACCAGAACCGTCAGAGCATCGATAATATCAAGGATATTTTTGTGACCACACCGGACGGTCGCCAGGTACCGCTGGAGCAGGTCGCCGACATCAGTTTGCAGGTCGGCCCTAACCAGATCCAACGGGAGGATACCAAGCGCAGGATCATCGTGGGATTGAATGTCCGTGGACGCGACATCGAGAGTGTGGTGAACGAGATCCAGGCCAAGATCGGCCAGCAGATCAAAATGCCGACCGGTTACTATATCACCTACGGTGGCCAGTTCGAGAATCTGAAGGCGGCCTCGGCGCGTTTATCGATCGCCGTACCGGTGGCTTTACTGCTAATCCTGGTCCTGCTGTATTTCACGTTCGGTTCTTTCAAACAATCTATCCTGATCTTTACGGCTATCCCGATGGCCGCCATTGGCGGTGTGTTCGCGTTGCTGCTTCGCGGCATGCCGTTCAGTATCTCGGCAGGCGTAGGCTTTATAGCGCTTTTCGGGGTGGCTGTTTTGAACGGGATCGTATTGATCACCGAATTCAACCGGCTGAAAAAGAGCGGGCTGACCGACCTGGGCAAGATCGTGCTGGAAGGTACGCAGGAACGTCTGCGCCCGGTGCTGATGACGGCAACGGTCGCCTCGCTGGGCTTTTTCCCAATGGCTATATCGACCGCCGCCGGTGCAGAGGTACAAAAACCATTAGCAACCGTTGTGATCGGCGGCCTGATCACATCGACCATTTTAACTTTGATCGTGTTACCCGTGTTATATACCTATTTTGAGAATTTCCGCTCCGGCCGTAAGCGCGGCAAAGCGGGTATTGCTGTTGCGTCTATCGTGGCCCTGCTGGCATTCGTTCCGGGTAAGGCTGGCGCGCAGACCATCCCGGTTACCGGGCAGCCGCTCACGATGGAACAAGCATTGTCAGCCGCGCAGACCAATAACTTCGGGGTGCGTTCGGCTGCTTTACAGGTCAAACAGCAAACAGCGCTCAAAGGCAGCGCTTTCGACCTGGGCAAGACCAATGTGAACCTGCAGTACGGACAGTTCAACAGCATCAACCGGGACAATAACATCTCGGTACAGCAGAGCATCCCTTTCCCCGGTCTGATCAGCAGTCAGCGCCGGGTGTTCGAGGCGCAGGAACAGACCGCCAAACTCGGGCTGAACGTTACCCGGTCGCAGCTACGTTTCGAGGTCCGCCAGGCTTACCGGCAATTGGCTTATTTCACCGCGTTAAAAGATCTTTACCTGCGTCAGGATTCTATTTATGAAGCCTTTTTAAAAGCGGCATCGGTCCGTTTCGAGGCCGGCGAGACCAACCTGTTAGAGAAGAAAACAGCGGAGACGCAGCGCAATGAGGTCCGTAACCAAAAGCTTCGGAACGATGGCGACATCGCCGCCGCCAATGCGGAACTGCAACGCTTGCTGAATACGAAAGACTCCCTGATGATCACGGCCAGTGTGTTCAAAAAAGCGACCGCCGAGTTTCGCCACCTGGACAGTGCGATCAACGCGAACCCGCAACTGGCTTATCAGCGCCAGCAGGTCGAACTCTCGGACAAGAACATTGCCCTGGAGAAAGCAAAGGCTGGTCCGGACTTTACGGTCGGCTACTTTAACCAGTCGCTGATCGGCATCCAGAATGTGAACGGGATGGAACGCAACTTTACCGGTGCCAACCGTTTCCAGGGTGTTCAGGCCGGGATCTCGATCCCCTTGTTCTTTAAGCCTTTCGCTTCCAGGATCAAGGCCGCCCGGATCCAGAAAGAGGTGAACCAGGCGCAGTTGGACCTTTATGCGGTCAATCTTTCGAGCCAGTACGAGCAAGCCTACCACCAGTTGCTGAAGAACGAACGTTCGCTCAGCTATTATGAAACGAGCGCGCTGCCGAATGCGAACCTGATCCTGAACCAGGCACAGATCGCTTTCCGCAACGGGGAGATCAGCTATGTGGAGTTCATCCAGGCGT
Source organism: Mucilaginibacter defluvii (assembly GCF_039543225.1). NCBI lineage: Bacteria > Pseudomonadati > Bacteroidota > Sphingobacteriia > Sphingobacteriales > Sphingobacteriaceae > Mucilaginibacter > Mucilaginibacter defluvii. The sequence goes on from NZ_BAABJI010000001.1 coordinate 1,351,213, forward strand.
TGAAAACCTTTTCGGACATCCGCTTCGCCTACTTATCGGCGCTTAATCAATACAATCAATCTGTTTACGACTTACAATACCTGACCGGTTTATGATCATTATGAAAAAGAGTTTTTTAAAGATACCGAGTTTCTTCACCGTCCTGGCCCTTGTGGCTGCCCTTAGCAGCTGTGGCGGCGGAAAAAAAGAGGAAGCGACGGAAAGTGATACCACCAAAAAAGAAGAGCCTGAAAATGTAGCTGAGCTGAGCGAAGCCCAGTACAGGACGATCGGCGTAGTGCTGGATACACCGGGCAATAAAGCCCTGAGTGGCGTGCTCAAGGTGAGCGGTTTCATCGATGTACCGCCCCAGGACCTGGTGAGCATCAGTACCCAAATGGGCGGCATCGTCAAGTCCATCCCGGTCCTGCAGGGTTCGAAGGTCAGCAAGGGGCAAGTGATCGCGGTCCTGGAGAACCAGGACTATGTACAATTGCAGCAGGATTACCTGGACAGCAAAAGCCAGCATGACCTGAATATCACGGAATATAAAAGGCAGCAGACGCTCTCCCAACAGAATGTGACCTCTACGAAGGTGCTGCAGCAGGCCAAGGCGAATTTCGAGAGTGCGACCGCGCGTGAGGCCGCTTTACGCCAGCGTTTGAGATTGATCAATATCGATCCGGACCGGCTGACCGCTGCGGGTATCCGCAGCACGGTCAATATCTACGCACCGATCACGGGGTATGTGACCAAAGTGAACACCAATATCGGGAAGTTCGTCAACCCGAACGACATCATGCTGGAGATCGTCAACAGTAACAACCTGCACGTGGAGCTGAACGTCTTTGAAAAGGATGCAGAAAAGGTGAGGCAAGGCCAGCGTGTGCGTTTCACGCTGACCAATGATACGACGGAGCGCATGGCAACCGTGTCTTTGGTCGGCCGGGAGATCAATCCGGATAAAACGATACGTATCCACAGTATTGCCAAAGGCAGTTTCGATTTCCTGCCGGGTACTTATGTAAAGGCGTTCATCGAGACCGGAAAAGACGAGACGCAGGCGCTGCCGGAAAGTGCGGTGGTCAACTTTGAGGGCAAGAAATACGTATTCGTGAGTGCCGGTTCGGCAACCGAGCAGCGTAAGGAGAACCCGGCGGATGAAGCTACCGCGACCAAGGTATTTCGTTTCAAAATGGTGGAGATCTCCACCGGGGTGAGCGAAGGCGGTTTTACGGGGGTCCAGTTACCGGCTGAGATCGGAAAGGACGCCAGGATCGTGACCAAAGGAGCTTACGACCTGTTAAGCAAGCTGAAGAACAGCGAAGAAGAAGAATAAACCACTCGATATGAAAAAGCAAGAAAAGAAGCCGGCCACGCCGGAAAACCAACAGGATCACGCGCAGGACAGGAAGGCTGCGGCGCAATCTGTGACCAAAGCGAAGAAAGCGCAAACGGACAAGAAGGGGCACGTGCACAGTGATGATGAAGAAGATGGCGCTCATGAGCACGGCGGCATTTTCGGTAAGAACACGGAGATGATCTTTGCGATCCTTTGTGGCGTTTTCCTGGCGTCCGGCTGGGGGCTTTCCTTTATCAGCAACATCTCACCGACGGTCAGCCTGGTCCTCTATATCATTGCCTGCTTCTTTGGCGGGTACTTTACCACTAAAGAAGCTGTAGAAAAGATCGCCAAGGGCGGCTTCGAGATCGACTTCCTGATGCTGGTCGCAGCGATCGGTGCAGGTATACTGGGGAAATGGCTGGAAGGCGCTTTATTGCTTTTTCTGTTCAGCCTGGGCCATGCACTGGAAAATTATGCTATGGCCAAAGCACGCAAATCCATCGAGGCCTTAACCAGCCTGGCCCCACCCACGGCCCTGGTCATCCGGGATGGTCAGCAGGTCGAAGTAAGGATCGAGGAACTCCAGTTAGGCGAAGTGATCGTCATCAAACCGAACAGCAAGATCCCGGCAGACGGCGTGGTCGTTAAAGGCGAGGGCAGCGTGAACCAGGCACCGATCACGGGGGAAAGTGTGCCGGTCGATAAAAGACCTGTGCCCGATCCGGACAAAGATTACAGTGAGGATAGTAAGATCAAAGCGGAACACCGCGTATTCGCCGGGACGATCAATGGCGGCTCCGCGATGGAGGTCAAGGTGATCCGGGAAGCTAAAGATTCGACGATCAGCCGTTTGGTCAAGATGGTGAATGAAGCGGAGAAACAAAAATCACCGACGCAAATGTTCACCGACAGGTTTCAGCGTTATTTCGTGCCTGCGGTGCTGATCCTGGTCGTTCTGCTGTGTTTCGCGTTCCTGGTGATCGATGAGCCGTTCAGTAAAAGTTTCTACCGTGCGATGTCGGTACTGGTCGCCGCCAGCCCTTGTGCACTGGCCATCGGTACGCCGAGTGCCGTATTAAGTGGTGTTGCCCGGGCGGCAAAAGGCGGTGTGCTGATCAAAGGCGGGCGTCCGCTGGAAGACCTGGGCGAACTGAATGCGATCGCGTTCGATAAGACGGGTACGCTGACCGAAGGCAAGCCGAAATTGACCAAGGTCGTCCCACTGAACAATACAACAGAGGAAGATCTGCTGGAAGTGGTGATCGCGGTTGAAAAGCTGAGCGACCACCCGCTGGCCGAAGCCATTGTCAAAGGCGGCATGGAGAAACTCAAAAAAGGCCATCAGATCCCTGAGGCCAAAAATGTCAAAGGCATTGTCGGCCGGGGCGTACAGGCAGAGATCGGCAGTAAAAAGGTTCAGATCGGTAATAAAGCCTTGTTCGGTGATAGCCTGCCGGAACAATTTGAAAAGCAGGTCAGCGAACTGGAAGAGACCGGCAATACTTCGATGATCGTCAAGCATGGCGATGACTATATCGGCATTATCGCCCTGATGGATACGCCACGGAAAGAAGCGAAAAAGGTCATCCAGGAACTGAGTGCATTGGGCATCCGCAAAATGGTGATGCTGACCGGTGATAATCAACAGGTGGCGGAGGCTGTGGCCAAAGAGGTCGGTGTGACCGAAGCCTGGGGTAACCTGATGCCGGAAGATAAAGTTGCAGCCGTGCAAAAGCTTGACCGTTCTGAAAAGAAGGTCGCCATGGTCGGCGATGGTGTGAACGACGCGCCGGCAATGGCCAAAAGCACGGTAGGTATCGCGATGGGCGCTGCCGGGTCGGATGTGGCCTTGGAAACGGCTGACATCGCCCTCATGGGCGATAAACTGGAAACCCTGCCGTTCGCGATCGGCTTGAGCCGGATGTCACGGGGCATCATCAAACAGAACCTGTGGATCAGCCTGGGCATTGTCGGTATGCTGATCCCGCTGACCATCCTGGGGATCGCTTCGATCGGTCCGGCCGTGATCGTGCATGAAGGTTCTACATTGCTGGTCGTTTTTAATGCATTAAGGCTTTTGGCTTATAAAAAATAAGGTAACGGTGCCCTTGGAAAGGCACTGTTCAATACCCCCTGCCGGGTGCTGCGTAGCTGCGCAGCCCCGGCTAATTTGATGATAAAATGATGTGGCGTAAGGTCAAAAAATTTTTCAGTGCCCTGGGGCCGGGGCTGGTCACAGGTGCGAGTGACGATGACCCTTCAGGCATCGCGACCTACTCACAGGCCGGCGCAAAATATGGCCTTGCCACGCTGTGGACGGTCATTATTACCTTTCCGCTGATGGCGGCTATACAGGAAATGTGCGCGCGCATCGGTCTGGTCACCTCTGTGGGACTGACCACCACGCTGAAAAAGCATTATCCCAGACCGGTCCTTTACCTGATGATCCTGTTCAGTGTTCCCGCGATCATCCTGAATATCGGGGCGGATATCGCCAGTATGGGGGCGGTCGCCAATCTGTTGTTCCCTTCAGTTGCGCCGATCTGGTTCAGCTTGGTCTTTACGGCCCTGCTGCTGATCGTGATCATCTTTCTGCCCTATGCCAAATTCGTCAACGTGCTGAAGTATCTCTGCCTGGTGCTGTTGTTGTACATCATCGTGCCTTTTTTGACCCGGCCCGATTGGTCTGAGGTTCTGCATCATTTGTTCCTGCCCCGGATCACTGCGGACCGGGAGCAGATCGGCATGCTGGTCGCGATCCTGGGAACGACCATTTCCCCTTACCTTTTCTTTTGGCAGACCAATATGGTGGCTGAAGATGTCAAGGTCATCCGGAAACAGGTGATGGTCAACAAACGCATGATCATCGTGGCAGGGAATGAGGCCGATCCCAGAGCCCGTGAAAAACGGGTCATGGGCCTGCTCCTTCAAAAGATGGGTTTGGATGTCAATCTGGGCATGCTTTTATCGAATGTGATCATGTTCTTTATCATCCTGACCGCAGGTACGGCTTTGTTCCCTAAAGGTGTCCGTAATATCGAGACCGTTGAACAGGCGGCCCAGGCCCTGCGGCCCGTGGCCGGTGATCTTTCTTACCTGTTGTTCGCCGCCGGGGTCATCGGCACCGGGGCGCTCGCGATCCCGGTGTTGGGGGGCTGCTTGTCCTACATCGTATCGGAAGCGTTAGGCTGGAAAGGCGACCTGGATAAAAAGTTCGATCGTGCGAAAGGTTTCTACGGTGTGATCATCGTTGCCTTGTTGTTGGGCCTGCTGATCAATTATCTCGGTATCAGCCCGGTGCAGGCGCTCTTATATACCGCCTTGTTATATGGGGTGACCTCTCCGGTCATTATCGCGATCATCCTCCACCTGGCCAATAACAAAAAGATCATGGGAGAACATACCAATTCCCGCTGGTCGAATTTCCTGGGCGGGATCACGCTGATCCTGATGACGCTTTCTGCGGTGCTGCTCGTTTATTTTCAATTTTTTAACAGATCATGAAGAAATTTCGGCACATCAACAGTTTTCAGGTATTGCCGCTTTTGGTGATCACGGTCTCTGTCATCTATTTAGCGGTCGTCGTGTTCTCGGTATTCCCGGGCCGGATCTATGCTTTCAACGGAGAATTGGCATCGGCGCTTCGGTCGGCGAGCCGGTACTGGTCTGTTTTCCCGCCGGCACATTTGAGCCGGGGATGGAACTGGTTGCCCTATTGGGGCGCGGTCGTGCTGATGTTCCTGCACCGTGAACGGATCAGGCACTTGGTCTACCTCGGTCACTTCGGCGTTTTCCTGTTAGCGGTGGCCCTGTTGGTGATGCTGGTCAACGCGACCCTGGGTCACTGGATACCACAACTTTGCAGCCGGTCAGCGGATCTCCGGCACCTCGTACCGCCGCATCAGGGCTGCCGCTGGTTCTCGCTGATCACAGTTTGTGTGACGGCTGCCGGTACATTTGCCGTGCTCGTTCTGCCGAAAACGCAATGGATCGTGAAACTGATGTTGACTTTGAATACCGGTGTCATCGTCCTCGCTTTATTGGTCCAGGGGCGCTATTTTCCGGTCCAGCTAACCTTCAGCCTGTTGCTGGCGGTCGTGCTGGGTAGCATCGGATCGATGGTCTATGACCCCAATAGCCTCAGAATGATCAACGGGTCTAAATTACCGGGATCATGAACAGCTGGAAACTGGACCTTTTTTGGACCGCTTTCCCCTTAGCGCTGCTATTGCCGGGAAGCTTGCTCGCTGTCGAAAGGGCGAAGATCCGGGCGCTCAGCCGCCTGACCCTGCGGTTCAGCACCGGGGCAATATTTTCCGTGATCACGGTCGGGCTGATACCCGGCCTTGTGGGTGAGCATGACCTGTTCCTGGTCATCGTAGGTTTTGCCGCCGGGATCATGCTGATGCTGCTGATCGAACAAGGTGCGGCCCATCACGATGATCTCCGCCGGTCCGACAGCCCCCGCTTAAATGCGGCGCGTTCAGCGATCGGCATAACCGGCATCGGACTCGCGATCGCCGGTGTTGCTCTCAGTCTGACCTGGCTCAACGGACGTAAGACGGCCGTTTTGCTGGCGCTTGCATTGGGGTTCCGATTCCTGTGGGTCGGCATTACACATAAGGCCCGTATGGCTTCCACGATCACCGGCAGGCGTATCGCCGGGCGAACGTTCGTTGTGCTCGCCTTGTGTTTCAACTGGGGTGCCGGCATTGGCGCATTCGTCCTGCGACAGGCCCCCGTCAAAATGGTGGAGTTCCTTTTGGCTGCGTTCGTAGCGGCGACCCTGTTCCAGGTCATGGCCGACATGATGGAAGAACCCCAGGACGAGCGGCCGCAGCCGTTCTACACAGCGGCCTTTTTTGTTGGTTTTTTAGTTTTTCTAATTATAAGGATCAATATATGAACAAGAAAATGAACATCATGCTATGCCCGCGTGGGCAATCCGGCGACAGGCGAAGGGAGGCCGGACGATGAACAACTTATTCCAAAGATCTTACCGGCAGGATCTGTACCGTTTTCTCCATACCCGGCTAACACCATCGCCGGACGATCTGACACGCTGCGAGCTCTGCTTACAGGTCTATCTCACGATCGTTCGGGAATTGGCCGTGGGTTTGGAAACCTGGGTCCTGTTACCTTATTCGCCCTACCTCGCCGAAGTTTTAGGTCCGGTCACGATGATTGCCTACCGGTACCAGGTGACGTTCAATGATACGGATGGTCTGGGATTGGACGATGGTTTCCTGTCAACGGACAGGCCCGCGGAACAACGAACGTCGGCCAACCGCATGCTGTTCCCCCTGAAAGATGTGCTGACGCTGAGAAGCCTTCCTGAGGATGATCTCGGGGATCTGACCACCGAAGTGTCGGTCTTTCTGCTTCAAAAAGAAAGGTCAGCGGGCTTGCGTGAGGCCATGCGAACCGGGAAGACACCGGATCTTCCCGCGCTGCTTGACGGGCCGGAACTGTTCGTGCATATCACCTGTGCCAAGTCCAGTGCCTACTTCGATGCGATGCTGATCTACGGAAGAACGGACATCGGGGAAACTTTAAATGCCGCTGTGCGAAAACATGAGCTGGAGACCTATTTATAGCACTTATTAAAAGCGATGACCGAGATCTTTATCATGACCCTGCAATTCCTGGCCGCGCTTTCCCTGATCGTGTTCGTGCATGAATCGGGGCATTTTCTGGCGGCACGTGCTTTCGGGATACGCGTCAAAAAATTCTACCTGTTCTTCGACGCTTTCGGGAAAAGCTTGTTGCGCTTCCGTCACCGCGGGACGACCTTCGGACTAGGCTGGTTACCGCTGGGTGGATACGTCGCGCTTGCCGGGGCTAACGGCGGCGCAGAGGATGATGAAGATGTCCCGGAACATGAACGCTATGACGGGCGACCTGTCTGGCAGCGTGTGGTGGTCATGAGCAGCGGAGTATTGATGAACCTACTTTTTGCCCTGCTCACCTACAGTTCACTTTCGCTCATCTATGGCCGCACCCCGATAGCCGGTATCGGTAACGGGTCGGTTGTATTGCCCGGAAAACTCGGCCGGGACGCGGGCCTGAAGGCCGGCGACCAGGTACGGTCCGTTGACGAGGCTCCTGTGATCTATGAGGATGAGCTGTTCAGTACACGTCTGCTACGGGGCAACACGATCCTGACGGTCGTTAGAAAACAGGGAAATGACCGGGTTCACCTGCACATCGCCGTTGCACCCCGGACCATGCAGCTGATCGCGGAAAAAGGGTTCAATCAATTCTATTCGGTCCGGGCGGGCCTGCAGTTGGATTCGGTCCTGACGAACATTGAACTTTCCCGGAACGAAGGCCTGAAAGGATCCCGGCTGATCGCGATCAACAACGACCCCGTCCGTTCTTTAGCGGACCTGTCCATCAGTCTCAAGACGGATAAAAAACGGGAGCTTTACCTGACCGTGATCAGGAATGGCCGGACGAGCATTCTGCCTGCACACCGTGACAAGGACGGGCATCTTGCATTCAGCCTCAACGATCGGACACCTGTCATACCCCCGATGAACATCGGCCGTTCCTTGCGTGCGGGCGCGACCAGGACCTGGCATGCGGTCGCAGTGAACGCCCAGGGTTTCGGACAACTGATCAACGGGGAGGTCAGACCAGGCGATGCCATGTTCGGACCGTTGCGGCTCGCGACACTGTTTGGCAGGCATTATGACGGTCGCCGTTTCTGGGAATTAATGGCCGTCATGTCACTGGCGATCGCGGTATTCAATCTTTTGCCCTTGCTGCCGCTTGACGGTGGAGCGATCGGGCTGCTGGTCTGGGAGGCCGTGTTCAAAAGGCCTGTCAGCCTGCCCGTTATGCAGATCCTTCAATTAACGGGGATGCTGCTGATCCTCCTCCTGACCTTATTCGTCTTTTTTAACGACATACGCACCTTTATCTGATACCTGATATGGACCTGATCACTAAGACCCAAGATCACGTGACCGCGATCTTCAAAAAGAAATTGCCTGCCGGGATGGCATTCCACCATATCGGCCATACCCGTACCGTCGTGGCGGGGATCAGAATGCTGACAGCCGGCGTTTTTCTCAACGAATGGGAGCGCCACGCGGTATTGATCGCAGGCTGGTTCCACGACACCGGTTACTGCTACACCTATGAAGGGCACGAAGCGATCAGTATGACCCTCGCAGGGGATTTCCTGCGTGCGGAGGGTCGTAGTGAAAATTTCATTAAGCTGGTCTATGATTGTATTAGGGCAACGCAAATGCCCCAAACGCCGCAGACACTCTTGCAGATGATCATTTGCGACGCCGATATGCTGCACCTGTCCCGTCCGGATTACCTGGAAAAAGCCGCAATGCTCCGTTTGGAATGGGAGTTCATTTGCAAGAGGACCTATACGGATGATGCCTGGACACAGCTGAATTATGACCACCTGATGTCGCATCAGTATTTCACAGATATGGGCAAACTCGAATGGAGCGCGGGAAAAGAGCGCAACCTTCGCTTGCTGGAACGCCAATTACCGGAGCAGGATCTGTGAATCGGATGAACTACTTTAGCTATACGAGATACCCTTGTCCGGCTATCACGATGAAATATCATCCTGTTGTCCTAAAAGTGAGTAAATGCCTGGACCGATCATTTATCTTTGCAAGCGAATGAAAGATCGTTGTCTGGCCATATTGCTGCTTATTGCCCTGATCAGTTCCGGCTTTTCCAGGTCTTTCGTTTATGCCGGTTTTCAGGTGAATCAGCAATATATTGCTGAAAAACTTTGTGAGAACAGGGCGCGTCCCCTGCTGCACTGTAACGGCAAATGCTATTTGATGAAAAAGCTGAAAGCGGCCGAGGACAAAGAGAAAGAACAGACGGCCAAGGATAATTTGAACCGCCTGGAAATATCGTTCTTTCAGGAGCCCTTTAAACTTTCTTTCGTCGAACCGATCGTATTGGATAACAACCCCGCTTTGGTATCGACCTACGGTCATCAGTACTCCAGCCAGTACCTGGATGCCATCTTCAGACCACCCCGGCAGATCGCCTGAACACTCCTTTTTTCTTGTTGCAACGTGAAGCGTTAGCCAATGGCTAAGCGTGCGCTGCTATTGTTTTACTGGCTCTGATCCGGCTGCCTTTTCGCGGCCGGCCGATAGCCGTTTATGCGATCTGATGAAATATCTATATACCTTTATTATCTGCTTATATACCCTGTCTGCATTCAGCCAGACCATTAAAGGGACCGTAAAAACAACAACGGGAACTCCCGTGCCTTCTGTAACCATCAACGTCCTGAACACCAACAAGACGACCGTTTCCGATCAGGAGGGCAAATTCTCCATCGTTTCAACAAAAGGCCATTACCAATTGTCCTTCACTGCCATCGGTTATGCCACACAATTCAAGACCGTTGTGATCGGCGATCAGGCGGCCGTTGAGGTGAGTGTGCAGCTCCTGAGCACCGATAAGCAGTTGAACGAAGTGCTGGTGAGCGCCGAACGACGGGAACAGGAGGTCCAGAAAGTACCTGCCGCGATCACGGTCCTTGATGCCAAACAGATCAGGGACTACCGCCTGTGGGACATCACCAACCTGACGGCGCTGGCCCCGAACCTTTTCACTGTGGAACATGGCAACAGCGCCGCCTCGAACTTTTTCAATATCCGTGGGGTCATGGGTTTTTCGAATGAACAGGCCGTGGCCACCTATGTCGATGGCGTGTACCAGTTCGACTACTTTTCTGCCCCTGTCCAGTTCGGTGACATTCAAAGCATCGAGATCTTACGGGGGCCGCAAGGCACGCTGTATGGCCGTAATGCCTTTGGCGGCGTGGTGAACATCACCACGAAACAACCGGGCAATAAAACCTCGGGTTATGCGGAAATGACCCTGGGCAATTACGGGCAGCAACGCTATACTGCCAGTCTTTCGGGGCCGGTCATCGCTGATAAATTATTCGCGGGTGGCTCCTTTACCTATAACCACCGTGGTGCTATTTATTACAACGAGTTCACCCAAAGCGGCTTCGACCGGCGGGAGGACTATTCAGGCAACTTTAATCTGCGCTACCTGCCTTCTGCCAACTGGGCGCTGGCATGGAATGCGAAAGTGGAGAACGATAATGACCGGGGCAGTTTCCCCTGGGTCGGGTCCTACGATGAAGTATTGGCCAAACCTTACCGGGTCAATACGAATAACACCAATGTTGAGCGCCGGAAGAACTACAACACTTCGCTAGCCGTCAACCATTATGGAAAGTATTTTAATTTCACATCGGTATCTTCCTATATCGACTGGCGGGCCTACTACGAGGGCACAGGCGTGGATTATGATTTTAGTCCGCTGAACGCGCTAAGTACCGCCCCTGATCAGCGGCAGCATGTATTTACGCAGGAGGTCCGCTTTACTTCCCCATCTGCCAGCGAAAGCAGGCTGAAATGGGTAGCCGGCGCGTATGGCTTCGTGCAAAATACCCGAATGAATGCGCCGACCTTTTACGGACCGGATTACGCGGTATTCGATCCAGGTGCTGACGCGCCATTCACCATGACCAATATCAGCAGGGGGAACAATAAAGGTTATGCTTTTTTCGGGCAGGCTACCTATGCATTAACGGACAAACTTGACCTGACCGCCGGCATCCGTTATGACCGGGAGAACCGGAAACTGACCCAGCGTACCGACTATCAAAAAGACCCTGCCCCGGTAACGAACTTGACACCTGAGCGCTACTATCTCGCCGGTTTTCATGCCTTTACGCCAAAGGTCGTATTGAGCTATAAATTACAGGACGACATGCTGCTTTATGGCAGTTATGCGCGCGGGTTCCGTGCCGGTGGCCTGAACACCAATGCGGCGGACCCGGCACAGGTACCTTACGAACCGGAAAGTTCGGACAACTACGAGATCGGCTGGAAGAACCGTTTTTTCAACAACAGGCTGAAACTGAATCTGACGGCGTTCTACCTCAAGCAGCATAACCAACAGATCAGCACGGCGATGGACGGCATCAATGCGTTGATCCTGAACGTGGGCGAAATGCACAACAAGGGTTTAGAGCTTGAGGTCACGGCGCTCCCGCTGAAAGGCCTGCAACTTGATTGGAACGCAAGTTATTCGTACGCCCGTTACACCTCGCTTTTACTGTATAGCAACGAGGCGAAAGCGGTGGTCGACTTTAAGGGGGGCCAGCCGATCAATACCCCGCCGGTCAGTTCGATGCTGGCCGCCCAGTACACTTACGATCTCGCAGGTAACAAGTATGGCTTAGCCGTTTTTGCGAGGGCAGAATTCCGTCACCTGGGCAGGTATTACTTTGATTTCATTAACGCCTTAAGCCAGCCTGCTTACAGCTTGTTCAATTTTAAGGCCGGCATATCTGCCAGGCGTTTTGAACTGAACGGCTGGATGCGTAACGCGACCAATGAAAAATATGTGGCTTATGGTTCTTTCGGTTCTTTCCTGCTGGGCAGCCCGAGAACTTATGGCACGACCCTGATCTATAAATTTTAAACGTCCAACAATGAAAAAGATATTTTCAGGCATTCTGATCGCCATTGCGGTCGCGGCCTGCCATAACGATCAAAAACAGGCACATCAGGCGGCACGTCCTGCGGAGCAAGCGATGGAACCGTTCCCGGAGCCTAAAGTGAAGATCAGCACCGTGGGGATCCTGTTGTACGATAATTATGCGGTGCTGGACGCCATGGGACCCTATCATGTTTTCAGTGAACTGATGGGCGCTAAAGTGTTTTTTGTAGGCCGGCATAAAGGGCTGGTCAGCACGGCGGGGATGAAAGTACAGTGTGATACCTCCATCAATGAGGTCAAGCAACTGGACATCCTGGTGATACCCGGCGGACTGAACGAAACGTATGCTTTGACGAAAGATACAGTTCTACTGAATTGGGTCAGGACCATTGATGTCCATTCTAAATATACCACCAGTGTATGTACCGGTGCCTGGATATTGGCAGCAACGGGTCTGTTGAAAGATAAAGCAGCCACGACACATTGGTTCGGCAAACAGGTCCTGAAAGAGCAGTTCGGCATCAGCGCCCGGGATAAGCGCTATGTACAAAGTGGTAAATACTTCACCAGTGCCGGGGTTTCTGCCGGCATCGACATGAGCCTGGCCGTAGTGAAAGACGTGATGGGTGAAAAATACACCCAAATGGTCATGCTGGATCTGGAGTATGATCCGCAGCCACCGGTCAAAGGCGGCAATGAACACAATACCGATCAAGCGATCGTGGAAAACATGCGGGACATGTACAACAGTGCTGTAGAGCCGGTATTGTATCCCGAGCGTACGAAGGCTAAGCCTAAGATAGATAACCCAAAAGACCCGGTGTGCGGCATGGCATTATCGACGGGTTATGCAGACACCTTGCATTACCATGGCAAATTGTATGGCTTCTGCTCTGCACACTGTAAAAGGGCGTTTAAAAATGCCCCCGTTAGCTTTGTGCGACACGCGCGGTAAGTACCTGAAAAAGTCAGTCCCGGATCGGGACGGACTTACAGGAATTGTGTTTACTTTTTCTGTTCCGGGTCGTGATGCTCACCTTCACGGTGATGTTCCGGCTCATTTTCATGTCCGGGGCCTTCGTGATGCTCCGGATGCGGATGTTTTTCCTGCGTCCCGTCTTCATGATGTTCACCTTCCGGGTGGTGTTCCGCTTCGCGATGATGCTCCGGCTCATTTTCATGACCGGGGCCTTCATGATGTTCCGGGTGCTGGTGATGCTCCTCGTGGGTATGCTGTTCCCCGGAAGTGGCGGGATCATGATGTTCGTTTTCGGTATGATGTTCGTTCTCCGCATGTTTTTCCGGTTGCTGGCCTTTGCCTGCGCCCTCATGATGTTCGGTGTGCGGATGGTGTTCCTGATGCTCGTGTTTTTCTTCTGATGAAGATCCTGGATTTTGTGTGTTCATGACATTAATGTTTACTGATGATCAATTCGCGGCCATGCGGGGCACCCTGCTGGTGCGTCCGGCCACGGTCCATAAATTTGCTGAGAAATGATAGATCAGATCAGTAATGTCCTGATGCGGAGATAGCGCGGCACCGGATCATCAGGGTAAATAAGATCAGGGTACCTTCGCACCTTAGGCACTATAGGTGCGGTGCGGATCTGCCAGGAGGTAACCGGCGAACTGACGACGGCCGCCAGACCAGCGTTGTCGGCCAATACCGGCCTGAGCACTTCCTGACAACTCAGATAGGTGCAAGCCCGATCAGTAGCCGGCTCATTTTCGGGGTCACTGACCGAACGGTCCAACGCCTTTGCGCTTTCCTTAATTGACCCTGTCCCGACAAGTTTATAAAGAAAGAAGGTGCCGTAGTCCACATTACAGACCAGCGAACCCGTGATCAGACACAGGTAAAAGGCGGCAAGCATGGTGGCGGCAGTTCGTTTCATATTCAGATCGCTCCAATTTAACTACAAGGAAACGATCGGATAGTTTGAATAAACTGTTAGGATATTTTATTTCCCGCTATGCCGCTGGTCGACCTTTTTAAAATGGCGATCCGCATCCCTGGCGGCTGTCAGGGTACGCAGCACAAGCAGTAACATCAGGAGCAGACCAAAGAGCACCTGTAATATACCCAGCCCGGTGATCCTGAATCTTCTTTTCTTTTTCGCATTGCGCGTTGCCCCCGGGACATTTCCCTGCCTGATCCGTCCGCTCTTCTTTTTAATTCGTTTATTGTTTCTGCTTACTGGCATTTTGTTGACATCTTTGATGGTTATCGATCAGCCGTGTTACTTGAAAAAAAGTTCTACGGCCGGTTTGAAATGGGGATCGCGATGCCGCTGCATGACGACGTATTGGTTCAGCGCGTAGGCGGTGAACCGGGCGGTACAGCCATCGAAGAGCTCATCGGCGAATACCTTTCCTTTCTGATATAACTTCTCCGGGTAGCGCGCCATTTTGGCCTGCACATCCGCAGCCAGCTCGAACCAGAGTTCGGCACTGACATGCGGGTCGTTCCAGTTGGCGATCAAACTTTCCTGTTCGTTGAGCACGGTCTCGGTCAATTCATTCAGGTAGCCCAGGAACTCCGGGATCTCTGTCCGCAGCAGCCGGTGCAACAGTCTTGCTTTCTGGACGTTCGTCATTAACGCTAATGTTTTCATTGCCTTTCGTTCATCTTGACCGTTGTTTATTGCTGGGCGATGCCCGATACCATATTAATGCTGAGCGCCACGATGACCGTGTTGAACGCGAAAGAGAGCAGTCCGTGCAGCAATACGACCCGCCGGATCTTTTTGGAAGTGATGGCCACATCGGAAACCTGAAAGGTCGTACCGATCACAAAAGAGAAATAGGTAAAATCGAAATAATCAGGGGCTTCTTCCTCTGGAAATACCAGCCCGCCGGTCGTATCCCGATGTTGGCGGCTGCCTGAATAATAGAGGTGCGCGTACCGGAAAACAAAGTTGGTATGGATCAGCAGCCAGGCACCGAATACCGAAGCGATGGCCAGCAGGATGTGACCCGTCAGGCCATCTTTGCCAAAACCTTTGATCGAGCTCATCAGGATCGCCAGTGCAAGGAAACATACACTGGTCGCGACCAGCATAAATACGGAGATGACCGCGCGGCCGGTGTCCTGTTTCCGTGCGGTCTCCCGGATCTGGTCCGCACTGCAGGCTGTAATGGTCAGCCAGCTGAACAAAAGATGCGTTGAGCAGAACCCCAGCCAGGTAAGCATCCAGTGCGCGGATGGTACAAAGTTGTTCATCGTCGTCAGGAACAAGATGATAGAAACGACGATGGATATATATAGCCGGGCCCGGCTGTCCAGGCCCAGGAGCTTTTTCGGCAGGTCAATAATGAATTTCATGATCAAATAGTTAAAGCTTGTCGGGAATTGGAGATCAGAATGTGGCGGTGAACAGGATACCGGGAGTGCCATACCGAAAGGATGGCAGCAGCAGGGCCTTGTTCTTCCCTTCCTTAGCCCGGAACAATTTCTTGCGGATAGCCGGATAGATGTAATAGGCGGTTTTGGTGGCGATGATGCCGAAACCCGCGCCTGCAATGATGTCGCTGAACCAGTGCTTGTCATTATAAATGCGCATGACAGCGGTGGTCGTGGCAAAGGAATAAGCCATCACGCCATACCAGGGCGATCGCCCGGAAAATTCCTGGGCCATAAATTCCGCGGAGGTAAAAGCATTACCGGCATGTCCGGATGGCCAGGAGTACCGGTTGGAGCCGTCCGGCCGGAGCCGCCCCGTCGCGGCTTTGAGCCCGGCTGTTGCAGCGTAAAAGATCGCTTCTGACATGACCAGTAATATGGTCCGGTCAATGAAGGTGTTCTTGCCCTGTACACCGGCGAAATTGAGCGCATAGACACCCACGGTCGGGGCGAATTGCAGGTAATTATCTATGGTAGACCGGAAATTCGGATAATGCTGTGTCATCTCATTATGGATGCTGTGGTCCACCTGCCGGATGGGCGGCAAGGCAAAGGACAAAGCACCATAACTGATAAAGGCCGCCGGTACGATAAAGGCCCTGAACTTGCTTTTTAAAGGTTTTACACTATCGGGCAGGACGGTGAGGCTACGGGCGGTATCGATCTTTGCGGTATCCGGCCGTACCTGTGCGGACGCGATGCCAAAGGGCAGCGACAGGAAAAGGATGCAGGACATCCCACGAATTATCAAATTCATTAAAAATGGTTTTTAGGATAAAAACTGAACGATTCATACAAGTTGGGGCTGTATGCTGCGATCAGATCCTAAAAACCCTCATTTCTAAGTAATGCCAGAAATACAGGAAAGGCCAAATGCGGTCCTGATAACGCAACGCTCCATATTTTTCTGATAAAGGTTTGAAGCGGCTGAAAAGCCAGTGAAAGCTGGCGATACCTGTGATCGGTCTGCTGATCTGGTCCGTTAGTGTGCGTACCTCCCTGTGCTCGGCTGAACGGTGTTTTTTTCCTGTTGAAGGATCGTGCATCCGGTCATTGCAGGCAGTCTTTGCATGTTCCCGCCCGGGCTTCGTCGGCATTTGATGCCCGAAGGTCTCACAAACAACGCGCATGCCGCTGGTAAAGGCGCAGCCCAGGTCACCAGCCGTGACCAGCAGGTAAAGTAACCCGGCCGCGATCGCGAGCACGGGTCTCATTTCAAGGTCGCCTTTCTTCCACATCAGCTATACGTCGTTTTAGCGGTCACAGGATATAATAGATCGCTGGTTGTTCCGGTTTGGGTGTTACGACATCGCCGTCGACCATCTCCCGGATATTGCTTTCGATGGTCCGGCTCAGGGTCGTGGTCGGCGTGTCGGTCGGCCTGTTCTCGAAAGGGTCCTGCATCAGGATCGAGGTCTTCTCGATACAGATGAAGAGGGCCGGGATCATGAAGGTCAGCATGATCTCCACCAGTTTTGACTTATCCTCCAGTCCAAATGGCAGCAGGCTCATCAATACATAGATGAGGAAGTGGATCATCACGCTGTAAGACCTGGGAAAGACCGTGTTCTTGATACGTTCGCATTTACCCATTGCATCGCATAGGCGGGTGATGGTGCTGTCGATCTGAACCTGCTTGTTGGCATCCAGTTCAAACTCCGCTGCCGCTTTGGCGAGGGTACGGCTGTGCTGGCTCAGCAAGTGGTTGGGCAGGTTCAGCGTACTGATCGCATGCTTATCCATGTAGTCTTTGACCGTCCCGGTCCAGGGCTGTTTGCGAAGGCCTTGCGAAAGGGCGTGGCACCAGAGGATCTGCTGTTCGGCGAACTGCCTGATGTAGCCGAGCCCCGCGGCGTTCTCCGGCAGGAACAGCTGGACTTGCCGGATGAGGGTCCGGCTATCGTTCACGATAGCACCCCAGACGGTTCTGGCTTCCCACCAGCGCTCATAGGACTGGGAGGTCCGGAAAGCCAGCAATAAAGATAGTAAGGTGCCTATAAATGCCGACACGGCCAGCGGGATCGTGATCGACTTGAAGATCCAGAAATGATCAAAAGTACCGGCGAGCACCGCATATACGGCGATGGCCACCAGATCGTACTTGATCAGGTTCAGAAAATAAAAAACAGATAGTCTCTTGTTCAGTAGCATAAACGCTTTCTTTTTATGAATGGGATAACTGAAAATAGTCATATATCAAATGTAACAGGCCTTCTTGCAACTGTTAGCCGGTGTGTCACAGGTCCGGCCGGAGCCGCAGCAGCGTTCTTCTGCCAAGATCATAGGTGATCCGGAATGCTTGCTGGTTGCTGCCTGCACCCTGTGGGCTTTGGTGAAAACTAAAAATGAACTGTCCTTTGATGCCCCGGAACAAGAACGGCGTAAAGATCACATCCAGCCGGTTATAGAAACGCTGTGAAAAATACCGGTCACCATGGATCAGGTTATGTCCTTCTCCCTGGTAGAATTCATCGAACAAGGCGAACCGTCTGTAGGCAAGATAAGCGCTGGCAACAAAGCCTTTGGGTGTCCGCCAGCCGCCAAGTCCACGGGTCCGTTCGAACGAGAACATACCGCCCGCTTCCAGGCTCAGGGAGTCGAGGAAATGTTGTTTTCGAGAAAGATCAAGACCTATCCTGAACTGGGCTGCACCATTATCTGACAACCGGTCGTCAGGTCTCAGCACGGCGGCCCCGGCATCATGGAACATATAGACGAAATATTTACCGAAGATCACTCCATCGTCGCCGGGCGCGAGACCGCCGGAACTGCCGAACAGGAACTGTTCGCGGTCTGTGGCGGTCTGACGGCTCATCCAGTCGATAAATACCGTAGTAGTGAAACGCCCGTGCTGATAACGGGCGAGCAGGCCTTCGACATTCGGCCGGAAGTAACGCAACGTGTCATTGAGCAATGCCCTGGGAAAATCGCTGACCAGACCTTCGCGCGGAAAAGCGCCGGCGTTGAACTGCCAGCGCTGACCGGTATACTGATAGTACATGACCGGATCGATCTTCCCGAAGAAGGGCCGGGCACCAAACTCATGCAAACCATTCAGGCCGGCAACAAAACGGTTGTTGCTGTCCAGATGCAGACCAAGGTCGAACGCGAAACGGGTGCCGGAATAAGTCCTCGAGCGGTTCGCATAACCTTTATATTCCCGGTTATCAAAAAAGCCCAGGGCGTTGAAGCCTAAATCCAGGGCCTGTGCGCTGGCGAGCTGGGACGAACACAGCCCGAGAAACAATAACAATGCGGATCTATACGACATATCGGCCGTTTAATCGTAAAAAAATAGCAAGATTTGACAGTCAGGGTGACGGGGACGTAAGCGAAAGCACATGATCGGCCGTTGAGGCCGTGATCAACCACGTGGAGGCCAGCATCTACGGGCCGTTAAGATCAAATTTACGCCCGCTCGTTGAGCTTAGGCGGTTGCCAGACATTGATCGCACGGTGAACAGGGACTTCCATCACCGCTGCATAATATACCCGTGAAGCCCGGGTTAATTGGGGAAGGGACATTGTTCGGAACTGGATGAGGGAAAAGATACAGCAGCAATTGCAACCGCATGAGGGCGGGCACTGGTCCTGGTGCTGGGTCTTTTTGTCTTTTTGCAGCGAAGCCATGGCAGAAACCGCCGGCGTTTGAACCGGGATACCGTCATTGCAGATCTCCAGGTCCAGGACCAGGAAAAAAGCCGCCAGCAGAAAACACAGATATCTCATTATCATTACCTGAGGCGAATTTAGTAAAGATTTTCGGATCCTGTCTGAACAAAAGACAGTTCCCCGGGAGCGCATGGTTTGAATATAGCCTGTAGGTTTAAAATATCTGTTGGTCTTTTCCTCGTTCCCAACTCATATCCCTCGGACGATGAGGGAAAATGGATCGATCCCTTAGTTGAACCAGTATAACAAACCGATCGCCCCACATGGATCGGGCGGCCATTTGATCTGTTCGGTATCATGGGTCTGCCAAAACTTAAGCGTCATTCAGCCAGGTTCAGTGTCGTTTTGACCGGCATCAAAAATAACTGGAGAGACCGATCTGAAACCCGCCTGTCTTCGCTGGCGGATTCCCCAACAGGTCGGTCTGCCTGACGATCTTATAATTGATCCTGAACACGGTCTGCGCCCCCGGACGCCAGCTCAACCCGGGTGTCAAACCCCAGAGCTGATCGCCAATGCGGTCGCCGGTCTCCCGGAACCGGCCGGTATTCCAGTCCACATATTCTGCCCGCAAGGCTAGGTTAATGACCGAGCGTGGCATGCCGGCGACCGTTCCGCGATAGACCGGCCTTACCAGATCGATGAAGCCACCTTGCTGACGACGGCCGTATTGCTGGGTATAGGTCTCTGCTACATCGACCAGGACCCAGGCCCACTCGGTAGTGATATACGTGTCCAATGGGCGGATATGTGTATTCATATCTACCGCGAATACATCCACACGACGCTTCTTGTCCAGCGGCAGGCCGTCCTCCCGGAACTTGTTATAAACCCCGCCCATATAAGAGAGGCCGATCTCAGCAAGGCCTTGCTTTTTGATCGCCGTTTTCAGCGTGATGAGCGGAACACCATTATAACTTTCCTCGAACCTGTTGGGATCCAGTTTGGCGGCAGGCAGGGAGGTCCGCCCGGACTGGTTATTGATGATCCGGTCATTGAAACCATTGGTCAGATACGCTTCATAAGCGAGTACCCAGTCCCGCCGGAAGGCTTTGCCATAGATACCGAAACCGGCATTGCTCCAGGTGGCCGGCAGCATTTCGGTGGCCGATACGGGCCGGTCAACGAACTCCCATTTCGGGCCATCGTGGTTCTGGTTAAATGCCCCGATCGGGTTCAGTACGATGCCGCCGCGTAAGTTCAATAAGGGATGCAGTTCCAGGTCCACGGCTGCGAACTCGATACCGATCTCCTTTGCGCCGTCCTCGAACTCGATCTCGGACAGGAACTTGATGCGCTCATAGATCGTGGAAGCGACGAATAAGGTGAACCGCCGCATCTGGAATTGGCTGCCTTCGGTCACGCCATTGGTGCCCAGGTGCTGGTAATTGGCCTCCGCATAGCCGCCCAGGGTCACCGGCAGTTTCCCGAACGAAAAGAATGGCCGGTCATAGACGGCATCCATATTGAGTTTCAGGCTGCTGGTATCCCGAACGGTGCGCCGTATCAGGGCGCTGTCGATCTGGGCGTTCGCCTGGAGAACGGCCAGGCTGACCAGGCAAATGAGTATCGTTATTCTCATGTGTTGGGTTTTCTGAGGTCAATAAAAAGTTCACTATCGCGGAGGGAGACCGGAAATGTACGCAGGGCCCTTGCCGCCGGCCCATCCACCACGTTGCCCAAGTGATCGAAGGCACTCCCGTGGGCAGGACAGGTCAATTGGTTCCCGGCCACCTGCAACTCAGCGCCCTGGTGCGAGCATTGCATCCATAAGGCCGTAAAGCTATCCGTGCCGTTCCTGAACAGGCAGATCGGGAAACGCAGGCTTTCATGCCTGATCACGACATACCGGACCGTATCGCCGCCCGACCCGAACCGGGAAAGCGGTAGCGTGATCCCGTCCCTGACCAGCGTACCGGTCACGTAATGGTACGAAGTGCAGCTGCTTGATAAGACCAGGCCGCTCAGGCAGGCGATACAGCCGCCCTTTAAAAAATCTCTTCTATCCATGTTATAGCGATCTTAAGAATTTGAGGATCTTTTGTCGTTCACCGGGGGCTAATGCCTGGTACCGGCCACGGCTGCCGCCGCCCTCGCCACCGTGAAGCAGGATGGCTTCCTCGATCGACCGGGCCCGCCCGTCGTGCAGCAGGTAATACTGGCCGCCCTGCGACCCGGGTGCCAGTCCCAGTCCCCACAGCGGTGGCGTCCGCCATTCAGCGGGTTTGGCGCTGCCCTCCGTATAACCGTCGTTCAAACCGGCACCCATATCATGCAACAACAGGTCGGTGTACGGCGCGAAACTGACGAAAGACAGGGGGGCGATCGGTGAATGACCGGTCTTTAGTTCCGGCCGGTGGCAGGCACCGCAACCGATGGTCAGGAACAGGGTCTTACCGCCAGCCACATCACCGGCCTGCGGGTCCCGTTGCACGGGCGCACGCAAGGTCTTTAAGTAAAAAACGACATCGGCGACCGTCTGGCTGGAGATCTCCGGGTCGGTCTCCGCGCCGCTATAGGTATCGCGCGGTTCGAATACGGAAGTGATTCCGATGTCCTCATTATAGGCGACGGCGGTCTGGTGCAGCAGGTCATAGGCAGCCGCCTTCTTTCCGAACCGGCCGATCAGCAATCCGTTCTTGACCATTGTACCGGGCCGTTGTATGACATAAGGCCTGGGGACTATCCAATTCGGCGCGCCGCTGATACCGTCCCCATCCGTATCCTCGGGATCGGACATGGCCAGGATATCCTGGTCCGTCACGGCATCCAGCAGTCCCAGGCCGGTATTGGCTGGCGGCGTAAAGCGGGAAAAGGCTACGCCTGGCGGGAGCTGCTCGGGAAAGTAACCCTGTAAAGCGCGGTGTTGCAACTGTGGTCCCCCTGCGTTCAGGTAACTACTGCCACTTTCATCGGTCTGGCCAAAACGGGTCAGCGTAGAGAACGGATGCCCTTTGCCGTCACCGGCATGGCAACTACCGCAGGAAGTAGAAACGAACAGCGGACCGAGACCTGTCTCTTTGGTAAAAATGTCGTCATTAAAGGCGACATCCCCGCGCAGGAACTGCGCATGCTGCGGTCCGGTCAGGCCAGCTAACGGGCCGTCCAATACCTCTTCTTCCCCGGGTGCAACGGGCTCAAATTTTGCACAGGCTGTTGTTAGCAGGATAATTATCCATAGTGCGGTCGATCTCATGATTAGATTTTATGCCAAATCTAAAAATAAAATTAGACAAGACTAAAAATAAAATTATGGTTTGTATAAATAAATAACACCTATGCGACTAATTGCATCGACCATCGCGCATAAATGGGCAATTATTACCTTTTTGATCACGCGATCAGCCATGACTGACCAAGCAAAATGTGGCTGCGGATCAAGAATGATAGCAACCGAATCGATATATAAATTCTACAAGATATTGTTATACCGGAGAAATTTCCGGATATGGACCGTCGATCCGGATCCAGATAGAGCAGTAGAGGAAAGCTCCCCCGCACGCTTTTTTATCGCGTTGCTCTGACAACATTCAATTGGAACCATGTTCGATGTTAATATTGCGAATTTGCCCGGTCACGAGGAGCCAGCAGAAATTATTTACCTGGCACATATCCTTTACCCTGATCATTAATTTCCTTTTCTAATAGCGATCTGATCTCAGCGGCCTGTTTTGTCAATTGATCCAGATGATCGATATAATTCCTGATCGAGGCGTTTCCAAGGTCATCTTTAAGCTCAGGACCGATCTTAGGATCATCAGGTTCGAGGTCATACTTCTTCCTGCGTAACAATTGTTGGATCACGGCGATGTCGGGGTCAGGTCCGATCACAGATGCATCCTGGATCAGGGAGCGATTTACGTCGTCCAATGTCGCCTCAGCTGCTTTTTCCAATGTATATTTCAGACAAACACGTGTAGCTCTATCGATCGCACCGGCTGCAGTCAGCCATTGTTCATTCTCCTTACCGACAGCTTTTGCGTCAAGCTTGAAATAATTAGGTTCGCTTGTTTCGGGATCGATCTGTTGCAAAAGGTCAAGCAACCGGTCAAAATCCCTTAATGGCCGGTATTCTTGTTGCATTTTCCAACGGTGATCCCACAGACCCAGTATCGCCTGGGAACATTCCAATTGAATTTCTTTGGCATCCGGGCCGGTAGCTTTTTCTGCCGCCACGATCTTCTCGGCCACATAATGCGCCATCCAGCGCCCAAGCGTATCCACGCTTTTGTTAAGTTTAAGTTCTTCAACGAGCGATATCCCTAAGGACATAACTTCTTTCGGTATCTCTGAGTACTCCATCAGCGGACAAAATAAAAATTTGATGAATAGACGGTTGATATTTGATCGTGTCATCCGAACGATAACGATGGGCCAGATTGCGGCTGACCTCTACTTTGAAAATAATGTCCATTTGCAATACTCCACAGACCTCAGCCAGCAGGTCAAGGGAACAGTTCAGCCGCGAGCCCGTTTGCTCAACCTCATGATCGCTGTCTTCTTTCCCGCTGCTCCATTGCTCAGCGAACATTACTTTCCTGTCCGGCTTGTCTTTTTTAAAATAGGTCTTGTGATCCTTTGACGTTAAGAGACCCAGCTTTTCAATAAAGTGCTTACCCAATCGGAACGGCGGGAATGGCAGTTCTTTGGCAAAGGGGTCGTACTCATCCAGCCGGGCGCTAAGGTGTTTGTCCCTGATCCAGCCTTTCAATTTGAAAGGTGGCTTCCTGAATTCCATGTCGCGCTCTTTATGATCTGGTATCTTGAAATCGTGATGATCCTCGCAGGTCGCCAACGCACACATCAGCGCGTTCGCGGTCGCCGGGCTGACCAGGGCGGAACGCACCCGGTAGGTCTCCCGGCGAATGTCTGATGCTTCCTCCCAATCACCTGCGATCGTCAGGAATACATCTCCGCCATTTTTCAGCAGCAGGTCCGGCACCATCTCTCCGGCATTGATAGTGGACTGCCATACCCGATGGTCCTTTTCCGGCCACACCGGTCTCTTTAGCGGCAGGGGGTCTTTCCAATCTGCGATCCAGTATCCATCCCTGCGTGTTATCGAATGCTTCGCCAGCCAGCCCGATAAACTCTTAACTGAGCCGTCCTCAGCCGGCGTAGCCTGCGAAAGTGACAATAACCGGGAAACGACCACCATCATCGCGTGATAGGAAATATAAAAATTGTGGTTATCATCCCGCGGGTAAGAACCATGGCTATGTCCGACACTGTAATCCTCCCTATACTTGTTCCACAGTTCTGCACGTGGATCAGCATCGAACCGATAGCTGGTGGTTCCCCATTCATTGACGACGACATGCCCCGACAGATCGACCATTTGTTTTTGTGTCAATCCGAAGTACCTTCCCAGGTCACCCAACCAATATCTGCTAAAATCGTAACCAAAGTAATAGCCAAAAGCTTCTTCACTATCCCCATCGTCATCCGTTTTGGGAATTGGGTCCCAAAGGGGCGTCAGATCGACCGGGTGCCATTCCGCGCGAATTATTTTTTCAAAAAAAGCGATCTCCTGATCACTGAATGTTCCAGGGCAAGCACTGGCTATCCTTAAAGCCGTTTCCGAGGCTGTCTTTTGTATGGTCGCATGTTCCAGCCCCGTCGCATAATCGGCGATCTTTGAAGCAAGCATTTTCAGTAGATACGGCTTCTCGGTTGCGACCCTGGAAATTGCGATCATCAGGTATTGCAGTCCGTGATAAAAGTAGAAAGGATAACGGGAACAGCCGTAAGCCCCCACCGTTCTCTTTTCGGCAAGATCAAAAAGATCATGGAACACCTGCTGCTCATTGAAGTTGGCCAGGTTCAACAGGGTATGCGCTGCCCGCCAGCGATGATCCGACCGCGGGGATGCCAGTGCCGACCAGAGAAACCCCGCCATCCCTTCCCCTGTGCCGGGTCCGGTCTCCAGCCAGGCGGCCCAGGGCCCATCGCCGAACGTTTCCTCGATGTGTATCTCGAAACGGCTTAAAGCATAATCCAGCGTTTCTAAAGCGTCGGCAGGGGTAAGCAGGCCACCCGCTAAACCCACCATATCGAAGAGATGTTCGGCATCTGCCTCTACATGGTCATTGATCATACCCTGAAATATCCCTTCTTTAAGCCAGTCCGAAACTTGTAGTGCCCCGGGAAGCACTTTGACCATATTCCGGAAACTATGATAACTGGTCAACTCTAGTGCGAAACGTCTGCCGATACCGGCGACGAGCTGCGGGAGTTGCTTAACGAATCCCGGCCTGTTCGCAGCACGTTCAGGTAAACACTTAAAAAAATATTCCAGGTCATAATGTTCGATCCAGTCACACTGAAGTAGTGCGTTGACCAAAGAAACAAGGTCCGGGTCGGCCGTCCGCTGTATGAGATTGACCTGTAGAATTTGCCGGCCGTAATGAAATTGGTGTTCGACCGCTTTTTGCCTGATCGCCTGGTCAACGCGGGTGATGCCCTCCGGGGTTAAAATATCATGTCCGGCAAATACCGCGTCCCAGTCAAGACCGGGAAGTCCGGCACTGACAACCTCCTCTCTTTTTTTAGCCCCGGTAAGCTTTGCAGGCAGGGAGGAAACAATGGCTTTCAGTTCCGCATCAGCCAGTCCCTGTTCATCGGCCAGTTCTTGCAGATCGGTCCAGTAACTTGCGGAATTCAATTGCCGCTTCAGATGACGAATGGAATCTTTCAGAATGACCTTCTTATCAGCCGGAGAGATATGCGCAGCACGAAGGACCCCTTTTAACAGATACGGGAAAGATCCCGGTGAGCAGAACGGATGATAACTCCAGGCTTGTACGGGAGACCAGCCTCCCGACCGGGTCAATTCGATCAATGCCGCGTTGATCAGCCAATCGAACCGCCCGATGTCCCGGTCCCGCCAGCGGCTGAGCGCTGCGATCCCGCCATTAGGGGACAATGACGCGGTAACTTGAATGGCCTCGTCACGATCCCAATGTTTTTCACGACGGTCTAAGCCCACCAGTTCTGCGACCCTGATGAAACGATAGGCATAGTCATGCTTTGGCACTTGGGGCTCGGCAGCCCGTTTGGCGATCTCGGTCACCGCCTCCCAACGCCGGACCATCTCATCACCGAATTTAGAAAGGATAGCGATCGCGTCGTCAAAGTACACCCCCGCATTATCGGTCGAGGTGATACCTACAGCGCGCGCAAGCGATACGTAATTCTGAGAAAGTTCTTCCGGACTTTCGTTCGTTTGTGATCGGATGTGCTGGTAGGCAATGTCCTCCAGGTCGTCGCTCAGAAAGCTCAGATGGGCTAAGCGGTGCGCCCAACGGGCGGTATCGATCCAGGCACGTGTTCCGATCACCCTATTGGTCCTTATCCGCGCATCAAAAAGACCAAGGATCTCTTTGTGGCCGGAATTTCCGCTGAATTTAAGGATCTCCAGGTAGGCTACTGACAATATGCCCGGGAGCGGATCTTCATAACGATACCTTTGACCAGAACCATTACTTGAGATCTTTGCGATCTCTTCGAGCCTTGCCGGGATAATGTTACCACCGTTGACGATCACCTCTAACCTCGTCAGGTACCATGGCAATGCGCCGCTGATCAGTTCCTTATAATTGGTCAGCTCTCTTTCTTCCTCGTGTGAGCTTTTTTTATCTTGCCGTTTTGCGGGCAGATAAACAGCGATGTCCGACAGATCAGAACCATTGAGCAAACAATGAATGGCTATACTCCGGAAGTAATGGACAGCATGCGTTAGATGATAAGATTGCGTGATATAATAGGTCGCTATCTTAGAGAAGAATTTTTGTATCAGTGTTCCGATCTTATCTTTAGGCAGCTGGTGGAAAAGACATGCTTCCGCAAGCGCTACGATCGTCAGATCAGGTTCCTCATGATAGCTGTCTACCGAACTACTCGGTTTGTATTTCTTTTGATTGAGTTTTGTTAATAAGGACTGTATGATCTTTTTATTACAAAATTTACCCACCTGCGCCAACTCATTATTGATCGCAAGCAGGTATAAGGGTTCTTTCCTGCATTTCCCGGTCAGTTCTTCAATCCGTTGGTGATCGCCTGCATCGATCAAACGCCTGATCAGGCGTCCGAGTATCTTGGCAAGCTTATCTACAGGTGAGAGCCTTTCGAATACACGTGCGCAACCTTCGACGCCATTGATATTCAAACTGGCAAAAGCCAGCTCTAAAATATCATGGTCTTGAAGCCGTTGTTCCCGCTCTTCCGGATCTCTGGGGGTGTTGAAATAGATCTTAAGCCAACTTTGCGCGGATCTCAGGAAACTTCTTGCTTCTCCTCTGAAGTCAGCGATATCTGATAGTAAAGATGCTGAATAGATGTTCGCCGATCCTTCCCAGGCACCGGAAAGTTCCCGCCGCATGGCCATTTCCTGTATCTTTTCCTTGCTTTGCAGCCGGACCAATAGGTCGATGTTCCGTTTGAGCAGCGCAACTTGTCGCTGGTTACCTGCGGTCTCTTCACCAGCCCTCAATGCGATCTTACAAGCTGCTTTGAGGTCTTTGATCTTCAGTGATGCCTTTAACGCGAACTGTAAGCGATAGAAACGGATGTTACGCTCGTCGATCGGGTTATCCTTAGGCAAAAAATCATCAGAAAGTGCGATCTCGATCAGCTTCTCGTATCGCTCCGCCTGGTGGTATAACTGCGGGAGCATTTGTGCAGCGTAGACCGAGCCTTCCGTCAAGGGCTCCAGTGTTAGAATGAATTGCTCAAGGTCTTGGGGATCGGCACTGAATTTCTGCCGGAACCAGGTTTCCGTCGGCTCATCTCTGAACTGCACGGAGTCATCAGCGAGCCAGAGCGAACGACCGATATCGCTGACGAAGCTTTTAATGGCAGCCGGATCCACATTGGCGACCTCTGCTAATATGGCTATGGGAATATTCGGTGATAATGAAGCCAGCCCGACACAGATCTTTTCAAGTTGCGGATGGTGTTCCGGAGGAAGGCTGTCTTTTAAACGCCCTAACGCTTGCTCCAGCTGCTGAGCGATTTGTGCCTCCACGGTCATCACAGCAGGTCCAAGATCAGCGAGCAGGACTGATATGCTCGGCACACCGGTCGCCAGCGCGTTCGCCTGGACGCGGGGGCTGGCGGCGGTCAACCGGTGAAACTCTTCTGCTTCTTCAATGGTCGCCATTGGATAGTGCAGCTGAAGGTTTCGGTGCGTTTCGGTAAGTGTGAATGGCTGTAGTGGCAATTGCACCACATAGCTTTCCGGCCGTAAATAACTGATGCGTTCCGTGCGGCATAAAAAAGCGATCCTGACACCGACGGGCATGCGTTCTTTAAGTAATTCAGCAGCAAAGCAGGAATCATTCATTTCTTTAGCCGCCATTTCCGCATTATCAGCGGCATCGATCAATAAAAGCAACGAACCATCAGGATAGGCGCTCTTTATCGCTACGGCCGAAGTTTCCAGGCGCTTGATAAAGGCGCGGGTAATCTCTGCCTCTTGTGTGCCGTTTGTTACCAGCAAAGGATCACATAGCCCTTTCGCGGCCAATTCATTCGCCATTTGTACCAGGGCATCTTTGTGGCGGTGCCGTGAGCGGCTCCTGTTCCGGTAGCTTCCCGCACCGAAACAATCATAGGCTATGATCTCGGAGCCTTCTTTGATATGCTCGATCATATATCTGGTGAAAACCGATTTCCCCACACCGCCGGGCGCATGAATGAGGACAGGAGCCCCAGATGACATTAGCTGGTCTGCAAGTTCCTGATAGCTATCACGGCCGATCACCGGCGTTGGAGGCTCCCAGACCGGCTTTGCAGGAAATAACTCGGACTCCGAGCTGAATCCAAAACATTTCAGGACCTCCTCCCGCAATAACAAACCATCGCTGTCCGGGAGTGCTTTGTCCGATATGATCGTGGTCAGGCTGCTTAACTGAGCGTTGTCCACGGGGCCCGCTAACAAACGGAACAGTTCTACACGGAGTTCTGCCTTTTGAAGGTTATAATCACCTTGGGTGTCATCCAAAGATAATATGCTGCAAAAAACAGCAAGATCGACGGGGTCCAGTCCCGTATAACGCCGGATCGTGTTGATGAATTTTTTATCTTTACAAGTATCTTGGGTCAGCTCTTTGATCCTGCTCTTGAATGCCGGGTCGATAGGCCTGTTCGTCACGATGGCGAACCTGATGTCCTGATGACCGATATCTCCCGCTTGCTTACGCTCCTGAAACTTTTTACCAAAGCCGACAAAAGTTTCCTTCAGTCCGCTGATGATAAAAGGATCGTCCTTTTGCGTGGTGGTGTGCTTCAGTTGATAATAGGTTATTCCGCTGATCTTTGCTTCATCGCCATAGTATTCAGCAAGGTCGATCACATATTCCCCTGCTTTACCTTTATCTTTTGAGCCTTCCACGACAATATGTCTCAGGGGCGAATTGGGATAGATCAGCTGCAGTGCACGCCGTGCTGCCCATCGGTAATGAAAAATATCGCCCGCCCTGGAATAACCGACCTTATTATCTGCCATTTGAGTTCATAATTGGTTTAAAATACGATCGCAGCAGGAACAAAATGTGCCGTTAAGCAACACTAAATGGCTTTTTGGAAAGCTGATAAGGCTTGAGATCCTGATCCGCTTCTAATAGCACACCGGAGGAACTGCTGACAAAGTAAATGTAAGGATATTTTGGGATGACCTCAATACCTTCTCTTATTGCGATACATCATGTCCTAAGCCATATCATAAAATATGTTAAATTTGACATTAAATACGATAGCGCAGACACAATAAAAAGATATGAGACTGATCGAGACCTGTTTTAATAATTTCCGCTGTTTCAAGCGTTATGAGATCAATTACGGTAGTGAGGTCACTGTTTTTTTCGGTAAGAACGGAACAGGTAAGTCCAGTGTACTGTCCGGTGTCAGACGCGGCCTGAGCTTTATGTTCGCCAAGCCCAGGAACTTTCAAAAGAACCTTGCTGTCTCCAACAACGCGAAAGTAAGGTCCTTTGAAAAGAACGAGGCTAATTTCGACCCAATAGACCGCGTTTATAATTACCCCATCGATAACCATTTCAAAGCCAGCTTTACAGATGGCCTGCTGCAATGGTCAATGGTCAAACAGACGCAAAATGGCGGATACCTGACCAACCATTACAAGGACGTGCTCGCCGTCGTGCTTGGCTATTACAACAACGACCTCAAAGCTGAACTGCCTGTATTGGCGGTCATCACAGATTCTTTCCCCCACGAGATGAGTAATTTTGGCAATAAGGCCAGAAAAACGGTGGGTGGTGATGTATTGCCAAGAGATCTCGCCTACTATGGTTGGGATGAACGAACGAATTGCATCGAGCTGTGGCTGAACAGATACTATAAAGTGGCGAACTTTGAGAAGGATGTTCACGATGAAGTCCGGGCGATCAACGATCAGCTTGAGCTTTACAAACAAAGATCAGAACTTCCCGCAGGTGAGGTGCAGGAACAAAATGCGAATCATACCAGGGATCACCAGACCCTTTCCCGATTAAAAGAACGGCTGACGCTCCTTCAGAAAGACGAAAGGTTCGTTGCGTTTTCCAGGGAACGCCAATTCATAGAGCAGAAGTTGCTTGATTTCACCAAACCGGTTTCTGAGGATTTTCATTTCATCAATAGGGATTTCGAACTTTTCAGGTTAGCTGTCAACAGGCCTGATAAAAAGTCATATATACTCGAATTTAGTTTCAAGGACGGCAGGGTCATCACCTTCGACACACTGCCCATGGGTTACAAACGGATCTTCTCCATGGTGATCGATATCGCCTACCGCTCCTATATCCTGAACGAAGGACTGGAAAGCCATGGTATCGTATTGATCGATGAGGTTGAACTTCACTTACATCCCACCTTACAACAGGATATTTTGCAAAGGCTTAAAAGGACCTTCCCTAATATCCAGTTCATTATCACGACGCACTCGCCTTTAGTGATCAGCAATTTCAGGGCCGACCAGCATAACATTGTCATTAAACTGAATAACGAGGGTAATGAATATTCTAACCGTTCGATCGGCAATGTCTATGGGGTGGATTACAACACGGGCTTAACCGAGGTGATGGGGGCATCTTATCGTGAAGCGGAACTAGACAAGTTGATCGACTCCATTGTTATACTTAAAAAATTCAACAAAACGGATCAGGCGGAAAAACTGCAAGCTGAACTTTTGAGCATCGTTGGTGAAGACAATGCCTATATCCTGGAAGAGATCGAGAACAGACTTGCACAAAACGCGCAATAGTACCTATGATCTATTTAACTAAGACCGACCAGGCAGCGATCAAATTCGTTAATGATTATGTTTCGGGTTGTTGGCTGGACCAAGGGGATGGCACATCCAAATATCAGAACCTGAGCTACGCCAGCGTAAAGAATCCGGTAAGTCAGTTTAGGGGCTTCTTCGTTGACGAGCAGCACAAAACCTGCTGTTACTGTAGCCGGGAGATCATCAATGACCATACAACGGAACTGGAACATATCATACCCCGTACAGAAGAAAGACCGGAAGTGTTCGAGCGGTATTATCAACACAGCGATCTGCTAAGAGACAATGTGATCTCTCAAAGCGTGTTTTTGCAAGCGACCGAAAAGCAGCAAACACCTCCTCAGCCGCACCATGTCGCTTATCACAATATCGTAGCCTCTTGTAATGGCCGGACCTTTCACACATCCGAGGATTTCACCTGCTGCAATCGCGCCCGGGGCGATCATTTTTTACCGCCGTTCAATTTAATGGAAAATTCCATCGGCTACCTGCCCGATGGCACGATACTTTATCTTAAAGACCTGACCGACCGCACCCCATTTGAATTGCTGAACCTTAATAAACAGAGCCTGGTTAACATCCGTAGATTGTGGTATTTGTTCAGCCGGTCGGCGTTATCGATATCGGATATCGTCAACTTCAATGTAGCAGATCTGCAGAACAAAATCAACGAGCACGCCCTGGTATATTCACCAACGATAACTGTAGACCTGAAACTGGCAGAAACCTTTTCAATACCGGGAATGTGGGCTGTATTCGTAAAGTATGCTTATTTTGGTTCTTATTATCGGAATAACTAACTCACGGGTCCGGGAGAACCTTGAAACATCAGATTCTTAACTTCGTTTGATACGTCTGGTGATCAATTGATAGTCAAAAAGCCGTACGTTGAGAATTTTGCGCAGATTAACCGCCAGTAGTTGTGGGCCTTCCATCGCGCCGAAGTGGCCGCCTTCACCAAATTCGGTCCCTGCGGGCGAGTTTCAAGTCGTAAGCCAATGCCCGGGGCTTGGCACCCTGGATCAGAGAATATGCGTTTTCCGTCATTTGACACTTGACAGTTATTGCGGCTCCAGCCGGTTCACCTTCGCTTTGCGCGCTGCCGCGCACGCCGCTCCGGTTCTCCCGCTTACACCGCCGACGCAGCAGCCCTGGTTTTGGCTACGCTTCGCCGCGGCGGGCGCTGGCGCGACCCCGCCACGGCCAAAACCAGGGCAGCTGCTGTTTTTTGATCTTCAGAAAAGCGGCATCGTAGAGATGTTGCATCGCAGTTACCCGTTCTTGTAGGCACCCAGCGCCAGGGCCTGCCGGGTGGCTTCTTGTGATATGTCCGGTGCGAATTGTATCATGGATCAAACCAGATAGATCTCGTTGGGGTTTCGGGTGAGATAAACCCAGTTCTCTTTGATGTGGTAGCCGTAATCAAAACACATTTTACAAACCACCTCGAAATAGTCGTCCCGGTGTTCGCTGGTATAAAATTTAAGGTTGACCCCAAAACGATGGAACTCTTCCAGTGGGATACGGCGTTCATAAAGGTGATACATATTAAAAAGTTTGATCCGGTTGCTGATCAAAATCCCATAAACTTTCTCGATCGCTGCCATGTCTGCGTCTGTTTCCTTTTGCAGTTCAAGCTTTTCGTGGTCCACCGGAACATCGACGGTCTGCTCATTGCGCCGTTTGTTATTAAATGCTGTCCGGCAAATGTCATTACAAAATTTACGGTCGCTGCGTCCTGCACCCAGTGGTTGTCCGCATTCCTGGCAGGCTTTAGTTTGTTCGGTCATCTTCTACGGCATTGATCGGCTGGTATGAAACGTTTATAAACGTTTAAACAACAAGGAATTGTCGACTTTGATTTTCTGATGCCCGAGATTTGTGTGCTTATCAAGGTATCCCGGTCATGGAAAAGTTGAAAGCAGCAACGAAATACCCTAGCCTGGTCAGCGAAAGTTTCGGCCATGGGAAGAAGCATTATTTTATCGATGTGAAGAAAGCGGTGAACGACTCGCATTTTATCCTGGTGACTTCCAGTGAGCGTTATGGCGAAAATCAGTATCATCGACAAACGGTACAGTTGTGGGAAGAAGACCTGGCGTTCTTCGTGGAGGCCTTATCTATGGTGCTGACGCAAATGACCTGCGGCGACGGGCCGCAATTGTTCAGCCGGGCACCGATGGAAGTGGTCAAAGATCCGACGGGTATGAAAGCGCTGGCTTCGGAAGACCGACCACGCGAGAAACTGCATGCGTTCGGCGCGGGTTCGCTGCGCAATGCGGAGCTGCTGGCGATCCTGCTCTGTACGGGGAGTTCGGAACTTTCAGTTTTGGATCTTTGTGAAACGATCATGCTATCGGTGAAAGATGAGCCGGCGCGTTTGCTGACACGGACAACGGAAGATCTTTGCCGGTTCCGGGGTGTGGGTACAGCGAAAGCAGCTACGTTACTGGCGGCATTGGAGTTGGGGCGACGGGCGTTCCTTTGTCCCTAAAGAAGTTTTAGGCATGGCAAAAGTAGCGCGTGCCCAACCAGTCTGTCAAGGGTATATAAACCCCGCTAGCGCGGGGCCCTTGACAGACTGGCCGTGCAGCGCTGATGGGCCATAAAAACTTCTTTATGGAAAAGTTCGCATTAACCCTTGAATCCCAACCTGCCATCGATGCCTATCTGGCCGACAGTTTTGTTTCCCGTGACGAGATGCCGATCTTACTGGAGATCGGTAGCGCCATTAGTTCAGGTGATATAGCATTATTGGCCTGGTTTGCCGGTTTCGGCGATAGCTTTCGTCAGATACTGATGAATGTTAAGGAACATCGCCGGGCTTTGGAGTTTGGTTTTACGGAGATCGCGTTCAACCGGTATGGTTGGTTTTCTTGCAGTCCGTTCTTAGACAGGGAAACCATTGGTTTTGAGCAAAGCGAGATCCGTATCGGTCGGGGGCCGAACGGTCTTTGGGTTTATGCTTTGCGTTGCAATTATGGCGTAGCCGGTGATAGCGGGCCGCTGTCTGTTTTCTGTAAGCAATATCCGTCGCGTGAAGCGGTATTGGATGCGGCGCTGGCGGAACTCAAAATGAAAATATCCCGCTATGTCGGTAACTCCGATACGACTAATTATAAACAGGATGTATTGAACAAAACGTTGAAAGCGATAGCTGCTTATCAGGTTGACCGGGTACAGTTATCGTTGTTTTGAGTCCTTAATTGACCGCTTACTGTTCAATACTTTAGTAACCCCCCAATAAGGGTTTGGATGATCTATTGAAGACATCAATGATACCTGTCAATGGCTTTTTTTCCGGCTGAGGGTACTTCTGTGTATTTTAGCTGCATATTATGGCATCCAACCGAGATAATTTCAGCCGAAATACAAAAATGATATTGGCGCAGCGTGTCGCCTATCAATGCAGCTGCCCGGGCTGTACCAATATCACCATAGGTCCGCATGGGTCTGATCCGAATAAGTCGATGAATCTGGGCCAGGCAGCACATATCTATGCCGCCGCGATCGGCGGTCCCCGTTATTCAGACAGGATGACGACAGCGGAACGCTCTTCCCCTGATAATGGCATTTGGTTGTGCAATATGCACGCGCGGGCTGTTGATCTGGATGCGGTCACTTATACGGATGTTTTACTCAAGGCCTGGAAGAAAGCGGCCGAGGAAAAGGCGTCCAGGGCCTTACTTCATGCAGAGCGCGAGATCGGAACGGGTTTGGAAACACTGATCGTACTGGATGTGGACCTGATGTTTGCCGGTGAATGGATCGGTGCCAGGGGCGATCGATGGACTTTTGTTGTCGGGGATTTTCTTTTTGGCAATATTGAACGCCTGCGGAACTTTGGCAAAAATGAAATATTACCGCGCCGGCGCTATGTGATCATTGAATCCCAGAATGAAGGGCGGTTGCTGCAGGAAGGCTTCGACTGGCATGTCAATGCCAAAGGCCTGCATGAGATCACGGTCAGGGTCTATCCGGAGATCCCCCGGACAACATTAAGGGAATTGGGTTCAGATATTGCTGATACATTCGATGGTGATCTGTTGATTGGAAGCGGGGATTTTCAAATGATCAGCGGTGCGGCTCATGCTAAACAGGTGATCGAACGCAACCTGGGCATGCCTTTCGGCAGTTGGATCGCTCAACCTTTAATGGGCTCTTATTTCCCGATGTATTATGCGGCTTACCAGGATAATTTGCCAATGCTCAACCGCCTGATACGAATGGAACTGATACGGTTGATGATGATACCTTCTTCATTACTGGAAGCTGATACAAATGCCCCGTTGAGTTTTGTAAAAAGCATTACAGAGGTTTCAGTGATGGCTCCACTGAAAGGGATCGCCGCTGTTTTTGTATCGCTGCTTTGGTCGGACGGAACACCATGGTCCGATACGCTTTATGTCAACTATGAACAAGACGATACTGAACCGGACGACGAAGACCAGGCGATCATCGCGATGCTAAAGCAGACTTTCGAGCAACCACCGCTGGTACTTTTACAAAAAGCGGCAAGTCTTTTCAAAGGTCGGGAATTGCAGGTGGAACGGGATAATTCCGTGATCCAGCACCTGTTCAACGAGACGCTGCCGGCGATCATGGCCGCCGCACAACCGGCAATGAAACAGGAAATTTACCCCTTGTTCAATTCCTACGAGACCTCTTCCTCGATCGATCGCCGCCCATTCGGGTTTTATACCAGCGCGGACATCGAGTTGGCAGTTTTAAAGGGGAATGTCTCAGAGATCGGTTCACATATTATTCTACGTGGCTTTAAGAAAGCAGGTGTCGATGCTTTTGATATTTATGCTGACCTTTACGTTCTTTTTGATGATTATAGTTTATCTTTCAAGCCTGCTCATCACGGGCCGGTATGGCATAAGAAATTGTATGATGCGGAGATCACCGGCGAAGATATCCGGGCGATAGCCACGCAGTGGGTAGAACACTTGGCGAAGCTCATTACCCGGCAGATCGACTCGATGCGTTAACGCTCAAAATATTGGATCTAAGGATGAAACGAAACCTGCAATTACCCCGTTCCAGCCGCCAGGAAACGTTAGAGACCATTTCGCGCAACCGGCTTGCGCTGCTTTTTGACCCGGAGGTATTTGAACTCCGGCCGGAGCAACAGCGGGACAAAGGTATTGATGTAGTTGGTGAGATCAAACAGGGCGTGGAATATACCGGTTTCCGTTTTGCCATCCAGTTGAAGTCTACTGAATCGGCTAAAAAGCAAAAGGACGGATCGGTTCCATACCCGATAGCGGTCAGTAATCTCAATTATCTGCTGAACTTTGGATTGCCAGGCTATTATATCCTATATGATCTTCCCGGCGATCAGTTCTATATCATTTCCGTCGCCGAAGTATATCGGGAATTGCAACAAAAATATCACCCTGACCAGTTGCCCAAAACCTATAAAGTAAAATTCAGGCAAGTGCTGGATCAGCCGCAACTGGACCTGATCTATAAAGAGACTTTCGAGACGGGCACCTTACTGAAGAAGCTGAACCTGCATTGGCGGTCCGGTTCGGGAAACGAACCCCGCCCCGGCGGTTTGGTCATCGATGAATTGCAGGATGTTTACAGCGTCGAACAGAACATCGCCTTCATCGAACAGTTCGGCATACACTTGCTGAACAGCCATCGTTTTTTCCAGGTAGTTGAAATTGAGCAGCGAACGCACCCCAGGAACAAGGCTTCAGCCCAGTTCAATATGATCTGCGGCATTGCGTATTACCATCAGGCAAGCCTGTTCAAGGCTGTTGAATTGCTCAAACTGGCAGTCAGTGAGATCGATACTTTGCATCCCGAAGACAGCAATATGTTGTCCTATACCTTGCTGCATGCGAAATATTTGCTGGGAATGGTGGATCAGCAGGTGTTCCGCCAAGAAAAGGCAAGATTGGTTTCCAACGAGCATGCGGGTACTTTTTTACAATTGGAGCATTTGACCGACCGGTTCTTTGAAAGCGATGACCCCGACCAGGGCCGGCGGATCAGGATGTTCTATGATGAGGCGATGCGAATTATCGCAAAGCACCCTGACTTTCATGATATGCGGGTGGTGGCCTATGCAAAAGTTCTGAATTTGGAAGCTACTTTATTATTGCATGAATTGGCTAAAAATGCCTTACATACCTTAGGCCGGAAAACAGATGTTTATCGGGACGTGCTCACTGAAGAATGGATCGATCTTGATACGCAATTTTTAGGGCAGATAAAACAACTCCATGATTATGCATTAAAGCATCAGAACTTTTTGGCGATCAGCAATTTGATGATGGAGCAGAACGAATGGCAATTCCGAAAGATCTATCATTATCATGCTTTCAATAATTGGGTCAGAGAATTCCAGGGCTTTGGGGCAACGCTTTCTGCACATGATACTATGTTCTTACGTAACCTTTTGCAGGACGTGGATAAGATCACGGTAAACTATGACCGGCTCCAGCACCGGGAAAATCAATTCAATAGCCTGCGCACGCGTTACGAGATCCTGCATTTTTTAAGGGATCAGGAAGCGATGGCTGAGTGTGCAGCAGAGATGGAGAAATTGATCGACACTTATGATCTGAATGTTTTGCGTAGGTCCTTTGACCTGATGCGGCAGGGCGATATGAGGCACCAAAAGTTTTTCATAGACCTCGCTCAACGGAGAGCGGCCCTTGACCGGATCGCGATCAACGGTGGTTTTGCAGACCTGCTGTATGGTGACGTAGATGCTGCAATGAATGCCGCGCTCAAACGTCAACCCAAATGGTCGTTGACCGA
Organism: Mucilaginibacter defluvii; assembly: GCF_039543225.1. Classification (NCBI taxonomy): domain Bacteria; kingdom Pseudomonadati; phylum Bacteroidota; class Sphingobacteriia; order Sphingobacteriales; family Sphingobacteriaceae; genus Mucilaginibacter; species Mucilaginibacter defluvii. The sequence continues at coordinate 1,389,199 of NZ_BAABJI010000001.1, forward strand.
ATTACTGCCTTTGAACTTTCCTGAAGAAAATACGGGTGTAGTATAAGGCCGGTCTATCCCGGCCTTATGGTCAGTTTTTGAGGGTCTTTATTTTTTCGCTCAGTTCTTTCAACCCGGCTTTTTTCAGGCATTCGTCGCCAAAACTTTTCAATTCTTCGCGATCTTCGGGTGGTATCAGTCCCAGTAGACCAGGGACATTACCATCATCACCGGCACCACTTTCGATCAGGCTGCTCAACAGCAGGATCGCTTTCCGGCTGATCTTCAGATCGATCTTTACGGCTTCATTCATCCCGGGGCTACATAACAAAGTTTCGTAGACCGTTCCTAACACATCTTTTCCCATGTCGTAAAATTTTAAGGTTAACTAATGGCTCAAAGGTCGCTGGTTCTTTTGAAACGATCCTCATTAGATATTGGGGAGGATAGGTGAATGTGGTTTGGGGGTTCTACTTTTGGTTCTGACAAATATGGAGGACATGTGTGATGGATATGAGCGATGAATATTTCTCTGTGAAGGACCTGCGGAAGATCGATCTTAACCTGTTCCTGGAATTACAGGGGCATGATCCGGTGGCGCGTAAAAAGAACGATACGGACTGGTGGTACCTGTCACCGTTCCGGGAGGAACATACGGCCAGCTTCCACGTTGACCGGCTGAACAATGAATGGTATGATTTCGGGCTGGCTGCGGGCGGTAACCCGGTGGACTTTTTCCTGCGTTATTATACGAGCGACATCCCGGAGGTGCTGGAGATATTGAACCGTAATTTTTCGACGCATACGCTGCAAACTTTTCGGCCGGACCGGTTCCCGGCGGAGGTCAGGGAAGCGCACCGCTTACAGGTCAGGACCGTGCAGCCTTTGTATGCTTACCCGCTCAAGAATTACCTGCACGAAAGGAGCATTCCGGTCTCCGTGGCGGATGCTTATTGCAAGGAGATCGGGTACGAAGTTGCGGGGCGCTCTTACTATGGCATCGGTTTTAAAAATGATGCCGGGGGCTGGGAGATCCGCAATAAGAATTTCAAACAAAGCAGTGCGCCGAAAGACATCTCGACCTTCAGTTACGGGGCGCGTTCGGCGCATGTTTTCGAGGGTTTTATGGACTTCCTTTCCTGGCGTGCTTTGAACCCTTACGTAGATCCGCGTTCGGCAGATGTCGTGGTGCTGAACGGTGCGGGTCTGTTCGACCGGGCGCTGCCTTTTTTGAATACGCATGAGCAGGTACACCTGTGGCTCGACCGGGATGTGACGGGCCTGGCTTACCGGGATTATGCTTTATCGCTTGACAAACGTTTTGTGGACGAGAGCGGACTCTATGAGCGCTTCAAGGATCTGAACGACTGGCTGCAGCGCAAGGGCGAGACACCGCAGATCCGTCAGCGGATGGGGCTTGCGCCGGTCCGGTGATGGTATTGGGTTCGGTCGTTTTGTGTTGACGGTGGTTCTGCTATTTAATTTTTCCCCTCACCGGGAGAAGCCGTCAGATCGCCGGTTTGCGATCGGCAAGATGTACCATTGTCTGACAACAATGGGGAAAAGCGCCCCTCTCCGAAGTCGGGGGCGCTGGGGGAATTGGTGTTCATGCGTTTTTGTTGACCATAGGTTTCATTTGGAAAGGATGAGTGATGGGAGAAAAAAATACGGGCCGGAAGCGGCGTATCACGTTGCGGTTGACGACGGATGAGTATACGGAAATGGAGCAGAACTGGAAGAACTCGACGGTGCGCAAGCTGTCTGAATTTGTGCGGCGCTTGATCTTCGGGCGGAAGTTCACGGTCTATACACGCAATAAATCGCAGGATGAATTGTTGGAAGAACTGGTGTTGTTGCGCCGCGAGTTGAATGCGATCGGTGTGAATTTTAACCAGGCGGTGCACCGGCTGCATACGCTGGATCATGCGCCGCAGATGCAGCGCTGGATCGAACGTTTTGAGCAGGATAAGGAGCACTATTTTTCGGTGGTGGGGAATGTGGAGTTGCGGGTAAAAAGCCTGGTCGAGTTATGGTCGCGGTGATCCATCAATCGAAGCATTTGCGCATCGCGCTCAACTATAATGAGCACAAGGTAAAGAACGGGCAGGCGGTGTGTTTAGAAGCCGGCTATTACCCGGTCGGGCCGGAACATCTGAACTTTCACCAGAAGTTGCAGCGACTGGAAATGCTGGCGGAACTGAACCAGCGGACGAAGCATAATTGTTTGCATGTGTCGCTGAATTTCGACCCGTCGGAGCAGCTTTCGGATGAACGATACAAGGAGATAGCAGAGGTCTATTTGTCGAAGATCGGCTTCGGCGGTCAGCCTTATTTGTTGTACAAACATGAGGACGCGGGTCACCCGCATTTGCATTTGGTGACGACGAATATCAAGGCGGATGGTAAGGCGATCCGCATGAATTATCTGGGTCGCGATAAGTCTGAACCGGCACGAAAGGAGATCGAAAAAATGTATGGTCTGGTCGAGGCGGGTAAGCAGCAGCTGCAGGATGTTTTCCGGTTGAAGCCGGTCAACGCGGCGCGGGTCATCTACGGTAAAGCGGAGACGAAACAGGCGATCAATAATGTATTGGTCAAGGTGCTGCCGCAATATAAATACGCGACGCTTTCGGAGCTGAATGCGGTGTTGCGGCAGTACAACATCGTGGCTGACCGGGGCGAAGAAAATTCCAGGATCTTCAGGCATAGTGGTTTGGTCTACCGGGTGCTGGATGAGCAGGGTAATAAGGTGGGTGTTCCGATCAAGGCAAGTCTGTTCTTTGATAAGCCAACACTGAAAAAGCTGTCGGAAAGGTTTGCGGCGAATCGGTCGGCGAAAGAGAACGCGGGTGATCGGACGCGGTTAAAGAACCTGGTCGACCGGTATTTTTTAGGCGGGGATAAAAGTATCGAAGGGCTGGTCGCTGCCTTGCAACATGAAGGCGTGGATATGGTGTTGCGGCGGAATGATGATGGTTTGATCTTCGGGGTAACGTATGTGGACCACCGGACGAAATGTGTCTTTAACGGCAGTGCGTTGGGCAAGGCTTATAGTGCGAATGCGATAAGGGAACGCTGTACAAACAGGGTGGCTGGTGAGGGGAAAAAACAAAACGGGCCAGGGGCTGAGCGGGTGGCGCAAAAGGGTCACGCGAACGGGAGGCCGGAGCGTAATACTCACCGGAATTTTGATGGCTCCGGGGCTGAAAGAACGGGATCGCCGGGTGTATTCGAGGCATTGTTAGATACCGGGAATCAGGGTGCTTCCATGGATTGGAACCTAAGGAATACCAGGAAGAAGAAAAAGAAGAAGCTGCGCCTTTCGGCGGGCTGATCTGAGCAAAAGATCTATTGTGGAACGATTAGAAACGGCTTTGCTTTTGGCAAGGCCTGGGAGGAGTATGTCTTATGCAGACCGGAGAGAACGATCAGGCGATGCGCAAGATCCTGGACATGACCAGGCTGATCAGTATGGTGTTGTTGCTGCTGCATTTTTATGTGGTGTGTTATGGGGCGTTCGCCTACTGGCATTGGGTGTCCGGGCTGACTGACCGCCTGTTGTTGAATGTTGGGAAGACGGGTCTTTTTAATAGTTTTTTAAAGCCTAAATTAATTGCTCTTGGCTTTCTGGTTATCGCCCTGATCGGGGTTCGCGGGAAGAAGGATGAGCAGCAGACGGTGAAGGTGGCGCTGTGGTATATGGTCACGGGGGTGGTCTTCTATTTTGCCAGCTGGTTCGTGCTGTTGATCACCGGGCATCTGGAGGCGGTGGCTATTGGCTATATGGCTTTGACGGGGCTGGGCTTTTTGCTGTTCATGAGCGGTGGCACGATGCTGTCTAAGATCATCCGGGATAAGCTGAAGGGCGACATCTTTAACCGTGATCAGGAAGCCTTTCCGCAGGAAGAGCGCTTGCTGGAAAATGAATTCTCGGTAAACCTGCCGGCGCGGTATTCCTATCAGGGCAAATGGCACCGTTCCTGGATCAACTTTATCAATCTTTTCCGGGCTTTGCTGGTGCTGGGCTCACCGGGTTCGGGTAAGAGCTATTTCGTGATAAGGCATGTGATCACGCAGCATATCCGTAAGGGGTTCGCGATGTTCGTTTATGACTTTAAAATGCCGGACCTGGCGGTCATCGCTTACAATACCTGGCTGAAATATAAGGATAACTATAAGGTGGTACCGGAGTTTTATTCGATCAATTTCGATGACCTGTCACGCACGCACCGCTGCAACCCGCTGAACCCGTCGGCGATGCTGGACCTGACGGATGCGGTGGAGTCGGCACGGACGATCCTGCTGGGGCTGAACCGGGAATGGGTAAAGAAACAGGGGGACTTCTTTGTGGAGTCGCCGATCAATTTCCTGACGGCCATCATCTGGTACCTGCGCAAGTACAAGGATGGTGAGTTCTGTACGCTGCCGCATGTGATCGAACTGATGCAAATGGACTATGACAGCCTGTTCACGGTATTGGGTACCCAGCAGGAGATCGATGTGCTGATCAATCCTTTTATCAGCGCTTATAAGCGGGATGCAGTGGAGCAGCTGGAGGGACAGATCGCATCGGCGAAGATCACGATGGCGCGGGTGGCTTCGCCGTCCCTGTACTTTGTGTTGTCGGGCAGTGAGTTCACGTTAGACATCAATAACCCGGAAGCGCCGAAGATCGTCTGTATGGGTAATAACCCGCAAAAATTGCAGGTCTATGGCGCGGTGCTGTCGCTGTTCACGAACCGCTTGCTGAAGATCATCAATCAAAAGAACAAGCTGAAATGCAGCCTGGTCTTTGATGAGTTCCCGACGCTGACCACGGACATCATACCCACAATCGCTACGGGCCGGAGCAACTTGATCGCGACGACGCTGGGCATCCAGGATGCGAGCCAGCTGCGCAAGGATTACGGGCGCGAGCAGGCGGATGTGATCATGAACATCGTGGGCAATATGGCGGTCGGCCAGGTTTCAGGCGATACGGCGAAATCCGTGTCGGAAAAGATCGGGCGCATTATGCAGGACCGTGAAAGTTTATCCATCAACCGCAGCGATACGTCCATCAGCCGCTCTAAGCAGCTGGAGGCTGCGGTGCCTGCCTCACGGATAGCCGCCTTGAGTTCGGGCGAGTTCGTGGGCATGGTGGCGGATAACCCGGAGGAAAAGATCGAACTCAAGGCTTTCCATAGCGAGATCGTCAATGATCATGCGGCCCTGAAACAGGAGATCGATGGTTACCTGCCCTTGCCGGAAGTACGGAAGGTCAGTGCAGGCATCATTGAGCGGAATTATTTGCAGATCAAACAGGATGTGCGGGATATTATCGAGACGGAAATGGAAAGGTTGCTGAGTGATCCGGGACTGTCGCACTTAGTGATCAAGAAAGCGTAATTAGTCAAATTCAGCAACCGTCTCCGCATTTGATCCAAAACGTGGGAGCATTTAATTGTCTCGATTATGCCTGTCCAATCAAATGCTAAAAGAAGAAAATTTATTGCCATTATATTTATAATTCAAGGAAATGTTATATTCGTCGATAAACCTATTTCATTTTGAACCTTAACACGCCTTTACAACATTTCAAAATTCCAGTGGAAAATTTGCGTTTCGAGCAAGTTGAGCCTCATGGTGGTGGCGTTACTTTTAAGAGAGATGATCAAATTGGTCATGGTAAATATCTTTTGAAAAGAACAACGTTAGTCAAAGCATCCTTGTCTGTAAAAAAGGATTTTGATTTTAGTAAGAATTTATTTGTTAATATCCGCTCTCCATTGAAGGTTCCGATCAAAAGTGAGAAACTGAAGCTGAAGAATTTGGGCTTCGAAATTATAAGCCTTAATAAAGCTGATATTAACTCTTGTCTTGCTAAAATCTCAAAGGACAAATTCGATCAACTCGCTGAGAAAATCTCAAAATATACTTTTGAGCCCGACCATCCCGGCAAAACAAATTTGGCTATTCTTGAAGATATTGAAGAAGTTAAAGTAGATGATAAAATGGCTGCTTTGGAAAAAGGCAGCTCAAAGCAGGACGTGATCATCTATTTGCATCATAATCTTTCCCAGAAAGAAAAATTTCTTATCCTCAATAATATTGAATCAGATTTTATAAAAGCTGGGGTAAAAACCGAATCTCAAATATTCCCTAATGGCAGGCCAATAGTTAGTTGCTCCGCTGAGTATGCTACGATCAAAAAGATAGCCAGTTTTTATTCGACCGTCAATAAGGTTGAAATAAATTCCACATTTTACGTTAAACGATCAGTGCCAGTTTTACCATTGCCCAGCAGTCTGAAGGTTAACGCGGCAATATCAGATTCTGTTGTCGCAATAATTGATTCAGGAATTCAGGCATCGGCAGTACCCTTTCAGAATTTAATAACAAGCCATTTGAGATTTTTGCCTGCTCGAGCTGTTGATATTGACCCAGATCACGGGAGTTTTGTTGCAAGTCGATGTCTATATGGTGATGAGATAGACATTTGTTTTACAACAAATACTTTGATGCCCTATTGTAGAGTAATGGATGTCACGGTATTCGGCAACGATGCAAGGGGTAGAAGTATCGGTCCGACAGACGATTTTTTGGTGAATGTGATTGGTCAGGTTGTCAAGAAACACTACAAAGATATTAAAGTCTATAACTTATCCTTGGGTAAACCCGAGTCTATAAACGATCACGAATTTTCTGAGGTTGCAAAGCAAATTGATTATTTATCTAAAACGTACAACGTCATATTTGTAGTGGCATCCGGCAATATTAATTCGCCGCTTGGTAACTATCCTCATGATCATTTTTCTCATAAAGATTCAAGATTAGGGGCTCCGGCTGAAGCTTTGCTTGCAGTAACCGTGGGATCAATCGCTAAATACGTTAATACAAATTGCCTCGCCGTTAAAGATGAAATTTCGCCATTTTCAAGGATTGGCCCTGGAGCAGATTTAGGGCTTAAGCCTGAGATAGTTTGTCATGGTGGAAATTTAGTGAAGGGGTATACTTCCAACCCCAGAACGTCGAGCTATGGAATTAACCATAAAGGCGACCACCTTGCTGTAGATGTTGGGACTAGCTTTTCGGCTCCTATCATTTCACAATTCGTTGTGCGTTTAATGGATGCTTTTCCAGATGCAACGACCAACCTTATTAAGGCCCTTTTATTCCATTTCGCTGAAAAAAGAAGTATTCCAAGCACAATACTTAACCCCCATACTTTTTATACCGGTTTTGGCGAACCGCATATTGAAAATTCAATATCATCCGCACCCAATACTTTCAGTTATTTTTTTGAAGGCGTATTGGATCAACAAAGATATCAGTATGTTGGGTTTCATATTCCGAGCATTTTCAAAACACGTTCTGACGCTAAACTAAAAATTAAAATAACGATTGTATTTGACCCGCAAGTCAATCCGACAAATGATATGGAGTATAGTATGGCGAGGATTAGTGCGACTTTATATAAAGCCCATAATACAGGTTTTAAAGAGATCACCGTACCGACAGCCGATAAATACAATTTGCCATGGAATCCTATTTTACAATTTGAAAAAGAATTTTCAAGAGGGTTCTTATGTGGTTATTGGGAACTACGTTTAAGACTTTTTACCCGTGGACCGATTGGAGAGAAATACAAACAGGGTTATGCTGTTATAATTGAAATCATTGATTCAAAAAATAAGATTGACGTATTTAATGAAACTGTCAACGAATTCGGAAGTAAGTACGATCTGAAAAGTAGAGAAGAGGCTGCTTGATTTGAGAAATTCATCAGGCCTCTATCACAAACTTTGTGCGCGATTTGATTACTTCACCTTTGGGAAACATGAATACAAATACGTTATAAGTATTGTCAAAATAATGATAGTCGCAGGTGATCGATTCGGTTTGCGTATCGATCGTCAAAACGTTTTTTGCCATTTTTCTATTTGACAAAAAGTTTTGAACGAAAGGTACATCAAAATCAAAATTTGAATTCCACTCGATCATGCCCCATTCCTGAGTAAATGATGGCGATTGAAAATAATTACGAATACTCAGGCATTGCGCTGCGAACGGTGATTTGGACTCTTTGTTGAGTACCAACAAGGCGCATCTTTTTTTAGAGTGTTCAACATATCTCCGGATAGTTGCGTGAAATGAAGCCCCAAACAGCTTTTTTAGATGTAAGCAGGTGGCTAATTCCAGAGGGTATTCGCCGACTTTATCGTTAAAAATATCTAACTGGAATAGTGCAGAGGAAGCAAAGTAATTCGCTTCAGCTTCAAATTGATCATTAATATCTGGATCTAAGGTTTCATCATCATCCAAAAACTTAAGCATGTTAGCCTGCCATCCACACAGTTCATGCCCCGCCTCGTGCAACTTCACAAAGGTCTGCTTAGATTCATGTTGCTGAAGGTCGAGATAGATAACTTTTTCACGGCGATCTAATACACCCCTGATCTTGGCCAACCCTCTCTTCAATGCCAAACTATGTCGTGCAAAAAAGTTTGACGGAACGACACTGAGATCGACGGACGAATCGATCTTTAAGTCTGCATAAGCTAAGATCTTGTCAACTGGCGTGGGGAAAACCCCGAACGCCTTACTTTTATGTAAGGCGTCAAATGCGACTTTCTCAACATCGTTTTTCTTTCTCTCACTTATCATTTTTCTGATGACGCAAAAACTTTAGATACTCGATAAGCTTTTCTTGTTCTTCAGCGGTGATATCAGCGGTCGCGGACGAAAATGCAAAGCTACCTGTACTAAAAGTCGAATCGCTTTTCTTTTCAACAACACCAGCAGACACCATTAAGTCGTCAAAGTTCATGTTAAATAGTTCCGCCAGTCGATATAAAGTATTTGCTGATGGCTTCTTTATTTTATCATTTTCTAATTGACTCAAATAAGCATTGGATATTCCGGACTGAATCTCAAGTTCTCTTAAAGACAGGCGCTTTAGCTCCCTGGCGTCTTTTAAGATTTTTCCAAGTGTTTTTTTTTCAGTTTCCATAGCCATACAAAGTTATAAACTCTTAATTTAATAAGCAAGTGCTAATTTTAGTAAGCTAAAAATCAAGCATTGCTAAATTTATCAAACTATCAATCAAGCACTTGCTAAATTTATCAAATATTTATAACGCATTTGCTTGATATATTTAGCAGTCGATGTATATTTGCTTCATATTTAAATCAACGAATATGGAAGATAATCAAAAGGGGGCAGACCTTTCAACTGCCAAAAAACTATTATCGCTGGTCATCGAAAACAAAAAGTTCGAATGGCGTAAGCAGTATATTTCTGGCAGAGAAGTAAAAGCATTAGTGAATGCCGGAGATGATGTCGATCTATTTTTATCAATTGTAAAACCATGGGAGGACGAACTCATCGGAGATGATGACCTGGTTGATTTAGCAAGGCCCGGCATTGAACGTTTCTTTTTCAAAAACTTTTTGTGGCTGACCATCAACGATAAGAAGTTTAAGTGGTATGAGCAGTACGTAACCGGCAAAGAGGTTAAATTGCTTGGTAACATTTCATTAGAGGACGATCTGTTTTTAAGTATTCAAAAACCATGGAATGACGAACATATTGATAACGAAACGAAAGTTGATCTCGCTCGTCCCGGAATTGAGCACTTCTTTTCAAAAGAAATACCTGCCGAAATCAAAATTATCGTCAACGGTCGAGAAAGATCTTGGTCGAAAAATACGATCTCTTTTGAAGAAGTCGTGGCACTCGCAGAGGGCAACGTACATAATAATAACAAGGCCTATACGGTCACGTATTTAAAAGGGCCGAAACAAAACCCACAAGGGGAAATGGGTAAAGGCGACTTCGTTTATGTAACCAATAAAATGATATTTAATGCAACAGCAACTGATAAATCTTAGTCCGGACCTGAAAAAACTTCGGGATGAAGGCTTGTCGTTGGCAATATATGGTGGATACGTTTGTATCCACCATATACCTTACGTTAACGAAAAAAAGGAAGTTAAAATTGGTACGTTGATAAGTGAATTGACCCTATCGGGTGGGAAAACAGCAAAACCATCTACCCACGCAATCTATTTTATGGGTGAGAAGCCTTGTCACAAGGATGGTAGTGAGCAAATAGAGATCGTTAACAATAGCCCGCACCAAGCGCTGGTCGGAGAACTGATAGGTGATCATTTTTTATCAAGTAAACCCTCAACTGGTTATTACGACAATTACTATGATAAATTCTCTAGATACATATCATTATTGTCCATTCCAGCCCGTTCAATAGTTCCGGATGTTACTGCCTATAATTTTTATCCGGTCATTGATAGTGAAGAGGATACCGTGTTTAATTATTTTGATACCAGTTCGAGCAGAGCCAATATCACTAAGATCAATGAGAAGTTTAAAGGTCAGAAGGTTGGTATAATTGGTTTAGGCGGAACAGGTAGTTATATTTTAGACCTGGTCAGTAAAACACCTGTAACAGAGATCCATCTTTTTGATGCTGACGATTTCTCACAGCACAACGCTTTTAGATCGCCAGGTGCTGCCTCCATAGAATCGCTCACAGGTAAGCAAAAGAAAAGTGAATACTTTCAACGTATTTATTCGAATATGCATAGAGGAATTGTATCGCACGTCACTTATGTAAACGAAGATAATATATCGCTGATCAAGGATCTATCATTTGTGTTTATCTGTGTAGATAAGAATTCTGTTAGGCAAGAGATTCTTAAGCAACTGGTAAAATTTGAAATACCCTTCATAGATGTTGGTCTTGGCGTAACGCTCGTCGATGACCAACTCATAGGCATTGTCCGGGCTACAACAGGAACACCACAAAAGAATGATCATCTTGAAAAGCGAATAGCTCAGGAGGATACAGATCAAAATGAATATGTGACGAATATCCAAATTGCAGACCTCAATGCTTTAAACGCAGTTATGGCGGTAATTAAGTGGAAAAAACTCACTGGTTTTTATCAAGATCTGATCCACGAACATCAAAGTTCTTATTCTATAAACGTAGGACAACTTTTAAATGGAGACACTACAGATTAAGTTTGTTGAGTTTATTCCGGAATTATTAGATAACGGAACTCTTTACATATCGATTGACTGTCGAACAGCGATACATAAATGTGTTTGTGGCTGTGGCAATGAAGTTATTACACCATTTTCTCCTACCGACTGGGAGCTAAGATTTTATGGTGACTCCGTTTCCTTATTGCCATCAATTGGTAATTGGAGCTTTCCATGCCGGTCACATTATTGGATAACCAATAACAAGATTCGCCATGCAGGAAATTGGACGAACAAACAAGTTTCTGACGGGAGGTTCACCGATAGAACAATTAAAAACAAATACTACAAGGACATAACTAATAGATTAGAGCCTCAAGTGCAAACAGTAGATGAATTACCACTTGAAGTGAAAAATGTGAGCTGGATAGCCACCTTTTGGGGCAAGTTAGTTTCAGCAATTAAAAGCATTAAAACAACGCTAAAAATTTAAATTAAATACAATGGGTAAAAATCAACATGTTGTACCGCATAACGGGAGTTGGGCGGTGCGTGGAGCTGGAAACAGCAGAGTTACAAGGATTGCAGACACACAGGCAGAAGCAATTCAAGTCGCGAGAACAATTGCCATTAATCAAGGTTCGGAAATGCTAATTCACCGACCAAATGGCCAAATAAGGGATCGAAACTCTTACGGGAATGACCCCTTTCCTCCGCAAGGGTAACCTTAGCCGGATAGGTTACATGCAGTTCAATAAATAAAGGAGGCGTCACGATTTTGATAACGCCTCCTTTTCATTCCATAAGTTACAAGAGATCGATATTATTAAATGCCATTTTTAATTACTTAATTTTCGAGTCTTCCAAAAACGCCAAAAATGGAATTAACTGTTCGATTGAACTCCCTATATCCCCGCTAAGTTTATTTAAAGAACAAAAAGCCTGCAATCATTTAATTGCAGGCTTTTCTGTTTCTGGCAAGATGCTTTTTAAACCGCCGCATGAATATGCCGGAAAAGCTGCATAGACGGGCTTTTGCCCGAACGTTGGAATATCTCCGGCGCGCCAAACAGGATGAAATTTTCTTTAGCCCTTGAAACGGCTACATTCAACATATTTGGCCCCGCATCAAAGAAGTAGCTTCTGCCTTGATCGTTTGAGCCATAAGTAGCCGAAAAAAGCACTACAGGCCTTTCAGCGCCTTGTAAAGCATGAACGGTACCAATGGTAAGGCCATTCATGTTAACACCCGTCTTTCGTAATGTGTTCCGCAGCATAAATTTCTGTCCGGTAAACGGTGTTACTATGGCAATTATATCTTTAAGCGGCATTCGATAATGGTTGACTAAAGCATCCTGATGGTCTGCTATCCATTTGGCTATCGTTATTGCCTCTTCCTGATTGGCACGGCTGGTACCACTTGTAATGGAACTACCTTTAACAGGTATAAACTGTAAGGGTGGCAGTAATCCGCCTTTCGCAGGGCCTTTCATGGGTTCCAGCAGTCCGTCGTAAGCCAGATCATTACAATAGCTGATAATCTCATCAAAACAGCGGCGATGTTCTGTAAGTAACATGCCGCGTGCCTGCCAAGAATAGAGATGATAATAGGATGATTTTTGAGCCAGCCGCATAATACTGCCAGAGCTGCACAGAAAGCCTTTGCTGTATAGATCATCTATAGCGTTTTGATCATTTAAGCTTTTGATCACTCCATAACGGTGTAAGTTAGCCTGATCTACTTTTTTTGGAACATTCCAAACCGGCTCAATCTGCAGGATATCGCCAACTACCAATGCTTTTTTCGCCAGCGCGAAGCTTGCTGAACCTACTTCCGGGGAAACCTGCCCGGCCTCATCAACAATAAGCAAATCAATAAAGTTTAGCAGGGGCGGCGTTTCCCATATGTTTTGGCCCGGAGCGACCCGGATAAATCTAGAATAACTGAAAAATCTCGGCGCCATGTAAAAGGTAGAAACAAAGCAAGGTGTTAACATGGCAAAACGCTGCCAGCGTTCTTTAGCAGCAGCCTCGCCATTGCGGCTCAGCCGGTCTGCTTGCAGCGCTAATCGGGTAGCAATTAGCCAGCGTCCTTCCCAATAGTGTACCGCGGTGTAGAACATGTCATATTTCAAGCCCACTTCTAATTGCTCATTAAAGGCCGGTTCGGCAGGCGTATGATTTACATTTGCCTTTGTTTTCCAGGCCTGCCAATCGTTTTGAGCTTTTTTGATTTGTTTTATAAGGCTGATCTTTTGATCAAAAAATTGCTGAATAGACTTAACCTGATAAAAATCTAGCTCTTCATAAGCGATAGGACAATTACGGAACAATTGTTTGGCGCGTGTAGCCCGTTTTTCCTTCACAAAGTTTAGGAAGAAAAACAACTTGATCCAGATCGATTCGGCATCCAGGTAGTTGCTGAAGCTCAGTTCCAACTCCGTGATCGCTTTTTCCAGGGCATCCAAACTATAGTTGCTCAATTCGGGCAGCTGGGCAGTTAACTTCTGATAGCTTTGCCAAATACCAACGCCTTTTATTAATAATTCGTGATTCGCTTTTAATGATTGTTGTAGGCTGTCAATAATAGCTGTAAGTGTGTTACCTGTTTGCCCGCTACAGGCAATAAAGTAGGCCTCGGCTGTAGCTAAATAAGTTTCATTTTCTTTGTCAGTATGTGTACCTGTTAGTCTGCCTTGTACGCGTTTAATCACCGGAATATTCGCCTGTACTTCGCGAGTTGCTCCAGGTAGGTATAGGCCAAATCCGCTTACATCAGGTAGCCAGCGCTCATAAAGCGTTCCTTTCTTTTGTTTTACATTTGAAAAGCTATCTATGATGTTTGTAACCGCCTGATTGTTTGCAGAGCAGGCCAGGATTATGCGCGGATCGCCCCCTGCAATTGCGGCTTGCACTACTTGGGTAGCAACCACGCTTTGCAGCAACGTAGTTTTACCTGTACCCGGTGGCCCATTAATCACTAAAATATCGCCCTCGTTTAGTGTAGTATAATGATATAAACTGGTGCGTTGCGATCTCGACAATGGGAACTCATAAGCCATTTGTCCAAGGTGTGCGGCTGACGCTTTTTCAAATTCTTTGTCTGAAAGTATGGATTTTAGCGGCGTCTCTTGTCGCTCCGTGAGTGTAGCAAGAGTTACGGGGACTTTTTTCTGTTGTATGATATAATCATATAAACCAATGATGCCATCAGCGGGGCCGCTCAAAGTATCGTTTATCACGATAACATACTCCTGGGTAACGGCAAAGTTTTCGGGACCGTATGTTTCTGGTTTCTGTCCCGTTATTGCCTTGAAAGCAGAAAATATATAATCGATATAGTCTTTCCATAACGGCTGGCCGTTAAATGGGCGCCCGAATGCTTCGTCTATACGGTCAACGTCAGCAAAAACAAAGTTTACTTCCTGATTAACCTGGGGTTCCAGATAGGCGCGGGGAATATATGGAAATGTATCTTCGTCCGGTTTAAGCTTGCCATTCCTGGTCAGCACTGCCCTAATCCAGAATGGATAAAATATGCCTCTTTCTCCGGTTAGCTTTGCGTATTCAGGCAAAGGGCTTACCCTAAACGGAGTAAGAAATACTGGTGCCTCTTCAATCTTTTCCCAGTAGGCATCTTTCGGGTCAGATCGCCCCTTATCTTCATTCACCCTTTTCTCAAAAGCATCTAATAAAACAGATGCTTGTTTAATATCCATCATTCCTTTTATGATGTCGATCTGAGCATTTCGCTGGTTAAGTGTTTTGTCTACCTCAATCACTACTCTGGCCGAGTCTGCCAGTGTGTTGCGCCAGTATCGAAGTATATTTATTTGCGGGTTTGTCAACATGTTAGCAGCTAATTTACAAAAAGCGTATTCGCTGGTTATGCTAATTAATACTTTCAGGGTTTATATCTGCTAAATGAAGCTCATCACGTGCGCAGTTTTTGTGTTGTCGTAAGGTTGTGATTGCCCGAAAGGGAGCTTATGAAAAAAAAATAAAAAAATAATCAACTGCGCAAATACACTGCGTAATTGATCTATCTCTTTGTATCGTCAAAAGGCTGAACCTGTTCACACAACGCCCCCTCTCCTGATTGGGAGAGGGGTTTTAGCCCGGAGACACATTTATTTTAATTATTATGGAAAAGGAAAAAATTGGCAACAACGAGTTAAAGGCTTTAGGTATTAATGAGGTGGATATTTTGGTGAACTTTAGCAGGGTGGCCAATGGTTTGCTTAAACACAATGTTATGGGTAAACCTGAAATTCTGGCTAACATTGAAGCCTTGATTGACGACCCTATGCCTTACGCGTTAAAAAAAGGCGGTAAGTTTAAAAATTTGGCTGAAGATGTTATCGCTTTGCGTAAAGAGGGCAAGTTTATAAAGCAGGAACGCGTTACCTTTAAGTTAAAAGAAGAGATAGCCGACTTCCAGGTTTGGGGTTTGGAAAATATTGAAGTTGGCGCTTTGGCGCAAATGCGTACCGCGGTGCAACTGCCGATTGCGGTTGCCGGCGCTTTAATGCCCGATGCCCACCAAGGGTACGGGCTGCCGATAGGAGGAGTACTTGCAACTACAGCTAATACCATTATTCCGTTTGCTGTTGGTGTAGATATTGCCTGCCGTATGTGCCTGAGTATTTTTGATATGCCGGCAGCTACGGTTGATATTGAGGCCCAAAAACTTAAACAAATGTTGCTGGATAACACCTACTTCGGGATGGGATGTACCACAAAATCGTATTTTGACAGCTCATTGTTTGACAGCCAGGCGTGGAGTGAAACCAAAGTTATCCGCTCCCTCAAGGATAAGGCTTATGCGCAGCTGGGTACTAGCGGTACAGGTAACCACTTTGTGGAGTGGGGCGAACTAATTTTAGCCGAAGGCGCTTTAGAGAGTGTGCCCGCCGGTAATTACCTGGCATTGCTTTCGCATTCGGGATCGCGCGGCTTTGGCGGGGCAGTGGCTGATCATTACAGCCGTATTGCCATGAGCAAAACTAAACTCCCTGCTGAAGCGAAGCACCTGGCCTGGTTGGATATGGATAAAGACGAAGGACAGGAATATTGGATAGCCATGAATTTGGCCGGAGAGTATGCCAGTGCCAATCACCACGAAATCCATAATAAGATAGCGCGGGCTTTGGGCGTTAAACCAATTACGATGGTTGAAAACCATCATAATTTTGCGTGGAAAGAACAGCTGGCCGATGGTACCGAAGTAATGGTACACCGGAAGGGTGCAACACCGGCGGGCGAGGGTGTGTTGGGTATTATTCCGGGTAGTATGAGCACGCCGGGTTTCCTGGTGCGCGGTAAAGGTAATATCGCCAGCATTAACTCGGCAAGCCACGGCGCAGGCCGTGCCATGAGCCGCAGCGCAGCTTTTAAAACATTAGATAAAGCCGTTGTTGCCGCCAACCTAGTTGATAAACGGATTACACTGATAGGTAGCGATATTGACGAAGCGCCAATGGCGTATAAAGACATCCATACCGTTATGGCCGCGCAGCACGAACTGGTAGAGGTGTTGGCAAAGTTTGAACCGCGTATTGTACGAATGGCCGACCCGAAAGAAAAGCCGGAAGATTAAGGTTCGATATTGATAAATTGAAAAGTGCGGCTTATTAAGCCGCACTTTTCAATTATGAGTTATGTCGAATACGGGAATGCTTTAACTATTATTGTAAATAATAATTATTATACAATTAACTTCTCGAAATTGCATGAATCGGTATTGCCTTGTTATATTTTTAATTTTTATCAGTGCATGCTCTTTAAACTCTACAAAAACGGTAAAAACGCGTACGGCAAAAAGTAATATTATTAAAGTAAATAATAAGTTATTAGATTCTACTTATATGCGCACCGGTTTTTATTTCCTTGCAGAAAAAGGAATAATTATGCGCCTTGATAAATCAAATAAATTCTACACAATTTCTCCATCACCTTTTGCATCAGTACAAAATATAAGTACGGTCAAGATTGAAAAAACACGACTTACGACTGGCGAATACACAGACCTCTGCATGATTTTTGACAAAATCGGAGCTCGGGATTTAAAAGATGGTACCGGCAATCCGCTGCATCCTGAAATAGCGGTAGTTGTTGCAAATCGCCTGTTGTATGTGGTTAAAAATACAATATCATTTAAAACAGGGGTAATGTGTGTCGGACTTGAAGGGTATTCGGAAGAGGAGATTGAAGAAATGCGCCAAGCTATAGATATGAAAAGATGATCATAAGGGATTTAACCTCATCTTTTCATGGTCAGTTTTAACTGCCGATTAAAGTATTGTACAGGCGTAAAATAAACAACCCGCACAAAAGGAGGGGGTTGTTTATTATTTTATGAGCATTAAAATAATTAGTTCTTAGCCTGATCCCAAATAGATTTAACTGTGTACACTTCCAGATTTTCACATCGATGTTGTTACCCCAAAAATGGAATCCTTCGGTGTTCTTAGCATCCGGCTTGCGTTGCATGGAGTAGGAGTAAGCGCCATTATCAATAAATACCTCAATGGATGTACGGTCAATGTAAATATCAGCGCTTAGTTCCATGCTGGTCATGTCTTCGGGCGAGTAAAATACGCCGTTAAGCGTGTTGTAGTTCATGTCATAATCAATTATATGCTGCCCGAACAGGTTGGCCGGCGCTTGTAGGCTGTTCCATTTTCTTTTGAATCAATCAGCGGATTGCCCTTATATTTTGTCCAGGTACGGCCTTTATCAAGGCTGTAAGCCATGCACTGTACCTGCTTGTTGTGCCCGTCAACCGTATAAGTTGCAATCATGGCAGGGGGTTTACCTTTGTTAAAACCGGCGGTGTTGTTATAATCAATAACTGCCGAACCCGAGAACATGGTGCCCATATCATCCGGACTAAGCGCTACGGGCAGCTCCTGCCAGTGTATCATATCTTTACTCACTGCATGGCCCCACGACATGTTTTCCCACTCACGTTCGTACGGGTTATGCTGGTAGAACAGGTGATACTCGCCTTCGTAAAATATCATTCCGTTAGGGTCATTGATCCAGCCGCGGCGTGTGGTAAAGTGAAACTGCGGACGGTTCTTTTCGTGGTACATGGAATCCTGCCCGGCAATTTTATCATCCTGATAAATTTTTGAGAGCCCTGCATTGTCACCTTCGTAACTGATGGTAACGGTTTTGCCTTTCAGGTTACTTACATCGCAAAACACCCAGTATTCAGGTTCGCCACTGGCCAAGCGTATCTTAAACTCGCGCTCCTTTTTGCCACCAACGGTAAACTTCATGTTGCTGCGTTGTTGCGCCTGCGATACCGGCAGGTTCAAATACCGCTTGGTAATTTTAATGGGCAGATCAGCCGCGTGTAATTGCAACACACTGCAAGCGGCCAGGCAGCAGGTAAGGAATGAGTTAGTGAATGGTCATAGTTTAATTTAATTAACAGCGTTTATTTAACCTCGTTTAGTTTACACCTTTAGATTTAATTTATCAGAGATCAGGCAAGGCATTTTAATGGTAATTGGTTTTAGCGTAAAAGCAATAAAATTACACACCTGAGAAAAAGGTTACAAATGCTTATATAGATATTGAAAGTTTGGTAAACTTTATAAACAAAGGATCATTCGATTCAGCACAATTCGGGCAACACTTACTTATTGCGATATTAGTATGGCTTGACATCGAATTTGTGTAAAAAGAGGTCGGCATGTAAATAATGCCGACCTCTTTATAACAAAAACTAAACTGAACTATTCGCTTCTTAAACTTTTTACCGGGTTAGCCAGTGCGGCCCTTACCGCATGCGAGCTAATGGTAAGCAGGGCGAATGCTATGGCCGTAATACCTGCTATTATAAATGGTAAAGCGGTTACTTGTATACGGTAATTAAATTCCATCAGCCATTTGTTCATCAGGTACCACGCTATCGGCGATGCTATCACTATAGATATAACAACCAGCTTCAAAAAATCAGTAGTCAGCAAACTTGTAATGCCCGATATGCTTGCGCCAAGTACTTTGCGGATGCCAATCTCTTTGGTACGTTGCTCGGCAATAAAAGCGGCAAGCCCGAACAAACCAAGGCACGCCACAAAAATTGCCAGGATAGAAAATACGGTAGCCGTGCGCGACATTATCTGTTCTGTAGCATACATGCTTTCAATATGATTATCCAGAAACTGGTATTCAAAGCTCGAGTTAGGCAAATCAGCTTTAAACTTGTTCTGCAATTGCTGCATAAAGGAGGAGAGGTTGCTCGTGTTATATCTTATTAAGAGCGTTTTTATCGATTCAGGCGCACCCAACATATTATAATAAACGTAACCGCCTATTTCACTTTTTAGCGACTGGTAATTAAAATCCTTCACTACACCGGTTACAATTGATTTTGCCCCCATCTCGCTATGGATTTGTTTTCCTACGGCGTCTTGCGGAGATTTAAAACCCAGGTAGCGCGCAACCGTTTCGTTTATTAAGGAATAGCAAGTGCTGTCGCCCTTGGCAATTTCTGTTGGCAGGGTGGTGCCGGCCAACAATTTTAACCGCATCGTTTTTACAATAGATGCATCCGTATGGCAGGTTTTCACCGGTATCGCCTCCTTTTCGTTAGCGTTTTTGCGCACACTCCTGCCGCTTTCCACATCGCCCGGGATAGACTGCACTTCCGAAAAGCTTTCAACAGCGCTCATGCTGCTAAGGTCATTCATCAGCGCCGATAACTGTTGCCTGTTCTGGGCTGATTTTATATCAAGTGCTACTACACCGTTTGGATTGTATCCCAGGTCGCGGTTTTTAATAAAACGAATCTGTTGGTAAATCACCATAACAGAGATGATGAGCACAATAGACGATGCAAACTGAAACACTACCAATGACCGGCGCATAAAATCAGCAAATGAATGTTTAAGCTTTAGCTTGTTCATTAACACCAGTGGTGATATTCTCGCCATTGAAAATGCCGGGTAGCTGCCCGCCACCAGCGTAACTACTATCCAGGTAATTAGTAAACCGGTGAGCACAGGCATTGAAAAATAGGCTGATGAATTCAACCCGATACCTGTGATATTTTCAAAAGTCGGTTTTAAAGCGAAGGCCGCGGTATAACCAATTACAATAGCTATTAATGACAGCAGAGCTGTTTCTGTATAAAATAAGGCCAACAGGTTATTGGTGCCGGCACCTAAAACCTTGTTTACACCGACGCCCTTTGCACGTTTTTGCGACCGGGCGGTTGCAAGGTTCATGTAGTTAATGCAGGCGATAAATAAAACCAGGGCCGACAAAAACATTAATGATTTAACCATGCCGATGCCTCCTGTCCGGCTCGTGTAACCTTCGCGTATATCGGCCGAATAAAGGTGAACGTCTGTCAGCGGCTGCAAAATAAACTGCTGAAAATATTTTTCATCAGGTTTTACATTCTTATCTATTAACGCAGTCGCCTCTTGCTGCACCCGGGCTACATTTGCTCCGGGCTGCAGCAGGCAATACGTTTCGTAGCTTGCGTTGCTCCAGTAAACATCCTTCCCGGCCCAGGTATCCATAATATTGTAGATCATGTTACAGTCTATAGTGCTGTTAGTGGGCAGGTCGGCATAAACACCGGATACGTGAAGCGTGTCGCGGTTATTTACATAGATGATTTTGTCAATCGCGGGTTGGCTTCCATATAATCTTTGTTTTGCGGATTGAGAGAGCACGATGGATTTAGGCTGAGCGAAAGCCGTTTTGGCATTTCCTTCCACAAATTTGACATCAAAGATGTTAAATACGGTAGAGTCCGCCATGTACAGGCGCTTTTCAGTAAAGTTTTTATCATCAGTTTTTAGTGATACACTTGCGCCAAAGTCATGTTTTATAAGCCGCGTGGCTGATTTAACCTGTGGGATGTTTTGCACCATTGCCGGTCCAACTGAATTTGGCAGCTTTGCCCACACCTGATAATTGTAATCAGCGGTGGTTTGCATATTTACGCGATAAATGTTTTTCGCGTTGCTGAACATGCGGTCAAAGCTTAACTCGTAAAACACATAAGCAAATAAAGTGATACAAACGCAAATTCCAATGGCAAGCCCGGCCACATTAAGGCTGGTAAAAAGCTTGTTGTTCAACATATTACGCCAGGCGATTTTGATAAAATTTCTGATCATGATAGGGTAGCGCTTAGTTTTGTTATACAGTATGCGGCTCTAATGGCCCGCGCGGTTCAATAGTGCCAAAACTTGTGCCTTTGAAGTAACCTATTGTAAAACAATGTGTTTTGATTAAAGTTAGGTTCACGGATGTTCGGTTATGATACAAGAGATGTTCGATTTCGAATATTGCATATAATACGTAGCCGCTAATTTTAACTAATCTTTTTGATCTTCGCTGTTTTCGAATTTTTAAATTGTTTGTCCAACGCTATAATTTTTTCTCACTGAGGTACAGCATGTTTAAACGAATAAAGCGGGAAATAGTGGCTTAAGATTTGGTTGGGCAGAAAAAAGGCGTACCTTTGCAGCCGCTTTGATAGATAAAGCGAGTGTTATTTGAAAGTTAGGCGAAGGTAAAGAAGAGGATTGAAGGAGCGGCTTGAAAGAGCGGTCCGGATACGAGAAAAAGCAAGAAAAATTCACAAAATTTTTCTTGTTGGAGTGAAACAGAAGATGTACCTTTGCGACCCG